>NZ_LN997848.1:4295714-4635000 GCF_001511835.1 Magnetospirillum sp. XM-1
TTGGTGCCGTTGAAATGCATGGCCTGGCTGTCGATGACATCCGGGATGGACGCGTTGCCGACCGGCACCAGATCCGGCCCGGCGGCGTTGACGGCCTGAACCAGCCCGGACCCGCTTACATGGTCGAAGGCCCAGGCGCCCAGCAGGCCGGTCTCGGCCCCATTGGGCTCGAGGCTCTTGCCGGCCACCACTTCGGCGCCGGTGCGCGCCGTCTCCCAGACCCGGACGTCGTCGATCAGACCGCGGAACGTCGTGGTGTTGTCGACCGCCTGGCCGCCGCTGTGCATGCCGCCGATCATCAGATCGGTGGCCGCCGGCTGGGCGGTAGGCGTCGCCACCACCACGGTGTCGATCACCTGATTGTCGGCGTAAAGCCTGTAGACGCCATCATCGCGGACCACGGCCACGTGATGCCACTGGCCGTCGTTCAGGGTGCCGCTGCCCTGCAGCGTCCACATACTGGCCGAATAGGTGTCCGGCGACAGGAAGGTCAGCTTGCCGTTGACCAGCGCCAGGGCGAAGGTGCCGATCCCGCCGGCCGTGCTGTTGCCCTGGCCGACGATGATCTGCGTCCCATTGGTGTTGTCGCGGGTGCTGATCCAGGCTTCCAGGGTGAAGTTGCCGGTCTCTTCCTTGAGCAGCGGGCCGGCGACGTAGGCGCCCATGCCGTTCAGATAGGCCGCGTCGTTGTCCACCGACAGGCCGCGCAGCATGGGGGCGTGGTTGCCGGGGCTCTGCACCACCAGATTGGCCACCGCCGGCATTGACGTCAGGCTGCCGTCGCTGACCGTGTACTTGAAGCTGTCGGTGCCGTAGAAGCCGTAATCCGGGGTGTAGACGAAATGGCCGGTGGCGGGATCGAGGGTCAGCACGCCGTGGCTGGGCTGGCCGCTGATGGTGCCGCTGTTGAGGATGGAATAGGTCAGCGTCTGGCCGTCCGGATCGGTTCCGGTCAGGGTGCCGCTTAAGGTGCCGTCATTGCTGACGGTGAAGGTGGGACCGCCGTGTTCGGCGATGACGGGAACCACGCTGCCCGTGGTCGGCAGCCCGTTGACGCTGTAATCCACGGCGTTCGAGATGGTGCCGTCGAGACGCCAGTACCCGGACAGGCCAGACTCGTAGCCATGCAGTTCGGCGTTCATGTTGGCGGCGATCTCTGCCTGGGTGCGCACGCCGTGCCACACCCGAACCTCGTCGATCTGGCCGTTATAGGGGTAGCCGAGATTGCCGATGGGCTGGCCGATGCCCAGCGAACCGTTGTCGCTGACCGGCAGCGGCGCGGCGGCGATGGTGGCCGTGCCGTAGACGGCGCCGTCCAGGTACAGGGTCACCACTCCGGCGCTGTCGAAACTGGCCGCAACGTGGTGCCAGGTGCCGGTGAAGGTGGTGGCGCCGGTGACGGTCAGCGCACTTCCGCCGACCACCGGGACCAGGGTGTAGGTTCCGGCCGTGGCCCCTTCCTTGACGAACAGGCCGTATTCGACACCGCCGCCGGTGACGCCGCGCGCCACCACGGCATGCATCTGGTCAAGAGTCGCCGAGGTCTGCGGCTTGACCCAGGCTTCCAGGGTCACCGCGTCGTCGAAGGCCAGCTTGCCGCCGTCATTGACGGTCAGCGCGTTGGTGAAGCTGTCGTTCACGCTCATGGCGTAACCGGCGCCGGTTCCGGCCACGGGCGCCTGGTTGACGGGCTGCACGTAGATGGAAACGGTCTGCGGCGCCAGGGTGTTCTGGCCGTCGCTGAGACGCACCTGGAACGAATCCGAGGTGAAGGTCGAACCGTCGTTGTAGTAGTTGAGGCCCAACGTGCCGCCGACATTGATGTCGCTGGCATTGAAGGCGTCGCCCACCGCGAGGACGCGGCCGTTGATCACCAGTGCACCGTGATCGGGGGTATCGGTGACGATATAGCTGAGCTGCGACGCCGGGCCGCCATCGGAATCGGTGGCGTTCAGCCCCATGGTGCCGGACTGAATGTTCAAGACGCTGCCCCGGCCGGCGAAGACGGAGGTTCCCACCGTCAGGACCGGATCGGCGTTGGTGGCGTTGACCGTGAACGACACCGAACTGGCCGAGGCCATGGTGCCGCCGACGCCGTCGCTGATGGTGAAGTTGAACGAAGAGGTGCCGGTGGTGCCCGCCGCCACGTACTTGATCAGGTCGGCGTTGACGTCGGCCTGGGTAAAGGTGCCGCCGGCCGCCAGGGTCACCCCGTTCTTCAGCAAGGTGCCATCGCCGGGGACCGAGCCCAGGGTGTAGACCAGCTTGGAATCGCCCACCTGGATGCCGTCCATGGGACGCAGATAGGCCTCGTTCAGGGTAAACGTGCCCGACTGGCCCATGGTCAGGGACGGCGGAGCCAGGGCTATGGTGTGGCCGTCATAGCCCACATTGGCCGTAAAGGTCTGGGCGACGACGTTGCCGTGCCCGTCGCTGGCGTTGACGACGAAGGTGTCGCTGCCGACATAGGCGCCGTCGGCCTGGTAATTGAAGGAGTTGGCGTTGACCGTCACGGTGCCGTGGGCGGTCTTGGTGCTGCCCGACAGGGTGAAGGTCACGGCGTCCATGTCGGGGTCGTATGCAAGCAGATTGCCGGTGGCGGCCCCGCTATTGGCGACCGCGAACGACGTCACGGTCGAGCCGCCGACCATGGCGCCCTGCCACACCGGCGGGTCTTCCACCGGCGTGACGGCGATATTGGCCGTGGCCTGGCTGCTGGAATAAGGGCTGAGCGTCCCCGAATAGATGGAGGTGTTCTGAATGCTGCCGGAGACCGCGCCGTCGGTGCCGTCCCAGGCCGTGAACGTGAAGGTCGCGTTGCCGCTGAAATTCGGGCTGGGCGCGAAGCGCACCTTGGCCGCGGCATCCAGGACCAGGGCCGAAGCGGGCGCCAGCGTATTGCCCATGGCGGCCCAGCTTCCGCCACCGTCAAGGCTGTATTGCCAGATGCCATTGGGGCTGTAGGCATTGGTCACCGCGATGCCGTGGCTGGTCCCCATCAGGGTGTCGGTCACCTGGCCGGCCGTCAGGGCCGAAACCAGCATGCCGGAATTGCTCACCGGGTCCTCGCTGATGGAGGCCACGCTCACGTTCCCACCGGCAAGGACCGGCTGGTCGTTGAACGACAGGGTGATGGTCTGCTGGGTG
Organism: Magnetospirillum sp. XM-1; assembly: GCF_001511835.1. Taxonomy (NCBI): domain Bacteria; kingdom Pseudomonadati; phylum Pseudomonadota; class Alphaproteobacteria; order Rhodospirillales; family Rhodospirillaceae; genus Magnetospirillum; species Magnetospirillum sp. XM-1. The sequence goes on from NZ_LN997848.1 coordinate 4,298,862, forward strand.
ACGCCGCCAAAGCCGTTGTCGGCCACCACGACGAAGCGGTCGCTGGCAGCAAGGTAATTGCTGCGCGTGTACTGCCAAGTCCCGGTCGCCTGATTGAGGACCACGTTGCCTTCGGTCGGAGCCTGGGCCCCGCCGGCGATGGTCAGGGTCACGGGCAGGGGCGAATCCACCAGCACATGCCCGTTCACCGTGTTGGACAGGGCGAACGCCCCGTCGTCGATCCATTGGGCCTGGTCCGGGCCGCTCAGCCCGCCGCCATTGAACACGCCCGCATAGTTGTGGCCCGAGGAATCGGCGATGGTGGTGCCGCTTCCGGCATCCATGCGCCAATAGGCGGCCAGCGCGCTCCAATCGGGATCGCTGCTGGTGACCACCCGGTTCATGGAACCTGCGATCTCGGCGTCGGTGCGCGCCGTGTTCCACAGGCGGAAATCGGCGATCTCGCCGTGGAAGCCCTCGTTACCGGCGTTGCCGGCGTTGCCCACATAGGTGCGGTCCGCACCGGCATTGATGGCGTTGACGCCGACGCTGGCTCCCGAAACTCCGTACGGCACGCCGTCCAGATTGATGCTGAACACCCCGTTGGTACGAACCAGCGCCACGTGCTGCCACTTGCCGGCGATCAACTGGGCGCTGGAGGGATCGGACACCAGATTTCCCGCGGCCATGAAGCCGAGGTTGCCGGTCGTGCTGGCATAAAGGCCATAGCCGCTGGTCGAGCCGTTACCGGTATAGCCGATGAACTGGATGTTGCCGTGATTGGTCCCGTCCCACTTGACCCAGGCTTCCATGGTGACGTTGTCGGTCTGGGTGCTGATATTGGCCAGGGACGACAGGTTGTTGTGGCCGTTGAAGGCCACGGCCTGATGCTCGGCGATCAGGGTGGGATTGGCGCCGCCATAGACGCCGGTGACCCCGGTGATGTCGGCCTGGGCCGGATGGGTGGTCACGCCCGCCAGCTTGATCAGGGTGCCGTCCAGCGTGCCGCCCTTGACCGCCAGCCAGCCGTCGACGCCGTTGGTCATGAAGCCGACCAGGGTGCCGCCGCCCAGGCCGCTCAGCAGAGCGGCGGTGGCCGCGGCCGAGCCCTGCCAGGGCATGGCCTGCACATAGGTCAGCGCGCCGCCGGCCGACAGATCGATCTTGTCGGTGCCGCCGACGAAGTCGGTGATCACCGCCGTGGACGCCGCCGTCGAGACGGTGCCCGAACTGAAGGTGAAGACGTCGGCCCCGGAATTGCCGGTCAGGGTGTCGCCGCCGCTGCCGGCGATCAGGGTATCGGCCCCCGAACCGCCGATCAGGGTCTGCACGGCGGAATCCGCCAGGGCGTTCAGGGTGACGGCCGCCGTGGAGAAGGCCGCGTCGACGGCCAGGATGCCGGAATTCAGCGCGTTGCTTCCCATGGTGATCGACGCGGCGATTCCGCTCGCCGAGACCGCCATGAACTCGATCCCGTGGACATTGGCGAAAGCGCCATCCGCGATGACGCCGCCCGAGGTGAAGCTGAGGGTCAGGGTGTCGGAGCCCGCCCCGCCGCTGACCGAATCGGCCGCGCTGAAATCGGACAGGCGGAAAATCTCCGAGCCCGTGCCACCGATCAGGGTGTCCGACCCCGAACCGCCGTCCAGAACGATGGTGCCGCCGGTGATCTGCGAGGTGATGGTGTCGTTGCCCAGCCCGCCATCGACGCTGCTGACGCCTTGGCCGACATTGAGGACGTCGGCGCCGCTGCCGCCGGTCAGGGTGATGGTGCCGCCGGTGGTGGTCACCCCCAGGGTCTTGCCGTCGCTGAAGCGCAACTGCTCGACACCCGAGGCGAAAACCGAGCCGCCGCCCGTCACCGACAGGGTGCTGCCCGTGGCGCTGATGGTGGCCGCGCTTTCGGCGAACTGCAGGCCCACCGCGTCGCCGGTGCCGCTGCCGCCGGTCACGCTGGTGGTGCCGCTGCCGGCCAGCACGGTCAGATTCGTCCCCATGGCCGAGGCGTCGACGCTCACCGTGCCGGTGGCGGCCGAGGCGTTCAGGGTGGCGATTCCCGCCGCCGCCGCCTGGGCGCCCAGGTTGAGCCAGGCCGAGGACAGCCCGCCCGCCAGGGTCAGGGTCTCGACGCCGTGGACGTTGGCGAAGGCCCCGTCGGACAGGGTGTTGGCATTGAGATTGGTGAGAATCAGGGTGTCGTTGCCGCCGGCCAGATCGATAGAGCCGCCGGTGAACATGGCGTTCCACGTCACCTTGTCGTCGCCGGTGCCGCCGATCAGGGTCTCGACGCCATCGACGGCCAGGGTCTGGCCGCCGCTCATCAGGGTGACGGTGTCGTTGCCGAAGCTGCCGTCGGCATAGCTCACCCCGGCTCCGACCACCAGATTGTCGTCGGCAAAGGCGCCAATGATCTGGCTGGCGCCGGAATTCATCGACACATGGTCGCCCGCGCCGTAATCCACCCACATGTTGCTGCCGGAAAGCGTGTCGGCCGGGCCGCCGTTCTTGGTGACCGTGGTGGTGCCGCCGCTGACGGCGATGGTGGTGTTGGCCGCGCCCTGGATGGAGAAGGTGTTGATTCCGCCGCCACCGACGAAGGTGTCGGCGCCGCTGCCGCCGGCGAACGTCGCCCCGCCCGCCAGAGCCGAGGCGTTGAACGACACGTTGGCGGTGCTGAGGCTGGCGTCAACCGCGTTGAAGCCCCCCGCTCCCACCGTCAGGGAAACCGGCCCGCCCGTCGCCTGCAGGCTCAGGGATTCCACATTGTGGACATTGGCCAGGGCCGCCGTGCCGATGGTCAGCGCCGCCGTACCCGACAGGGTCAGCTTCAGGGTATCGCTGCCGGCCCCGCCATCGACCGAATCGCCGGCGCTGAAATCGGACAGCCGGAGAAGGTCGTTGCCACTGCCGCCCACCAGGGTATCCGAGCCCGAGCCGCCATCCAGGGTGACGGGCGAAGCGCCCGTCGCGGTGAGGGTGTCGTTGCCCAGACCGCCATCGGCATAGGTGAAGCCGCCGCCCAGAGTGATGACGTCGTTGCCGCTGCCGCCCATGATGGAGGTGGAGCCGGCCTGAATGCTGACGCCGTCCGACAGGACCAGGGTCTCCACATTGGTGAGCGTGGTGGTGACGCCGCTCACCACGGCGGTGAGCGTGGTGCCGTTGGTGCCGAGCACCGTGTTGGCACTGGTGGCATGGGCCAGGGTGACCACGTCGGTGCCGCTGCCGCCCTCGATCGAAACCACTCCGGCCCCGACGGTGAAGGTGTCGCCGCCCACGCCGCCGGTCACGGTGAGGTTGGTATCGCTGCCGGCGATTCCTAAAGTGGTGTCGCTGAAACGCAGGACATCCACCGAGGTCAGGGTATCGGTACCCTCGTTCAGGCCGACCGTGTCGGTGTCGGTGACCACCATGCTGGACGCGCCGCCGACGATGCGGTAGCCGGCGGCAGGGCCGGCATAGACGGCGATATCGTTCGCGCTGAGGGTGCTGCCGGTGATGGTGTCGTTGCCCAGCCCGCCGATGAAGGTGTGGTTGCCGGTCAGCGAGGTGACGACGGACATGCTGTCGGCGCCGTCATGGCCCACCAGGGTGTAATCGGCGGCGGACGAGCCGGTGACCGTGAAGTTCACCTTGGTCGGCTGGGTGCCGGTGAAGGTGAAGTGCGAAATGTCCATCACCGTGGCCGAACCCTGAAGAGTCAGGGTATAGGCGCTGGTTCCCGCCAGTTCGATGGTCTGGCCGCTCAGCACGCCGCCGTCGAAGTAGTAATTGGCGACGCTGCCCAGCTGGAACTTCTCGATTCCCGTGATCTGGGTGAGATAACTGCCGCCGAAGTTATAATACCCCATCCCCGACAGGCCGGTCCCGCTCAGCAGCAGGGTGTCGTAACCATTGCCGCCGTCGATGGAGGAGTTGGTCCCCACGCTCAGGGTGCTGACGGTGAAGTCGAAGACGTCGTCACCCTCGCCGCCCAGCATGGTGTCGGCACCGCCGGTGGCGATCAGGGTATCGTTGCCGTCCCCCGCCGACAGGACATCCATGTTGAGGGTGGATTTCAGGACGTCGTTGCCGGAACCGCCGACAAAGGAAATCCGGTCGCCGCCGGCGCCGTTGAAGCCGGTGAAAGCGAGGTAGCCCAGCTTGCTCCGGAAATCGGTACCGATGGTCTCGTCGCCGTAAAGGGCGAAGGTGTCGACCCCCGCCCCGGCCACCACCGAGAAGGTGGATGTGGGAACGGATGCCACATCCATGAAGGCGCTATAGCCGTTGAGACTCAGAGTCTCGACGCCGGTGATGCTCACCCCGCGCAGATTGTTGCCGCCCTGCAGCAAGATGGTGTCATTGCCGGTGCCGCCGTCGATGCTCTCGCCACTCACCGAATCATTGGCGTAGAGCAGGATGGTGTCGTTACCGCCGCCGGCGATGACCTTGTCCATGCCCTGGCCGGCCTGGATGGTGTCGTCGAAGCTGGAGCCAAACATGTACTCGGCCCCGGTGCCGCCGGTCAGGGTGACCGCGCCCGAGGCGGACGAGGCGTTCAGCTTGACGAAATTGCCGTCTGGGCTGTTCCAGTTACTGAGCGCGCCCCAGCTGGCATAGGTGAAGCCGGTGGTGCTGAACGCGCCCGAGGTGACGTCGATCTCCAGCCGGCTGCCGTTGGGCAGGCCTATGGAATCCAACACCAGCGAGGTGGGCAGGTCCGCCCCGAACTGGCCGGCACTGGTGGTGACGGTGGCGTATTCCCCGGCGATGGCCAGGGTCTCGATACCGCTGAACTTCACGGCACTGAGGTCGCCGCTCGAGAGAATCTGCACCGTGTCGTTGCCGGACCCGCCGCTGATGGTATCGGCCTCGTGGGTGCCGCCATGCAGGCGGAACAGGTCGTTACCGACCGAGCCGGTCAAGGTATCGACGCCCTGGCCGTCGGCCACGCCCTCCACCGAGGTGAGAGTGGTGGTGCCGCTGCCGGTGATCACCGTACCGCTGCTCAGGTCAACGGTCACGCCGGTGGTCAACGCGCTGAGGTCGAGGATATCCGTGCCGCCGGCACCGTCAATGCTGTCGATACCGCCGCTCAGCACGAAGACATCGCCCTGGACCGAGCCGGTGATGGAATCGTTGCCGGCCCCGCCGGTGACGCGCAGGGCGTCCTCTGCCCCCCAGTTCGCCAGGTTGAGGCTGCTGGCGTCGAAAGTGGCGCCGCCATCGGCCAACTGGACCCCCAGGGTCAGCGAGGCCCCGGCACCGCCGCCGTTCAGGGTGACGCCCGAAAGCTGCGCCATGGAAGCGGTCAGGCTGGTGGTGCCCGAGCCGGCGGTGATGGTCTCGAAGCCGCTCACCGTGCCGGCGGAAATGTCGTTGGTCCCGGCGGCCAGCACCAGGGTGTCCGACCCGGCACCGCCATTCAGGGTGTCGTTGGCGTCCAGCCAAGCCGCCTGGGTCAGTGTCAGGGTATCGTTGCCGCTGCCGCCCAGGGCGGTAAAGGCGGGCGCCGAATTGGCGTCCTCGCTCAGGTTGAGCGCGGTGCCCAAGGCCGATCCATCGATGACCAGGCGTTCGAGGGTACCGGCGAAAGCAAGTTGGCTGTTGCTGATCAGACCGTTCAGGCTGCCCGCCACATCCATCTTGACGGTCAGGGAGGTCGGGGAGAACGTGCCGAAATTGATGACGGAGATGCCGCTGCCTTCCGTCTGGACGGACTGCGCCCAGCTGGTCAGCTGCGACATGTTCATGGTGAGGTTGAGCCCACCGGCAAGGGAATCGATGACCTCGATCCCGGACACGGTAGCGCCCCGCAGATCGACGGTGGACCCAAGGATCAGGGTGTCGGATCCCTGGCCGCCGATGAAGGTGTTGTTGGCGCCCAGCACCGAATTGGCCACCTGGAAGAACATGTCGGAACCCGACGAGCCGATCAGGGTGTTGCCGAAATTGCCGCCCACCACCGCATGGATGTTGCTGAGCGTGTCGGTGCCGACGCCCAGCGCCGAGGCGGTTCCCGTGGACAGGTTGACGGAAAGCGCGCCGGTGGCGTAGCTGAAGTCCACCACGTCCCCCGCACCGGGGGCCAGGGTCGAGCCGGTGATGGTGTCGTTGCCCGTGCCGCCGAAGATATACAGCGTGTTGGTGCCGCTGGCGTGGTTGATGGTGACGCCGGCGCTGGAGCCCGCCGCGTCCAGCAACCCGATACCGGCGGCGGTGGCATTGGTGCCCAGGGTCAGGGTGGTCGCCGTCATGGCGTCCACGTCCAGGGTCTCGATGCCGCTCACATTGGTGAAGGCGGAATCCGTCATGCTCACCGAGGCGGTACCGGTGACGGACAGCACCAGGGAATCGTCGCCCGCCCCGCCGGTCACCGTGTCGCCGCTGGAAAGATCGTTCAGCTTGAAGGTATTGGCCCCCGCATCGCCCACCAGCCGGTCGAGCCCGGCGCCGCCGTCCAGAACGTTGGCATGGCCGCCGGCCAGGTAGATGGTGTCGTTGCCCGCGCCGCCGGTGATGGTGGCGTAGTCGATGGTGTAGTGGCGCGAGAACACGCCGCTGCCGGTGGCGTCGGCCCCGGTCCAGGTCACCACCACGCTGCCGTCGGCCAGGGTGGTCACCATGGGATGGCGCTCGCCGGCATAGGCGTCGCTGGTCACCGCGAACTCGGTCCCCAGCTTGCCGCCCTGGGCGTCGAAGCGCTGGGCATAGACGGTGTAGTCGGTGCCGTTGGCGGGATGGCTGTCCCATACCGCCAGGAAGCCGCCGTCGGGCAGCGCCGTCACGGCGGGATAGGCCTGCCAGCCGGCTCCGGTGGCGTTGACCTGGATGTCGCCGCCCAGCGGGTTGCCGCTGGCGTCGAACACCCGGGCGAACGCGCCGTAATTGTCGCCGTCCTGGCCAAGGCTCTGCCACACGGCGACGAAGCCGCCGCCGGCCAGCCCCACCACCTGCTGCCCCATCTGGGAATCGGCGGTCACGGCGTTGATCACGAAATCGCCGCCCTGGGAGGTTCCGTTGGCCGAGAACCGATGTCCGACGATGTTCCTGTCGCTGCCGGCATTGGCCATCCAGGTCACCACGAAACCGCCATCGGCCAGCGAGGCAACCACCGGATGCGGATCGTCGCCCGCAATGGTGGCATTGGACAGGGAAACGGGGAACTCGGCCACCACCGTGGTGCCGGTGTCGTTGTAGATTTTCGCCCAGTTCAGCTTCTCGCCGGTGAAGGTCTGGCCGCCATAGGCTTCGGCCGCGGTGAAGACGACGGCGATGTTGCCGTTGGCCAGCTCCGTCACCGACGGCCAGCCCTGCCAGCCGGCCGCCTGGTTGTTGACCCTGAACTCGTTGTCGACGGGGACACCGTCGGCCCCGAAAATACGGCCGTAGACGCCGTAATTGTCGCCATCCTGGCCGCCGCTGTGCCAGACGGCCATGAAGCCGCCATTGTTCAGCGGCGCCACCTGCACGCCCCACTGGTCGGCGGTGAAGTATTGGTTGAACCGGATCTCGCCGCTCAGCAGCTGGCCGCTGGCATCGTAGATCCGGCCGTAGGTGCCGGCGGAATCGGTGTCCTGTGCGTCGCTGCGCCACGCCACCAGATAGTTGCCGCCCTTCAGCACGGTAATCGCCGGCAGGGACTGATTGTCGCCGGTGGTGGTGTTGACCTGACTGGCGGCACCGGTGGCGGTGACCGCCGTGCCGCCGCTGATGGTCAGCGTCCCGTCCGAGAATTGCAGCGTCTCGACGCCGCGCAGGGAATCCGTGCCGGTGTTGCCGTCCACGGTGTTGACGTCCATGACCTTCACGGAACTGCCGGACACGCCCAGCTGATACCCGGCCATGGCGCCGCCAATGACCACCCGGTCGCTGCCCGCGCCGCCGTCGAAGGCATCGTTGCCGCTGCCGCCGATCAGGGTGTCGCTACCCGTCCCGCCGGCCATCCTGGCGACGCCGCCGCCGGCGACCAGCGTCATGCCGGTCGACACCTGCGAGGCGTCCAGCGCCACCGTGCCGGTGGTGGTCGACGCATCGATGGAGGCAAGGCCGGTGCCCGCCCCCAGCGACAGCCCCAACGTTCCCGAACCGGTCAGGTTGAGCTGTTCCACCCCGCCCAGCTTGGCCAGCTGAGACGGTCCCAGGGTGCCGCCGCCGGACAGAATCAGGGTGTCGGCGCCGTTGCCGCCCAGGACGGTGGTGGCCGCCGCCAGGTCGGCGGCGCTCAACTTGATGACGTCGTTGCCGTCGCCGGCGTCGATGGTGGCGAAACGGCTGCCGACGTCCAGCGTGTCGGCCAGGGCCGAACCGGTCAGGACGTTGCTGGACAGCAGCTTGGTGAAGATGTCCTGGTTGCCGCCGCTTCCCACCTTGGTGAACGAGACGACGACGTCGCCACTGTTCAGGGCCGCCACCGACATATTGATATACCCGGCCGCGCTGTCCGTGGTCAGCTGCATCTCGCTGCCGACCTTCAGGCCGGCGGCATCGAAACGCTGAGCGCGGACGTAGTGGTTGACGCCCGAGCTGAAATCGTCCCACACCGCCATGAATCCGCCGTCGGGCAGGGCGGCGACCGACGGCCAGCCCTGCCAACCGTTGCTGGTGGTGCTGACCAGGATTTCCGGAGTATTGACCGGCGTGCCGCTGGCCGTGAACACCCGGCAATAAATGTCGAAGGCGTTGTCGAGGCCGGGGTCGCTGTGCCAGACGACGGCGAAGCCGCCATTGGCCAGGGCCACCAATTGCCCGCCGCCTTGCTGCCCCGTGGTCTGGGAATTGATCTGGAACGGCGTACCCAGATTGCCGTCGCGGTCCACCACCCGGGCGTAAAGGCCGTTGGAGCTGCCGTCGGCCGCTTCCCATCCCACCACGACGTCGCCGTTCGTCAAGGTGGCGGCGGCTTTGACGAAATAACCGCCCGGAGCGTCGGAAATCTGGAGCTGCGCTCCAACCGGGGTTCCGGCGGCATTGAAGCGCTGCCCGAACGTGTACTGGCCGCCCAGGGCGGTACCGTTGAAGCTGTCGCTCAGCCAGGTGGCGAAGAAGCCGCCGTCGGACGTGGCCGTCACCGACGGCCAGGCCTGGATGCCGCTCAGGGTCGAGGCGCTGCCGTTGACGCTGAGCACGAACTCGGTTCCGGCCGCGCCGGTAAGCGGGTAACCGGCGTCGAAGACCCGGCCATAGACACCCCAACTGGGATTGCCGGCCTGGTTGTCGCTGTGCCAGACGGCGACGATCCTACCATCGGTCAACTGGGTGAATTGCGCGTCCCGCTGCTCGCCCGCCACGGTCTGGTTGACGATGAACTCGCCCCCCACCTTGCTGCCGTCGGCAGTGTAGCGCTGGGCGATCGAGCCCCACTGGCCGGGATTGTCCTGGCCGAAGCTTTGCCAAGTGACCAGATAGCCGCCGTCCGCCAGGCGGAACACCTTGGAGACGTCCTGGACATCGGCGACGGTGAGGTTGACCTGGTTGGCCGCCCCCATGGCGGGGGCGCCGGTGACAGACGTCGAAAGGCTTAGCGTCCGGTCGGCGAACACCAGCGTCTCCACCCCGCTTAGGGTGTCGGTGCCGTCATTGCCGTTGGTGATGTCGGTGTCGGTCACCGTGATGGCGCCGTTGGCGGCGCTGATGCGGTAGCCCGCCAGATTGCCGTGGAAAACGGCGGCGTCGGTCCCCGCCCCGCCGTTGATGACGTCGTTGCCCGAACCGCCGGTGAGGGTGTCGTTGCCAAGGCCGCCCGACAGGGTCACCGCACCGGTGCGGGCCGAGGCGTTGAGCGAAACGTCGGTGCCGTTGCCGGAGGCGTCGATCTGCGTGATGCCGCCATCGGCGGCGGCGGTGGCGCCGAGCGTCACCGCCAGGGCCGCGGTGCCGGCGGACAGGCGAAGGCCCTCCACACCGCTCACATGGGCGAAGGCGGCCGCATTGTTCAGCGTGCCCGAGGTGAAGTCCTCGAAGGCGACGGTGTCGAACGACGCTCCACCGGTCACCGTCGCGCCGTCGGCCAGACCGACCCGGAAGTTCGTCCTGCCGGCGCCCGCCATCAGGGTGTCGGCCCCGCCGCCACCGGCGAGGTCATAGTAGACGCCGGACGCGGTGTCGTCGCCGCCCTTGATCTTGTCGGCGAAGGCCGAGCCCTTGACGCCGTGGATGTTGTTCAGGGTGTCGGTGCCCGAGGTCAGGACGCCGTTGACGTAATAGGACTCGATGCCCCGTTCTGAGGACGCGCCGCTCCAGGTGGCACCGCTCAGATTGACGGTGACGCCCGCCCCGGCGTGCTTGTAGCTGGCCACGACCATGCCGGTGGCCGAACCGGTCAGGACGTCGTTGCCCGCCCCGCCTTCCAGGCCCGACCAGCCGGTGGTGCGCCCGGTCAGGTTGTCGGCGGCGCTCGACCCTTCCAGTTCGTCGATGTCGTAGAAGCTGCTGTGCCAGGTACCGCCGCCGGTCAGCGTCGCCGTACCGGAATCCAGCGAGGCCGTCACCGGACCGGTCAGGTAGGTGAAGCTGAGCCTGTTGCTGCCGGTGCCGCTGGCGATGGTCGTGTCGCCGTAGATGACCTGATCGGCGGCGCCCGCGAAGAACACGTCCTCGCCGCTGCCGCCGATCATGGTGGTCACGGCGGAATTGAAGGCGAAGATGTCGTCGCCGGCGGTGCCGCTCAGGGTGCCGCCCGAGAGCGAGCTCGCCACGCTGACGGTGGGCGAATGGGTGGAGCCGGTCAGGATGTGTTGGATGCCCGCTCCGGCGAACTGGTCCTTGACCACCACCTGACCGCCACCGGCGCCGCCCGCAAGGTCGATGACCAGATCGTTGCCGACCTGCCGGGCGCCCCGCAGCCCCGCGTCCGAAACGTGCGAACCGTCCAGCACGTTGACGCCGGCGGTGTCGATGACGGTGATGGTGCCCGAAGCGTTGGCCGGGGCCACGTAGGTGTCGGCGCCCGAGCCGCCCTTGATGGTGAAATTGCCCGACAGGCCGGACGCCACCGTCTCGGTGGCCTTGCCGGTCAGCGCCGAGGCGTCGACCATCTGCAGGCCGATGGCCTGGCCCGTGGCGCCCAGCGACAGGGTGGTCTCGGCGGAACTGGCGGCCAGGGCCAGGGTCTCGAAACCGGAAATCCCCGCCAGCGCCGTATCGGCGACGAAAGTCGGCGTCGCGGTCAGTTTCAGGATGTCGGCCCCCGCCCCGCCGCTCACCAGGGTCATGGTCCCCAGGTCGGCGCCGGACACGGTCAGCGTGTCGTCGCCGTCGCCCAGGCTGATGCCCTTGAAGCCGGAGCCGAGATTGATGGTATCGCCGCCAATGCCCGTGGTCAGGGTCTGGTTACCGGCGGTGCCGCTCACCGTCACCTGTTGACCACCGGAGCTGAAGCCCAGGGTGGAGACGCCCACCAGGGAATCGGTCCCCCCATTGGAGCTCGCCACCGTGATGGTCCCACCGGCATTGGCGGAAATGGTGGCCAACACCGTCGGCTCGCTGACGGCGAAGATCACGGTGTCGGTGCCGCCGCCGCCGATGATGGTGTCGTTGCCGCTGCTGGCGTAGAAGGTCTCGTTGGCCGCCGAGCCGGTGCCGGGATAGTTCACCGTGACCGAGATGGTCTGGACGCTGGACGTGCCGCCGGCGCTGTCGACCGCGACCACCTGGAAGGTGTCCACGTGCGACGCGGTGCCCACCGGATAGTTGATGTAGGTGGGGCCGGGAAGATAGGTGTAGACGCCGGTGGTGGGGTTGATGGACACCGTGCCCATGCCGCCGGCGGTCATGGTCGAAACAAGCGTGCTGGCGCCGTTCCAGATGTAGTAGCTGAGCGTGTCGGCGGCCATGACGTCCATATCCGACGCCGTCACCGCCCCCGTGCCGCCCACCAGGTTGTTGGCGCTGAGCGCGCCCGCGCTGGTGATGGTCGGCGCGTGGTTGACGTGGGAAACGGCGATGGCGAAGCTGCCCGACGCGGTCTTGCTGCCGCCGGTGCCGTAATTGCCCAGGTCGTTGACCCCGACGCTGAGGGTGTCGCTGCCGAACCAGGCGGAATCGTTGGTGTAGCTGAGGCCGGCCAGGGCCGTGTTGATGGCCGACTGGGTGCCGGTGAACACCATGGAGGTGTCGCTGGTGCCGTCGCCGACGCTAAACGTCAGGCCGGTCAGCGCGCCCAGGGTCAGCTTGCCATGGCCGACCGACAGGCTGACCCGCTCCTGGGCGCCGCCCAGGGCGTCGGAATCGCTGATGGACAGGCCGCTCAGGGTCTTCGGGCTATCCTCGGTGGTGCCGAACGAGGCGGTGCCGGCGGTGAGCACCGGGGCCTGGTTGGCGTGCGGCGCGATCACGAAGGGCAGCACGTTGGTGAAGGTCTGGTTCAGCGCATGGTCGGTGACCTGCACCGAGACGCTGAGATTGACCGTCCCGCTGAAATAGGCCGGGGTGGTCAGCTTCAGGCTCGACAGGTCGTCGCTGGACGACAGGGTATAGGTGCCGTTGACGGCCGAGAGCGCGGTGTTGCCCAGCGACAGCGTGGCACCCGTGGGCACGCCCGTCAGCTTGATCAGGCTGTAGGAATCCGAGGTGTCCGGCTTGGGATTGTTGATCCCGATGGCGTAGGTGTGGGCGGCCCCCGTGATGTCCTCGGAATCCGACGCGGAGATCAGGGTGGGCGTCGGCGCGGTGATGGCCGGGGCCACGTCCACATGCAGGGTCTTGACGGTCTTGTTGGTGACGGCGTGGTCGGCGATGTCCCAGGAATTGGCCGTGACCGTCAGATCGATGCCGCCATTGAAGTACTGGGCCGGAATCAGCTTGAGGTTGGTCAGCTGGGCGGCCGACAGGCTCCAGGTTCCCGTGCTGGTCATGGTGCCGGCCGACAGGCTGGCGCCCGACGGAACGCCGGTGATCACGATGGACGAGATGGCGTCGCTGGTATCGGCGTCGGCCACGGTGATGGACAGCGGAATCTGCACCGTGCTGGCGGTGGATTCCGTTCCCGTGGCGGCCGTGGTGGTGACGGTCGGCGCCGTGGCCACCGCCTGGAGGCTGACGGTGGCGGTGGCGGCCGAAGTGGAATAGACCTCGCCGTCCGAGGCCTTCCACTGGAAGGTGTCGTTGCCGTTGTAGTAGCGGTCGGCGCGATAGGTCAGGTTGCCCAGCTGCGCCGCGGTGATCTCCTGGTTCAGCGTCACCGCCGTGCCGTTCAGCAGCAAGGTGCCGTGGCTGGTGAGCCCGGTGATCTGGATCTTGGCCAGCGCCTGGTTGTTGAGGTCGGTATAGGAGTTGGTGAAGGTGCTGGCCGACAGGGCCACGGTCTGGGTGCCCGAGGTGTTCTCCACGCCGGCCACGGTGATCGCCGAAACGGTCGGCGGCACGTTGATGTGGTTGACCGTGATGGTCAGCGTGCCCGTGGAGGTGAACACGCTGCTGACCGTCTTCACGGCGGCGTCGGTGCTTTCGATCTTGCTCTGGGCAACGTTCAGGGTGGCGGTGTCGGTCAGCGTGTAGGTGATGGTCTCGGTGCCCGAGAAATACTTGTTGGGCGTATAGACGATGGTGTTGCCGACCAACACGACCGTGCCGTGGGCGGCGCTGCCCACCGCCGAGATCACCACGCTGTCGTCCACCAGGGCGGTGTTGGAATCGAAGGCGCTGCCGTCGAAATGCTTGTCGTTGGCCAGGACGTTGACGGTCACCGAATTGGTGGTGACGCCGATGTTCTCGTTGACGCTGCCGGCATCGGCCACGGCCACGGCCGCCGCGTTGGTCTGGGCGGTCTTCACGGCCGCTTCGTTCAGGGCCTTGATGGTCTGGCCGACCTGGCTCTTGAAATTGGTGAAGCCGTCCTCGATAGCGCCCACGTTGCTTTGAATCTGCAGCACCGCCTGGGCGGCCGCCTTGGCGATGGCGGTCTGGTTGTCGGCGATGGCGAGCTGGGTCGCGGTATCGGTGCGCTCGGTCAGGGCGGCGGTGTAGTCGGCCGACACCGGAGTGGTCTTGCCCGACAGAACGCCCACGTCGATGACGTTCTGGTCGATGGCGCTGTCGGCCCCGGTCACCAGACCGGCGGCGGTGTTGGCGGCGGCGACCTTGGCGGCCGCCAGGGCATCGAGGTCCCCGGCCTTGGTGATCAGGGTGGACAGCGTCGCCAGCGTCGCCGTGCCCAGCACGGAGAGATGGTCGCTGTACCAGGTCTGCATGTTGCCGATGACCGTGGTCAGGCGGCCATGGATGTCGGTGGTGGTGCCGGCGTTGCTGTCGTCGTAGGCATCCCGCGCCACCGCGTACTGGGCATTGGCGAGAGTCTTGTCGGCCTCGGACTTGGCGGCCTGGGAGACGACCTCGCCCTCGATGGCGTCGATGGCCTTGACCAGGGCGGCGGTAGCGTCCGTGGCGGCCTGGGCGGCGGCGGCCGAGGCGGCGGCGGCCTTGGAATCGGCGCCGGACGCGGCCGCGGCGGCGATGTCGGCGGCGGAATCCGACGCGGTGGCCGCGTTCATCGAGGCCAGGGCCTTGGTCACATAGCCCTGGGCGGCGGACCCGGCGCTCTGGCCGGTGGCGGCGGTGACCGCCGAATTGTAGGCGGTGGTGGCAGTGGTCTTGGCGGTCTCGGTCAGGGCGGCCGCCGCGGCGGCGTCCACCGAGGCCTGGTGGGCGGCGGCGGCATGGGCCGCCGCCGAAGTGATCAGCGCCGAGATGTTGGCGGTGGGATTGGCGATAATGGTGTTGGCGGCGGACGCCGCGTCGGCGGCGGCGGCGGCGGCCTCGGTCTTGGCCAGCGCCGCCTTGTCCGTCGCGATCAGTTCCTGGGCGGCCGCCGTGGCGGCGGCAGTCGCGGCGGCGTCGGCATAGGTCTTGGCCGAGGTGGCCGCCGCAAGGGAGGTGGCGGCGGTATTGGCGCTGGCCAGCTGGGTGGCGATGGTGCCGGCATTGGGCGAGGCCGGATCGTAGACCGACAGCACCGTCGCCTTGGCCGAGGCGATCAGCGCCTTGTACTGGGCGACCAGATCGGCGGCGGCCTTGGCGTCGGCGGCGGCCTTCAGCGCGTCCTGGGCGTCCACGGCGGCCAGGGCGGCGGCCTTGGCCGTGGCGGCGGCGGTCAGCTGGCCTTCCACGTCCAAGGTGGAGTTGGCCTTGTCGAACAGGTCCAGCGCCTTGGTCTTGGCGGCGGTGGCGATGGCGTCGGCCTGGATGGCCTGCTTGTAGGCGGCGTCGATCAGGGCGTAGGCCTGGGGATCGGCGGACGTGGCGGCGGTCTTGTTCAGGACCCAGGTGTTGTAAAGCGCGGTGATGGCGGCCAGCTTGCCGGCCTCGCTGTTGGCGGTGCCCGAGGTGCCGATGGCGGCGACGATGGCGTCCTTGTCGGTCAGGGCCGTGCCGCGGTCGGTGGTCGCGGTGGCGTGCGACGAGGTGGCGGAGGCCCGCGCCGACAAGATGGTGGTCTGGTTGACGGCGGTGGTGACCAGAGCGGCCAGCCCCGACACGGCGGTGCCCGCCTGGGATTGCAGATTGGCGACCAGCGACACCTTGGAGGCGGCGATAGCGGCCTCGGACTGGGCGGTGGCGGCGTAATCGGCGGCGGACTTGGCGGCGGCGGCGGCGGCGGCGGCTTCGGTCTTGGCGGTCGCGGCATCGCTGAGGCCGGCGGCGGTATCGGCGTTGTTCTTCGCGGTCAGGGCGTTGGCCGCCGCGCTGCCGGCATTGTTGTCGGCGGTCTGCGCGTTGGAAGCGGCGGTGTTGGCCTGGGTGAGCGCGGTATTGGCCTGGGCGCTCAGGCCCGACAGGGTGGTATTGGCGGTGGTGATGGCGGTCTGGGCGGCGGCGATCGCCGCATTGGCCGCCGTCTTGTCCTGTCCGGTGATGCCGGCCAGGGTGGCAATGGCGTTGTTGATGGCGGTGGTCAGGCTGGTGACGCGGCCGGTGGCGTCGGTATAGGCGTCGTTGAACTTGGTGCGGACATCGGTCACCCCGGCGCCGTCATTGGCGGTGCCGTCGATCAGGTTGGCGGATTGCTGCGCCTTGGCGTAGGCGGTGTCGGCATCCGTATCGGCGGAATTGGCCTTGGCCAGCGCGGCGGTGGCCGCCGTCACGGCGGCGGCGGCGTCGGCGGCGTTGGCGGCGTTGAACTGCTGCTGCACCGCCTCGACCTGGGAGAAGGCGTTGTCGGCGGCCAGACGCCGGGCGTGGGTCAGGTCGTAGAGGCGATGAACCTCGGCGTTGAAGGCCACCACCTCGGCATAATCGGCCTGCGCCTGCGCCAGCGCCTGCTCCCAGGCGGCCTTGGCCTGGGACTGGGCATTGGCCAGGTTGGAGATGGTGGTATTCGCCAGGTTGTAGGCGGTCAGCGCGTCGGCCAGGGCGCTGTCGGCGGCGGTGACGGCGGCGGCGGCGGAGGTGTCGTCGGCGATGGCGTCGTTGCGCGCAGTGGTGGCCGCGTTGATGGCGGTGGTCAGCGCGGCGGTGTCGTGGGCGCCGAAAGCGGTGGCGGCGTCGGCGGCCTTGGCGGCCACGGTGGCGGCATGGGTGGCGGCCTCGGAGGCCTCGGTGGTGGCGGTGGCAAGGTAGGTGGCGGAATGGCTGCGGGCGTCTTCCAGCAGGGCGTCGGCCTGGCGCTCGGCCACCTGTTCGCCGGCGATTTCCAGGGTCTCGGACGAGGTCTGGGCGGCGGCGGCGGACGACAGGTTGTTCTGGGCCAGGGTAAAGGCGGCGGACGCGGCGTCGAGCTGGGTCTGCAGGCTGTCCGAGCGGCTTACGGCGGCAGTGGCGGCGGAATCGGCCTGAGCCGACGACGTCGCGGCGTTGACATAGGCGTTGTAGGCGGAATCATAGGCGTCGTGCCAGGCCGACTGCACCAGATCGCCGGGCGTCGCATTCCATTTGGCGGTGAGGGCCGCGGAAATCTGCGCCTCGGTGGCCGAGGCCGACAGCGAGGTTCCGGCATAGGCGTTGACCTTGGTCACCAGGCCGGCCACGAATTCCGAGTCCGGTGTATGGTTCGGCGCATAGGCCGGGGTCTGGCCGAGAGCATCCAGCAGCTTGTACAGGGCGGTATGCAGCGAGCTTTGCTGCGACACCAGGGCCGCATTCGCCGAAGCCTGGGCCACCAGGGCGGAATCGGCGTCGGAACGGGCCGACGCGGCGGCGGTATAGGCGGCGTCATAGGCGTTCTTGGCCGATGTCCACGCCGTGGTGGCGGTGGTGGTGGCGGCGCCTGAATTGATGCGGTTGCTGATCAGCGTGCCGGCCCGCCACGAATCGGCGGCGGTAGCGTAATCGGCGGCGGTGGTGGCCAGGGCGGCGGCGGCGGCGGCGGCGCTCTTGGCGGTGGTGAGGTAGGTGGCGGCCGAGGCGATCTCGTCGGCGGCCTGCTGGTAGCCCGTCCCCGCCAGCACAGCGGCGTCGAACTTGGCCTGGGCCAGATCGGCGTAGGTCTTGGCCAGGGCGGCGTCGGCGGCGACCTTGGACAGGTTGCCGGACCAGAAATCCAGATAGGTCTGGATCTCGGCGGTCACCGCGTCGGTGACGGTGACGCTGGTTTGCGTCGCGTTGGCCACCGTGTAGGTCTTGGCGGCGGTGTCCAGGCCGGTCTGCGTTCCGGCGTTGTAGCTCAGCAGGGCGGAATTGCCGGCGGCCGTATGGGCCTCGTCGCGCATGACGGCGGCGGTGGTCTCGGCCTGGCTCTCGGCGGCGGCGCGCACCGCCTGCTTGGCGGCGATGGAGGCGGCAGCCTCGGCGGCGGCGGTGGCGGCGGCGGCGGCGGCGGCATCCTGGGCGGCCTGGGCGGAAACCAGGGCTTCGTGCTTGGCGGCGGCGCCGGTCGCCACGTATTGCGCCTGGTCGGAATTGTTGGTGGCCTTCTGGCTGTCCTGCTGGGCGTCGGAAACGCCTGCCTGGGCCAGGGACTGCAGGGACGCGATGCTCTTGGCCGCGTTGGTGACGGCGGTCGAGCCGCCCAGGGTGTTGACCCCCGTCGCCACCGTGTCGATCAGGGCCAGCTTGGTCTGGGCGCTGCCATAGGCGGCGGCGGCGGCGGTCTTGTCGGCCAGGGCGGCGGCGGCGGCGGCGTTCACGTCCGTGGTGGCGTTGGACGCAAGGCTCATGGCGGCCAGCGCCGCCTTGGCGGCGGCCAGCTTGGTCACCGCGTCGGCGGCGGCGGCGGCGGCGGCGGCGGCGTAGGTGTTGACGACGGCGTTCTTGGCGGCGGTGGCCACCGCGCTGGCCACGTCTGCGGCCTTGGAACTGGCGAGGTCGGCCTTGGTCTGAGCCAGGGCGGCCTGGGTGGTGACGTCGGAAAGCGCCGTGTCCACATTGGCCAGGGCCGCCTTGGCGGCGACGATGGTTACGGCGGCCTGAACCGTGACGTTGGCGGCCACCGCCTGATCCTTGGCGGCGGAAGCGGCGTTGCGCGCCGCCAGGGCGTCGTCATAGGCGGTGTTCAGCGCGGTGACGTTGGTGTCGACGTTGGTGCCGTCGGCATTGGTGTAGGTGTTGAAGCGGGTCTTGGCGTTCAGCGCCTGGGCCAGGGCGTTCTCGGCCAATTGCAGCTGGTACGAGGCCTCGTTGGCCTCGGTGGCGGCATCCTGCTTGATCTTGGCGAGCGCCACGGTATCGGCCTGGGCCGCCTGGCTGCCCAGTGTGCCGTTCAGGGCGTTGACCGTGGCGGGCGGCAGCGGGTCGGTCGCCACCACCAGGGCTAGGGCGGCCTGGGCGCTGGCCAGATACTGGTGGGCGGAATCATAGGCGGCATTGGCACTGGCCACCGCCGCCTGGGCGTTGGACAGGCTGGTGGCCATGGAAGCGGAATAGGCGTCGTACTTCTGGGCGTCGGCGATGACCGCCTGCAGCGCCGTCAGGGCGCTGGCGGCGCTGTTCTTGGCGGCCAGGGCGTCGGCGTCCATCTGGACGGCCACGGCGACGGCGTCGGAGGCCTGGTTGTGGTAGTACTCGTAATGCCCGCTGGCCGTGCTCGGATCCTTGCCGTCGGCCGGATTGTTATTCAGGAAGGAATAGTTGACGTCGCCCTGGTACAGGCCATAGGCAGTGTCGCCGGCCGACTTGGCGTCGGCGGCGGCGGTGGCGGCATCCAGCGCATGGCCGCCGCCGTCGTGATTGGCGGTCCCCGAGGTGCCGGCCTTGGCCAAGGCGGTGTCGGCGTGGCTCTGCACCAGGGCCAGCGCGGTCGACACCTCGTGCAGGTAGAACGCGTCGGCGGCGGCGTCGGAGGCCTCGAAGCGCCACTGGGCGGCGGCCTCGGCGGCCTGCAGCGTGCCCAGGGTATCCATGTCGGCGACCGTGGTGTTCAACTGGGCCGCCGCCGCCGCCTGGGCAACAGCGATTGCGTCTTCCTTCAGATTGTATTCGTGCTCCGCCGCCAGGGTGACGCCCAGCTGGGTGTTGGAGTCGGAAAGCGCCGTCGTGTAGGACGAATCGCGCACCGCCGAAATGTCGCTGTAATAGCTTTGCAGGCTGACCGCCGCGTTCGAGGCCTGGCCGACCACCGTGGCGGCGGCGGACACCGCCGTGGCATCGGCGTGGTTGAGGCTGGTCAGCGCCGCCTCGGCGGCGTCGGCCACCTGCTGCGCAACCTTCCAGGACTGCGTCGCCAGATCCGCACCCTCGGCGGTGGTGACGAAGGCGGCATTGGCGGCAATCCAGGTGGTGACCGAGGCGTCGTCGGTGGCCACCGCCGGATGGGTCTCGTTGTAGTACTTGACCACGTAATAGCCCGTGGTCGGGTCGTTGGCCATGGCCGCCTGGACGACCACGGGATTGGCCGCCACGAACGCCTTGGCGGTAGCCAGGTCGGTGGCCAGATGAACGGCGGTGGTGGCAAGCGAGTTGTAATAGCGCACCACCGCCTGGGCGATGAAATAGGCGGTGGAATGGGTGTCGGTGGCCGCCCCGGCGGCCGTCGTGGCGGCGGCCAGCACCGCCGAATTGGCGCCGTCGGCGACAAAGGTGGCCACGGTGGCGGAATCCAGCGCACTGGCCGGATTGAGGGCGTTGTAATAGTTCACCACCGCCAGATTGTGACCGGCCAGGGCCAGGGCCTGGGCGGCGTCGATCTTGGCTTGCGCGGCGGCGATCAGAGTGTCGCGGGCCGTTCCGGCCACGGCGGCGGCGGCCGAGCTCATGTCCGAGGAGGCGCCCGACAGGTCGCTGCGGTAATCCGTGCCCCAGGCCGCCACGGCGTGGGCGGCGTCTGTCTTGTTGTAAAGGGCGGTCGCCAGGGCGGAATCGAGAGCGCTCTGCTTGGCGACGGCGGTCTGGAAAGCGCCCGCCGCCACGGTCTCGCCGTCGCGGAGCGCATTGATGGCGGCGGTCTTCGTCGCCAGGAGGGCCAGATCGGCGTCCACCGTCGCCTGGGCGGTGGTGACCTTGGCCTCCGCCGTGTGCAGGTCGTTATAGACGGTATGGTCGGAGGTGGAGACCCAGTCGGCGGTCCAGGCGTTGACCAGATTGGAGGTGGCCGCCGTGGGATCGTTCTTGTAGGAGAGCGCCGTGGCGTCCATGGCGGTGAGCGACGCCGCCGAGGTGGTGGCGGCGTTGACGGACACCTGAATCTGCGCCAGATCGGCGGCAACCAGCCCCTTTAAATTGCCCGCCGCCGCATTGGCGTCGGCCAGCGCCTTATTGGCGGTCGTGACCGCGGCGTTGACGACGGCCAACTGCGCGTGAACGCTGTTGTACAGCGCATTCAGCGTCGCGTCGCCGGCGGTCGCCCCGGCGAACGCCGCGCTGACCATCTGGCTGAGCAGCGCCCGGGCGGCGGTGACCGCCGCCGCCGCGTCGGTGGCGGCCTGCAGCGCGTCGGCCAGGAACTTCTTCAGATCGGGCGGGGTCGGCGGCGGCGGAGGCGGAGGCGGAGGCTTACTGTCGTCCGGCCGGGGCGGAACAGGCCTCACCTGATCGATGAAGACCTTGACGTCGACACCGATCTTCTGGAGCGCCTCGAGCAGCGAGGTCGGAGGCTTCTCGGGCGGCGGAGGCGGCGGAGGCGGCGGCTTGACCTCCTGTTGCTGCTGTTGCTGCTGTTGCTGCTGTTGCTGGTATTGCTGCTGGGCCTGGGAGGCGGCCTGGCTGTAGCTGTTGGACAGCAGATTCTGGGCGTTGGGCAGGTTGAAGGCGGCGGTGCCGCCCAGTTGCATGACCTGCTGCGGCGACAGGGTCTGCTGGGTGAGCTGCCCGCTGGGCGACAGGCTGGCGGCCTGGCCGGGGGCGTTCAGCGTGATGGACTGGCCGGAATTGGTGGTGATGAAGACTTCGCCGGTGACCTCGCCCTTTTCCTGCATCATGGCGACGGTCTGGCCGTTGCCCACCAGACCGGTGCCGCGGATGCCCACGGTCATGGTCGGCGTCTTCAGGGACAGCGCGTCGGGAGCGGACTTGGCCAACTGGCCGGACACCAGGGCGAAGGCGCCCGCCTGGACGTTGAGCGTGCCCTCGCCGGTCTTGCTCTCGGGATCGAAGGTCATCTTGTCGATGACCATCTTGCCCTTCTCGCCCAGCGACATGGTGGTGCCGTCGCCGAACACCACGCCGACCGCGCCGCCGGCCTTGGTGAGGAGCGTGTCGCCCTCGAAAATGGCGTCGCCCTTATTGAGCGTCTGAACTGATCCGTCGGCCCGCCGAACCTCGGCGGCACCGCTCAGAGTCTGAACCGTGCCGACCGCATCGGTCGCTACATCCCTTGGCGCCATGCCACCCTCTTCTCGCCATCATCCGCCCACGCGCCATCCCCGGCACGCGACAGCCACCTCGCACCACTCTGCATGATACGATGGATTGCGAGAAAAGGTCAATATACGGCATTCACCCGAGACAATTATAACCTTTATTTATCACAGTCTAGACGGAGACAATTAGGGACAATATAAAGAATGGCCTTATAATATCGCCACAATCCACAGTAAAAATATACCTCCAGCAAAGCCATACCCAACTTGATTGTCTTTGGCGCCATACGTTTAGACATCAACCATCACACGAAGTCGCAACTTTCTCATCAAGGGCACACTCAACCTTGCATCGACACCAGCATGGCGGAAAACCTAGCCCATCCGGATAAGCGCCGCTATGCAATAAGGCCTGAACTCAACCTTAGGTTTTACGGAGAGTGAAGCTGAAAGTACTTCCCCATCCGGGAGTCGATTCCACCCGGATGCGCCCGCCATGCCGTTCGACGATCTTCTTGCAGATGGCCAGCCCGATGCCGGTTCCATCGTAGTGTTCGCGGGTATGGAGTCGCTGGAACACCAGGAAGATGCGGTCGAAATAGGACGGATCGATGCCGATGCCGTTGTCCCTGACCGCGAAGGCCCAGCCGTCCGGCAGTTCCTCGGCGGAAACGGTCACCTCGGGCGGGCGCTCGGGCGAACGGTATTTCAGGGCGTTGCCGATCAGGTTCTGGAACAGCCGCAGCATCTGCAACCGGTCAGCGACGACCGTCGGCATGGGGCCGACCTCGAGCCGGCCGCCGGTCTCGGCCAGGGCGGCGCCTAGGTTGCTCCGCGCGTCGTCGAGCACCTCGGCCATGGAAAATTCGCTGAACTTTCCGCCCAGCCGCTCGACGCGGGAGTATTCCAGCAGGTCGTGGATCATGGCCTGCATCCGCTTGGCCCCGTCCACCAGGAAATCGATGAACTCGTCGGCGTCGGCGTCCAGCCGTCCGCGATAGCGGCGCTCGATCAGCTGGGCGTAGCCGGCGATCATGCGCAGCGGCTCCTGCAGGTCGTGGGAGGTGACGTAGGCGAACTGCTCCAGTTCCTTGTTGGAGGCGTCGAGCCGGGCCAGCAGGTCCTGGGTGCGGGCCTCGGCCTCCTTGGCGAAGCTGACGTCCCGGCAGATGAACAGCAGGCAGTCGAGATCGTCGAGCACCACCTCCTGCACCGAGATCAGCACGTCCAGCACGCTGCCGTCCTTGCGCCGCAGCCGGGTGCCGAAATCAGAGACCTGGCCGTCCCGGCGGATCAGCTTCACCAGCCGGGCGCGGTCCTCGGGCTCCGCCCAGACGCCCAGGCCCAGAGCCGTATTCCCCATGAACTCGTCGCGGGAATAGCCCAGCATGGCGGAGAAGGCGTCGTTCAGCTCGATGTAGCGCCCATCCCTCGTGGCGGAAATCACCATGGCGTCGGGGCTGGCCTGGAAGGCCTTGGCGAACTTCTCCTCGGACACCCTGAGGCGCCGCTCAGCCAGCTTGGCGGCGGTGATGTCCTCGATGGTGCCCACCAAACCGCCCGCCGGCCCCGCCTCGTCGGACAGGGCGGCGGCATGGCCGCGCACCCAGCGGATGGAGCCATCGCCGCGCACCAGACGCATCTCGGCCAGGAACTCGCCTTCGCCGCGCATATGGTGCCGCCACAATTCCCCCACCGCATCGCGGTCGTCGGGATGGACCACGTCGCACCACTTGCCGCCCAGCATTTGCTCGCGGGTGCGGCCCGCCAGGTCCAGCCAGCGCTCGTTGACGTAGAGGCAGGTGCCGTCGGCGTCGCTCTGGAACACGCCGACCGGAGAATGCTCGGTCAGCATGCGGTAGCGGGCCTCGCTGGCCGCCAGGGCCTGCTGGATGCGCTGGCGCTCGGCCAGGCGGCGGTCGGAGATCACCGCCAGCCCGACGGTGAGCAGCGCCAGGATCAGGGCCGCGCTTCCCTGGAAGGTCACGTCGCGGCGCCAGACCGCCAGAGCCTCGGACAGGGACATCCCGACCACGATCACCAGCGGATGGTTCTCCAGATGGCGATAGGCCAGCACCCGATCGCGGCCGTCGGTCACCGAGGGGCCGACGATGGAGCCCATCGGCGCGTTCCCGAGACGCCGCATCACCTCGCCGTCGGCAACGGATTTGCCGCGCCATTTCTCGCTGTCGGGCAGGCGCGCCAGGATGACCCCGTCGTCACGTATCAGGGTGGCGCGCCCGCCGTCGCGGGGCACGATGGTGTGCAGTTCGTCCTCGAAGATCTTGGGGTCCAGCGAAACCGCCACCACGCCCTGCAATGCGCCGTCTCCGCCGCGGATGGGACGGGCGACCACGACGCTGTGGCCCGCCACCACCCGGCTTTGCAGCGGCGCGCTGATGGCCACCGAGCGCAGGGGGTCGTCGAGCAGGTCCTTGAAGTACTCGCGGTCATGGACGTCCGTGCCGCTCATGCTCGGCAGGGTTCCGGCGATCATCACCCCCTTGGCGTCGATGAACACGGCGCTGCGGATCTCGGGGATGAACTTCATCCGGTTGCCCAGGGTGGCCAGGGCGCGGGTGGGGTCCTGCAGACGGCCGCCCGGCGCCGCCTCCTGCATCTCGGACAGCAGCTGGTCGATGCCGCGCAGGACGCCCGCGATGTGCTCCTCCGAGACCCGGGCCAGGGCCTGGACCAGATATTCGGTGTCGGAAACCTCCTTGCGGTAGGCCCCCACCGCCTGCCAGATGCTCAGCGCCGCCAGACAGGGAACCACGATGGCCGCCAGAAGGCGGGCCCGCCACGCGTTGACCGGACGCAGCACGACAGGCCCGGCACTGCCGAGCAACGTCTTCGAGCCCGGTTCTGGCTGGCGTGCGTCCATACCCGGAACAATACATGCTGAACGTATAGTCTACAATAATAGGGCCTGCTCCAGGGCCGGCCGAGTGCTTCCCTTGTTGACCGACCGCCCCGCCGCTCGCTAAAACCGAACCGTTCAGTTCAGTATGGCCGGCGGCTTGTGCCCGGGAACGGCCATGACCATTCTTTCCAGACACTTTCGCCGATACGGGACCGGATCATGGATAGTTCACCCAGCCGCCTTAAGCTTTCGCTTCCCGTCCTGTTGCTGGGCGGCCTGGCCTTGCTGGGAGTGGCGGCGGGAATCGCCTCGTTCTCGTCGTCCTCGCCCACCCCGGCCGGGGCGCAACCGGCGGGCGGACCGCCGGTGACGGTGGCGCAGCCGCTTACCCGCTCGGTCATCGACTGGAACGACTATACCGGACAGTTCGCCGCCCAGGATTACGTCGAGGTGCGCGCCCGGGTCAGCGGCTACCTGACCGAGGTGCATTTCACCGACGGGCAGATGGTCAACAAGGGCGACCTGCTGTTCGTCATCGACCCGCGCCCCTACGAAATCGCCCTGGCCTCGGCCCGGGCCAAGCTGGACCAGGCGTCGGGCACCAAGGAATTCGCGCGGCGCCAGCTGGCGCGGGCCAGCGAGCTGAACCGCAAGGAATTCGTCGCCGAAAGCACGCTCGACCAGCGCACCGAGGAATCCAGGGGCGCCGGCGCCGGCGCCCAGGCCGCCATGGCCGCCGTGCGCGACGCCGAGCTGAACCTGCAGTTCACCCGCATCACCGCCCCCATCTCGGGACGGATCAGCGCCAAGCAGGTCAGCGTCGGCAATCTGGTCACCGGCGGCCCCAATGTGGCGTCGCCGACCCTGCTGACCTCGATCGTGTCCCAGGACCCCATCCAGATGGGCTTCGACATGCCCGAGAGCGACTTCCTGGCACTGTCCAAGCGCGGGCCGCTGGTGGGCGCCGTCGTCCAGCTGACCGTCGGCGAGGAAAAGCGGGACGGCCGCATCGACTTCGTCGATAACCAGATCGACCGCGGCACCGGCACCATCCGCGTCCGCGCCCTGGTGGACAATCCGGAAGGGCGCATTCCCGCTGGGGCCTTCGCCCGGGTGCGCCTGGCGGCCTCGGATACCTACCAGGCCCTGCTGATCCCCGATTCGGCGGTGGCCACCGACCAGTCGCGCAAGCTGGTGATGACCGTGAAAGACGGCACCGTGACGCCGAAGGTGGTCCGCCTGGGCCCCAAGGACGGAACGCTGCGGGTGATCAAGGACGGCCTCGCCCCCGACGACGAGGTGATCATCAACGGCCTGATGCGCGCCCGGCCGGGGGCCAAGGTCACCGCCCAACCCGGCAAGATCCAATAGCGGGACGGGAGCCCCCTCACGATGCGCCTGTCCCACTTCTTCATCGACCGCCCCATCTTCGCCACGGTGGTGTCCGTCCTGATCACCATCATCGGCGGCATCACCTATTTCGCCCTGCCGGTGGCCCAGTACCCCGAGATCGCGCCGCCCACCATCGTGGTCAGCGCGTCCTATCCCGGCGCCTCGGCCCAGGTGGTCGCCGACACCGTCGCCACGCCGCTGGAACAGCAGATCAACGGCGTCGAGAACATGCTGTACATGAACAGCCAGTCCACCGGCGACGGCAACCTGAAGCTGACGGTGACCTTCGCGCTCGGCACCAATCTCGACACCGCCCAGGTGCTGGTGCAGAACCGCGTCGCGGTGGCTACGGCGCGCCTGCCCGACGACGTCAAGCGCATCGGCGTGACGGTGGCCAAGAACTCGCCCGACATGCTGCTGGTGGTTCACCTGAACTCGCCCGACGGCTCGCGCGATCAGCTGTATCTCTCCAATTTCGCCTCGCTGCAGATGATCGACGTGCTGGCCCGCCTGGACGGCGTGGGCGACGTGCGCATCTTCGGCGCGCGCGACTACGCCATGCGGGTGTGGATCGACCCGGACAAGGCGGCGGCCCGCAACCTGACCGCCGGCGAGGTGGTCAAGGCGCTGCAGGCCCAGAACGTGCAGATCGCGGCGGGCGTGCTGGATCAGCCGCCCCAGCCCCAGCAGGGCGCCTTCCAGTTCTCGGTCCAGACCATGGGCCGCCTGATCGATCCCGCCCAGTTCGGCGAGGTGATCGTCAAGGCCGATTCCCAGGGCCGGGTGGTGCGTCTGAAAGACGTGGGCCGCATCGAGCTCGGCGCCCAGGACTACAGCATCAACGGCTATTTGAATGGCAAGAACGCCATTCCGGTCGGCGTGTTCCAGCGCCCCGGCTCCAACGCGCTGGCCACCGCCGAGCGGGTGGTGACCAAGGTCGAGGAACTGTCCAAGACCTTCCCGTCGGGCGTCTCCTACACCATCGCCTACAACCCCACCCAGTTCATCGCCCAGTCGGTGAAAGAAGTGATCAGCACCATCTTCGAGGCGGTGCTGCTGGTGGTGGTGGTGGTGATCCTGTTCCTGCAGACCTGGCGCGCCTCGCTGATTCCGCTGGCCGCCATCCCGGTGTCGCTGGTGGGCACCTTCGCCGTGCTGGGCGCCCTGGGCTATTCGCTCAACAACCTGTCGCTGTTCGGCCTGGTGCTGGCGGTGGGCATCGTGGTCGACGACGCCATCGTGGTGGTCGAAAACGTCGAGCGCAACATGAAGGACGGCATGAACGCCCGCTCCGCCTCGCACCAGACCATGGACGAGGTGGGCAGCGCGCTGATCTCCATCGCCCTGGTGCTGTGCGCGGTGTTCATTCCCGCCGCCTTCATTCCCGGCATCTCGGGCCAGTTCTTCCGCCAGTTCGCGGTGACCATCGCCGCCTCGACGGTGATCTCGCTGATCGTCTCGCTGACGCTCTCGCCCGCGCTGTGCGCCCTTCTGTTCCGCGGCCACGGCCCGCTGGACCACCACGACGAGACGGGGTGGAAGCGGTATGTCGCCCTGTTCTTTGCCAAATTCAACACCGGCTTCGACCGCATGGCCGGCGGCTATGGCAGCCTGACCCGCTCGGTGGTGAGGAAATCGGGCATCATGCTGGTGCTCTATGCCGGCCTGATCGGCCTGGCGGGCTTCGAGTTCTACAAGACGCCCAAGGGCTTCATCCCGGAAATGGACCAGGGCTACCTGATCGCCGTGGTGCAGCTGCCGCCCGGCGCCTCGCTGTCGCGCACCGACGACGTGGTCAAGCGGGTCTCCAACATCATGGCCGAGACCCCCGGCGTCGGCCACACCGTGGTGATCGCCGGCCTGGACGCCTCGACCTTCACCAACGCGTCCAACGCCGCCACGGTATTCACGCCCTTGAAGCCCTTCAAGGAGCGCTATGCCCAGGGGCTGTCGTCCAACGTCATCCTGGCCGATCTGAGGAAGCGCCTGGCCTCGGTCCAGGACGCCATGATCATCCCGATCCAGCCGCCGCCGGTGCGCGGCATCGGCACGGCCGGCGGCTTCAAGATGATGCTGCAGGACAAGGGCGGGCGCGGTTCCAAGGCGCTGGAGGAGGCGGCCCAGGACATGGCCGCCGCCGCCGCCAAGGTGCCCGGCCTGTCGGGCATGTTCGCCCTGTTCAACACGCGCACGCCCAACGTCTACGCCGACATCGACCGGGTGAAGGCCCAGATGCTGGGCGTGTCCACCGAGCGCATCTCCGAGGCGCTGCAGGTCTATCTGGGATCGAGCTTCGTCAACGAGTTCAACTACCTGGGCCGCACCTACCGCGTCACCGCCCAGGCCGACTATCCCTTCCGCAAGGAAATCGACGACATCGCCGCCATCCGGGTCAGGAACGACAAGGGCCAGATGGTGCCGTTGGGCGCGGTGGCGGAATTCCGCTTCGACACCGGCCCCTACCGCGTGCCGCGCTACAACCTGTTCCCGGCGGCCGAGGTGCAGGGCGCGGCGGCGCCGGGCTACGCCTCGGGCTACGCGCTGGAGCAGATGAAGGCCCTGGCCGCCGAACGGCTGCCCGACGGCTTCGGCTTCGAATGGACCGAGCTGGCGCTGCAGGAATTGCTGGCCGGCAACAACGGGCTGTTCGTCTTCGCGGCGTCCGTGCTGTTCGTCTTCCTGCTGCTGGCCGCCCAGTATGAAAGCTGGTCGCTGCCGGCCGCCGTGGTGCTGATCGTGCCCATGTGCCTGCTGGCCGCCGTCACAGGCCTGATCATCCGCGGCCTGCCCATCAACATCCTGGCCCAGATCGGCTTCATCGTGCTGATCGGACTGGCGGCCAAGAATGCCATCCTGATCGTCGAGTTCGCCCGGCAGGCGGAATCCGAGGGCATGGACCGCATCGAGGCCGCCGTCCATGCCGGCCGCACCCGCCTGCGTCCCATCCTGATGACCTCGCTGGCCTTCGTGCTGGGCGTGCTGCCCCTGGTGATCGGCACCGGCGCAGGCGCCGAGATGCGCCAGAGCCTAGGCACCGCCGTGTTCTTCGGCATGCTGGGCGTCACCGGCTTCGGGCTGGTGTTCACGCCCATCTTCTACGTGGTGATCAGAAAGATGGTGGCCGGGTACCACGCCCGCGCGGCCGCCGCCCATGCGGCGGAAGAAGCGCGGGGACGCTAGAATCAAGGGGCGGCGTGCGCCGCCGCCCCTGTTCCCGCTACTTCAGCGTCTTCATGTAGGCGATCAGCGCCGCCACGTCGTCGGGATTCTTGGTGCCGGCGAACACCATCTTGTTGCCGGGAATGGTCTCCTTGGGATTGGCCAGATAGGCCGCCAGATTGGCGTCATCCCAGGTCTTTCCCCAGCCGGTCATGGCCGGGGAATACTTGAAGCCCGCCGCCGCCGTGCCCGCCTTGGAGCCGGCCACGCCGAACAGGCTGGGCCCCACGCCGTTGGCGCCGGCCTCGACCTTGTGGCAGGCCTTGCACGGCGTGAAGGCGGCCGGCGGGTCGGCGGCCAGCGCCGTCCCGGCCAGGGCCATGATTGCGGCGAAAGCGGCAAACTGAAGCTTCATCGGAAAACTCCCCCCTACTTGTCTACCCATCCGGCCGCAAGCAAAGCATCATTTGACGTTTGTCACAACAGGTCAGGCATCTCCTTCGCCAGGGCCTGACGCTCGCCCGCCCGCGCGCCCGACAGGGCGAAACCCAGCTTGCGGCCATCGGGGGAGACGAACAGCGCCTTGCGGTCACGGCCCTCACCCTCCATCACCCATTCGCCGGCGGCGCCGGGAGCGGGCGGGCAGACCACCATGGGCAGGGCCGGGGTCTTGACCACCACGGGCAGCGCCGGAAGCTTCAACTCCGTCTCGGCGCCGGCCAGGGTGGCGGCCAGGGCCTTGGCCTCGGCCATCAGCGGCAGGACGAAGGGCAGCGGCCCGGCCGGCGTCTCGGCGCAGTCGCCGATGGCGAAGATGTCGGGGTCCGAGGTGCGCAAGTGGCGGTCGACCACGACGCCCCGCTCCACCTTCAGCCCCGCCTCGAAGGCCAGCCGGGTGCGCGGCACCAGACCGATGGCCGACAGCGCCTGGTCGTAGGCGATCATGGTGGAATCGTCGAGCGCGGCGCGGCCCTTGTTCCAATGGGTCACCGAGCGGCCGAGATGGAAGGTGACGCCCACGCCGCCCAGCGCCTTGGCCATCTCGTCCCCCAGCGCCTGCGGCAGCAGGCGGCCGAGCGGCCAGGGCGCCGGGTCGACCACGGTGACGTGGTGGCCCGATCCGGCCAGGTCGTTGGCGAATTCCGAACCGATCAGGCCGGCACCCACCAGCAGGACGCGGGCGCCCGGCGTCAGGGCGGCGCGCCAGGCGGCGTAATCGTCGAGATCGTTGACGGTGCGGATCTCGGCCGCCTCGCAGCCTTCGACCCAATAGGGCCGGGGGTCGGCGCCGATGGCCAGCACCAGCTTGGTATAGCCCAGTTCGAACTCGGTGCCGTCGGGACGGCGCACCACCACCACATGGGCGTCGCGGCGGATGGCGGCGACCCGGTGACGGGGAAGGACGGTGGCCCGCAGGTCGGCCGCCATCTGTTCAGGCCCCTTCTGCACCAGCGAGGCGGCATCCTTGCCCTGGGCGAAGGCGGCGGACAGCATGGGCTTGGAGTAGGATTCGCCGCCGTCGGCGGTGACGATGGTGATGGCGACGTTGGCGTCCGCCTTCCTCAGTTCGCGGGCCAGGGTATATCCCCCCAGCCCGCTGCCGAGGATGACCACACCGTTTTGGGCGGCGTTCTCCATGGCCTAGTCCTCCTGGACTTCGAAGTCCGACTTGGACACGCCGCAATCGGGGCAGGTCCAGTCGTCGGGGATGGCTTCGAACGGGGTGCCGGCCGGGATGCCGTCGTCGGGCATGCCGACGGCCGGGTCGTAAACGAAGCCACACACGACACAGACATACTTCTTCATGATTGTTCCTCCGGTTGGAATTGGGGTTGGAGGTGAATTCAGCCCTTGTGGGCGTTCAGGGTCGCCTGGTAGTGCCCGGCGTGCCGTTCCTCGACCTTGGCCAGGGCGGCAAAGCGCTTGGCGGCGGTGGCGAGGATCTTGGCGAAGCGCTCGGCGTGCTCCTGGGACTCGGCGATCTGTTCGTCCATCTCGGCGACCGCGGCCTTGTTGCCCTCCTGCTCGGCCAGGTGGCGGAACTTCGGGTACATCTCGGTGTACTCGTAGGTCTCGCCGTCGATGGCCAGCTGCAGCATCTTCTCAACCGTCAGTTCGGCCTTGGGATAGAGCAGTTCAAGGTGGCCGAAGGCGTGGGCGGTTTCCTGCTCGGCGGTGCGCTCGAAGACCTCCGCCACCTCGACGGCGCCCAACTCGCGAGCCCGGCGGGCGAAGTACAGGTACTTGCGGTTGGCCATGGACTCGCCGGCGAAAGCCGCTTCGAGGTTGGCGATGGTGGGGGAGGCAGGATTGAAGGCCATTGGGGTCATCTCCGTGGTGTGAACCGATGGACAGACCCTATCGAAAGCGGTTGATCGATTGAAATGAGTTAATATCGTTTTTAAAATCGATTTTATCGATCAATCATCACCGTCCCGCCTGCCAGCCGCCGCCCAGGGCCTTGTAGAGCCCGACGATGGCCTGCATCTGCCCCAGCCGGGCCTGGGCCAGGGAATCCTGGGCCGAGAACAGGGTCTTCTGGGTGTTGAGCACGGTGGTGACGTCGACGATGCCGCCGGCCAGCTGGGCCTGGGCGATCTCGAAGGCGCGGCGCGAGGTGGATTCGGAATTGCGCTGGGCGTCGACTTCCTCGGCGGCCTTCTCCACGGCGATCAGGGCGTTTTCCACGTCCGAGAAGGCCGAGGCCACCGCCTTGCGGTAGGTCTGGGACAGTTCCTCGAAGCGGGCCCGCTTCTGCTCGACGGTGCCGGCGATCTTGCCGCCGTCGAAGATAGTCTGGGTGGCGCTGGAGGCCACCGACCACAACAGGCTTTCGGCCGTCATCATCTTCAACAGGTCCAGGCTCTGGAACCCGCCCTGCCCGGTCAGCGAGATGGCCGGGAACCACGCGGCGCGGGCCGCCGCGATGTCGGCGTTGGCGGCGCGCAAGGACGCCTCGGCCGATTGCACGTCGGGACGGCGCGCCAGCAGCTCGGACGGCAGCCCGGCGCCCACCACCGGCACGCGGAGCGCTCCCAGGGTCTCGGGCACCAGCCCGAATTCCTCGGGCAGGCGGCCGGTGAGGATGGCGAGCGCGTTGTAGTCCTGGCGCATCTGGCGCTCCAGCGGCGCCAGGGTGGCCTTTTGGGCCGCCAGCACGCTTTCTTGCTGCGCCACGTCCAGCGAGGTGGCGGTGCCGGCCCGCAGGCGGTCCTGGAACACCGCCAGGATGCCCTCGGAATTGGCGATGGACTCGCGGACCAGCCGGATGCGTTCGGCCAGGCCCAGGATCTCGAAATAGGTGGTCGCCACCCCCGACTGGGCGGTCAGCGTCGCCGTCTGCAGGTCGAAGCGCGACGCCTGGGCGGCGGCCTGGGCGGAATCCACGGCCGCCGCGTTCTTGCCCCAGAAATCGATCTCGTAGCTGGCGGTGAGCGTGGCGCTGGTGGTGCTGGTGTGGCGCGCCTTGGAGGTTGAGGTGGTGCTGGCCGCCCTGGAGGCCCGCGCCCGCGTCTCGCTGGCCGAAGCCGACAGCGAGGGCAGCAGCGAGGCGCCTGCGATCCCCAGCTGGGCGTCGGCCTGGCGCACCCGGGCGGTGGCGGCGGCCAGATCGAAATTGGCGGTCTGGGCCCGGCCCATCAGTTCGTCGAGCCGGACCGAGCCGAATTGGCGCCACCAATCGGCGCTGGGCCACACATTGGCTTGCGCCGTGTTCTTCCACCCTGCCGGCGACGGCGTCTCGGGCTTCACATAGGCGTCACCCATGGAGCAGGCCGACAGCAGGCTGGTCAGAACCAGGGCGGAAACGGCTTTTTTCATCACGTCGGGCTCTCCTCGGGTCCTCGGCTCAACGACTATCACGGGCGTTGATATTTCGAAGCCGGAAATATCGGGCTGCTGTCACAGGCGGTTCATACCGACCGTGCAAAAATATCGTGCGTAATTGTCCGCACCGCAGACTTCCGTCCAGCATGTGACGGCGACACCGCGGACGTCGCCATGCCGCATCGTGCAAAACCATACTGCATAAAGTGTGGACAAGCTGTGGAAAGACGCTACTTTCGGCCCTGGTGACAACAAGGGCCGAAGGGCGATGATCGTCGGGTATTTCCGCCGGATCGACGGCGACGAGGCCGCCGCCCCCCTGGCGGTGCTGCGCGCCGAACGCTGCCTGCGCATCGAGTCCGATCCGGTGGGACGGGCCGATTCCCGCTCCCAGCTGCTCAAGGGGCTGGACCGGGGCGATGTGCTGGTCTCGCCCTCCATCGGCCATCTGGCGGCGGGTATTTCCGACCTGCTGCGGGTCAGTCGCCACATCCACGGATGCGGCGCCACCCTGCGCCTGGTGCTCGAGAAGATCGACACGTCCATTCCGGCGGCCCGCAACGCCCTGGTCGCCCTTGCCGCCTTCGATGCCGGACTGACCGCCACCCGCCGGCAGGCGGGGGTGGAGCAGGCCTCCCTGTCGGGAAGCCGCCCGGGACGGCCGCGCAAGCTGGACGCGGTGACGCTGGGCCGCCTCAAGGCCGAGATGGCGGAAGGGCGCAGCTTCGCCGCCCTGGCCCGCGAACTGGGTCTGCACCCCACCACGGTGATGCGCCGGCTGCGCGAGATGGAGGATGCGGCGGAAGGCTGAACTGCTCATGCCGCCGCCTCCTTGCCCCGTCCCTTGCGCCAGGCCGACAGCCGCGCCATCCACAGATAGACCACCGGCGTGGTGTAGAGGGTCAGCAGCTGGGACAGCAGCAGCCCGCCGACGATGGCGATACCCAGCGGCCTTCTCAGCGCGCCGCCCGGGCCCGAGGCCAGCGCCAGCGGCACGGCGCCCAGAAGGGCGGTGAGCGTGGTCATGGTGATGGGACGGAAACGGGTGCGGCAGGCATCGAGGATGGCGTCGAGCGGCGGCGCGCCCCTTCGCTCGGCCTCGATGGCGAAGTCCACCATCAGGATGCCGTTCTTCTTGACGATGCCCATCAGCAGGAACACGCCGATGACGCTGATCAGGGTCAGCTCGGTATTGGTGCCCATCAGGGCCAGCAGCGCCCCGATGCCCGCCGACGGCAGGGTCGAGATGATGGTGATGGGGTGGAGCAGGCTTTCGTAAAGTACCCCCAGCACGATGTAGATGGCCAGCAGGGCGGCCAGGATCAGCACCGGCTGGTCCTTGAGCGATTCGGCGAAGACCTTGGCGTTGCCGGCGAATTCCCAGCGCACGCCGGCCGGCAGGCCGATGTCGCGGGCCGCCGCCTGCAGGCGGATGGCCGCGTCGCCCAGGGGCACGCCGGGAGCGAGGTTGAAGGTCAGCGTCGCCGCCGGGAACTGGCCCTGGTGGGCCACCGAGACCGGGGCGGTGGAGGGCTCGAAGCGGGCCAGGGCGTCCAGCGGCACCTGGCGGCCGTCCTTGGACTTGACCCACAGCAGGTGCAGCGAGGACGGATCCTCCTGGAAGCGGGGGTCCACCTCGAGCACCACCTTGTACTGGTTGCGCTGGGTATAGATGGTCGAGACCTGCCGCTGGGCGAAGGCGTTCTGCAGCACCTGATCCACGTCGGTCATGGAAACGCCCAGCCGGGCGGCGGCGTCGCGGTCCACCACCACCTGGGTCTGGGGAATGGCGGCGTCCTGGTCGGACGAGACGTCCACCAGCCCGGGCTCGGCCTTCAGGCGCTCCACCAGCTTGGGCGTCCATTCGCGCAGTTCCTCCAGGGATTCGCTGAACAGTACGAACTGGAACTGGGCCTTGCCCATGCGCCCGCCGATACGGATGTCCTGGCCCGCCATCAGGAAGACCGAGACGCCCTCGACCCTGGCCAGCTTGGGCCGCAGACGGTTGATGACGTCCTGGGCCGATTCCTTGCGCTCGCCCAGGGGCTTCAGGCTGATGAACATGCGGCCCGTGTGGCTGGTGCCGAAACCGCTGGCGCCGACGAAGGACCCCAGCCCCTCCACCGCCGGGTCGGACAGCACCACCTCGGCCACCTTCTGCTGGCGCTCGGCGATGGTACGGAACGAGATGTCGACCCGGCCCTCGACGCTGGCGAACACCAGCCCGGTGTCCTGGGGCGGAAAGAAGCCCTTGGCCACCTGGCCGTACAGGAAGACGGTCAGCGCCACGGTGCCCAGCGTCACCGCCAGCATCAGGCGGCGATGGGCCAGCGCGTGCCCCAGGCTGCGCTCGTAGGCCCGCTCCAGCCAGACCATGGCCGTCTCGCCCGCCTTGGCCAGGCCGGACAGCGGGCGCTGCTTGGGCCGCATGACCATCAGGTGGCCGAACAGGGTGGGCGTCACGGTGAGCGACACCACCGCCGAGACGATGATCGCCACCGACAGCGTCACGGCGAATTCGCGGAACAGCCGGCCCAGGACGCCGCCCATGAACAGCAGGGGAATGAACACCGCCACCAGCGAGAGCGTGATGGAGATGACGGTGAAGACGATCTCCTTCGACCCCTTGATGGCGGCTTCCAAGGGCCCCTCGCCCTTTTCCATGTGGCGCGAGATGTTCTCGATCATCACGATGGCGTCGTCGACCACGAAGCCCACCGAGATGGTCACCGCCATCAGCGAGATGTTGTTGAGCGAATAGCCCACCAGCCACATGAAGGCGAAGGTGGCGGCCAGCGACAGCGGCACGGTGACCGAGGCCGCCACGGTGGGCGTCATGCGGCCCAGCGTCAGATAGACCACCATGATCACCAGGCCGATGGAGATGGCGAGCGTGGTCTCCACGTCCTCGAGATTGCCGCGGATGTTGATGGTGCGGTCCGAGACCACCGAGACCTTGGTGCCGGCCGGCATCCAGCGCCGGAGCTGGGGCAGGATCTCCTTGATGCGGTCCACCGTCTCGACCACGTTGGCGCCCGGCTGCTTGCTGATGATCACCAGCACGCCCTTGTCGCGGTTGAACCAGCCGCCCAGGCGCGTGTTCTCCACCGAATCCACCACGGACGCCACCGCCGACAGGCGCACGATGGCGCCATTGGCCGACTTGACGATCAGCGGCGCATAGGCGCTGGCGGAAAACAGCTGGTCGTTGGCGCTGATGCTCATGGCCTCATGGGCGCCGTCCAGGCTGCCCTTGGGGGCGTTGACGTTGGCCGCCGCGAGCGCGCTTCGCACGTCTTCGAGCCCGACGCCCATGGCCGCCAGCTGGCCGGGATTGACCCGGACGCGGACCGCCGGCTTCTCGGCGCCCGACAGCGACACCTGCGCCACCCCGTCCACCTGGGAGATGCGGCTGGCCAGGATGGCGTCGGCGGCGTCGAACACACGCGCCGAGGACAGCGATTCCGAGGTCACCGCCAGGATCAGGATGGGCGATTCCGCCGGGTTGATCTTGCGGTAGGTGGGGGGCGAAGGCAGGTCGATGGCCAGCTCCGAGGCGGCCGCGTTGATGGCCGCCTGCACGTCGTGGGCGGCACCGTTGATGGAGCGGTCCAGGTCGAACTGCACGGTGATGGAGGTGCCGCCCTGGGTGCTGGTGGACGTCATCTCGGCGACGCCGGGAATCTCGCCCAGCCGGCGCTCCAGCGGCGCGGCCACCGTGGCGGCCATGGTGGCGGGGTCGGCGCCGGGCAGCTTGGCCGACACCGCGATGGTGGGAAAGTCCACCTTGGGCAGCGGCGCCACCGGCAGCCGGTCGAAGGCCACCATGCCGGTGAGGAACAGCCCCAGCGCCAGCAGCATGGTCGCCACCGGGCGGCGGATGAAGATGGCGGAGAAGCCGCCGTCCATGGCCCCTACTCCGCCAGCGCCGGAGCGGGGACGAAGCGCCGCTTCAGCCGCTCGAGGGCCAGATAGATCACCGGCGTGGTGTAAAGGGTGATCAGCTGGGAAAGCACCAGCCCGCCGACGATGGAAATGCCGAGCGGACGGCGCAGCTCGGCCCCGGTGCCGCTGTCGATGGCCAGCGGAATGGCGCCCAAGAGCGCCGCCATGGTGGTCATCATGATGGGGCGGAAGCGCAGCAGGCTGGCCTTGACGATGGCCTCCCTGGGGGCCAGTCCTTCATGCCGCTCGGCCTCGATGGCGAAGTCGATCATCATGATGGCGTTCTTCTTGACGATGCCCATCAGCAGCACGATGCCGATCAGCCCCACCAGCGACAAATCGTGGCCGGTGGCGAACAGGGCCAGCAGCGCGCCGATGCCCGCCGACGGCAGGGTGGACATGATGGTCACCGGGTGGATGGTGCTTTCGTACAGCACGCCCAGCACGATGTAGATCACCACCATGGCCGCCAGGATCAGCCAGGGCTGGCTTTCCAGCGAACGGCGGAACTCGGCGGCGTCGCCGGAATAGTCGCCGGTGATGGTCTCGGGCAGGCCCATGTCGCGCTGGATGGAATCGATGGCCGCCGTGGCGTGGCCCAGCGACACGCCGGGGGCCAGATTGAAGCTGATGGTCACCGCCGGGAACTGGCCCTGGTGGGTGATCAGCAGCGGCACCCGGTTGCGCTCGACCTTGGCCACCGCCGACAGCGGCACCAGCGCGCCGGTGGACGAGCGGACATAGAGCGCGCCCAGCGCCTCGGGCCCGCTTTGGTATTCCGGCGTCACCTCCAGCACCACCTTGTACTGGTTGACCTGGGAATAGATGGTGGAGATCTGCCGCTGGCCGAAGGCGTCGTAAAGGGTGTCGTCGATGGCCTGGAGCGGCACGCCCAGACGCGCCGCCTTGTCGCGGTCGATGCGGATGTCGGCCTGCAGGCCCCCTTCCTGGGAATCGGTGGCCACGTCCATCAGGAGCGGCGAGGCCTTGAGCCGCTCCACCACCTGCGGCACCCAATGGGCCAGCTCGGCGGCGTCGATGTCGGTCAGGGTGTACTGGTACTGGGTGCGGCTGGTGCGGTGGCTGATCTGGATGTCCTGGGCGGGGCGGAAATGCACCTGCATGCCGGCCACCGGCGCCACCTTGTCCATCAGCCGGGCGATCACCTGCTCGGCCGAAGCGGAGCGCTGCTTCTTCGGCTTCAAGACGATGGTCATCTGGCCGGTATTGGCGGTGGGGTTGATGGGCCCCGCCCCGATGAACGAGGCCACCGCCGTAACGTCCGGGTCGGTGCGCACCAGATCCGAGACCCGGCGCTGCATGTCCATCATGGTGGCGAAGGAAACGTCGGCACGGGCGTCGGTGGTGGCGACGATCAGGCCGGTGTCCTGACTGGGAAGGAAGCCCTTGGGCATCCACACATAGAGCGCCACGGTCAGCACCAGGGTGCCAAAGGCCACCCACAGGGTCGCCACTTGCCGGCCCAGCACCCAGTCCAGCGACCGGGCGTAGAGATCGCGCAAGCTCTCGAAGAAGCGCCCGGACTTGGCCTCCTCGTGCCCGCCCTTCAGCAGATGGCCGCACATCATGGGGGTGAGCGTCAAGGACACCACCGCCGAGACCACCACCGCCACGGCCAGGGTCAGGGCGAATTCCCGGAACAGCCGCCCGACGATGCCGGTCATGAACAGCAGGGGAATGAACACCGCGACCAGCGACACGGTCAGCGACACGATGGTGAAGCCGATCTCCTTGGACCCGGCCAGGGCGGCCTCCAGCGGCTTCATGCCCTTTTCGATGTAGCGGACGATGTTCTCGATCATCACGATGGCGTCGTCGACCACGAAGCCGGCCGAGATGGTGAGAGCCATCAGCGACAGGTTGTCCAGGCTGAACCCGGCCAGGGCCATCACCCCGAAGGTGCCGATCAGCGACAAAGGCAGCGCCACGGCCGGGATGAGGGTGGCGCGCACCGAGCGCAGGAAGGCCCAGATCACCCCGATCACCAGGCCGACGGTGAGCACCAGGGTGAACTCCACGTCGGCCACCGAGGCGCGGATGGTCTCGGTGCGGTCGGCCAGCACCGAGACCTTGATGCCGGTGGGCACGGCGCGGGTCAATTCCGGCATCTTGGCCTTGAGGCGGTCCACGGTGGCGACGATGTTGGCGCCCGGCTGGCGCTGGATGTTGAGGATCACCGCCGGCTTGCCGTCGAACCAGCCGGCGACGCGGGAATTCTCCACCCCTTCCACCACGTCGCCCAGATCGGCGACACGGACCGGAGCATTGTTCTTCCACGCCACCACCTGCAGCGGATAGGCCAGAGGGTCGGAAATCTGGTCGTTGGCGCCGATGGACAGCGCCTGGGAGACGCCGTCGAAGCTGCCCTTGGGCATGTCCACATTGGCCTTGGCGAGCGCACTGCGCACGTCTTCCAGCGACAGGCCGTAGGCCGCCAGACGGGCCGGGTCCATGCGCACGCGCACCGCCGGGCGCTGGCCGCCCTCGATCAGCACGCGGCCCACGCCGCCGATCTGGCTGAGCTTCTGGGCCAGCAGGGTGTCGGCCACGTCGTTCAGCCGGGTGATGGGCAAGCTGTCCGAGGTCAGCGCCAGGGTCATGATCGGCGGATCGGCGGGGTTGACCTTGGAATAGACCGGGGGATAGGGCAGTCCGGTGGGCAGCACGCCACGCGCCGCGTCGATGGCCGCCTGCACCTCCTCGGACGCCACGTCGATGCTCTTGCCCAGGTCAAATTGCAGCGTCAGCGCGCTGGTGCCCTGGGACGAGGTCGAGGTCATCACGGCAAGGCCGGGGATCAGCCCGAACTGGCGTTCCAAGGGCGTGGTGATCAGGGTCGCCACCGTCTCGGCGCTGGCACCGGGCAACTGGGTGGTCACCTGGATGGTGGGGAAGTCCACCTGGGGCAAGGCCGAGACCGGCAGCATGCGAAAGCCCAGGATGCCCGCCAGCACCACCGCGAAAGCCAGCAGCCAGGTGGCGACGGGACGGCGGATGAAGGGGGCGGAAACGTTCATTGCGGCTTGCCCGCGCGGCCCTTCCCCTCACCGCGACCCTGACCGCCGGCTTGACCCTCACCATTCTTCTCGCCCGTCATGACGCGCGCGCCGGGCTGCAGCTTGGCGGTGCCTTCCACCACCACGGAATCGCCCTCGGCCACGCCGTCGTCCAGCAGGGCCTGGCCCGCCTCGATTGCGGCGACCTTGACGGCGCGCATCTCGACGGTGCGGTCCTCCTTGACGGCGAAGACGTAAGGCCCCTGCGGCCCGCGCTGCACCGCCTGGGCGGGCACCACCAGCCCGTCCTTGCGCACCGAGAGCAGCAGGCGGACGTTGACGAAGCCGCCCGGCCACAGCCGGCGTTCGACATTGGGCATCACCGCCTTCAGCTTGATGGTGCCGGTGGTCTGGTCGATCTGGTTGTCCACCAGTTCCAGCTCGCCGGTATCGGCCAGGGCGCGGGTCTCGGGCTGGAAGGCGCTGACCTGCAGCTTGCCGTCCTGGCGCAGCCGGTCGTTGACCGCGCCCAGCGATTGCTGCGGCAGGGTGAACACCACCGAAATGGGCTGCATCTGGGTCAGCGTCACCAGCCCGGTGGCGTCCGACGCCCGCACGATGTTGCCCCTGTCCACCAGCCGCATGCCGGTCCGCCCGCCGATGGGCGCGGTGATGACGGTGTAGGACAGCATGGTCTTGGCATTCGACGCCGCCGCCTCGTCGGCCCGCACCGTGGCTTCCAGCTGGCGCACCAGGGCGCGCTGGGTGTCGACGCTCTGGCCCGAGACGCGGTCGCCCAGGCTGACATAGCGGGCAAGGTCGCGGCGCGCCGCCTCCAGCTGGGCGGTGTCCTTGTCGCGCGTCGCCAGGGCCTGTTCGTATTGGGCGCGATAGGTGCGCGGGTCGATCTGGGCCAGCACGTCGCCGGCCTGGACGTCCTGGCCTTCCTTGAACAGCACCTCGACCAACTCGCCATCCACCCGCGAGCGCACCGTCACCGTGTTGTAGGCCTGCACCGTGCCGATGGCGTCGAGATAGATGGGCATGTCGCGCCGCGCGACGCTGGCCGCCGACACGGCCACCGGCCGGCCGTCGGGGCCTCCCGGTTTGCCCCCGTTGCGCACCGGCTGGGATTGTTGCGGCAGCAGCACCATGGCCAGGCCGGCCGCCGCCGCCAATCCGCCAATGATCAGCGCGCCCTTGCGCCACAGAGGGTTCTTCAGGTCAAAGGAAGACAAGGCCGGCTCCCAGGAATTCCGTCGGGCGAGATTATGACCGGAGCGGAAGGGCCTGTCAGTAACAGAGGGTAACACTCCCCCACCACCCCGCCAGGGGCCCGCAGATCGGCCATCATTGCCATTCGGTTTATATCAAAGTTATAATCCATCAATATTTTCCCGTTACGATACCGTCCGCAGAAATACGGATCCGACAGAATCCGGGATACGGGGGGAGCGTGCCCATGTGGATCGAACAACGGCTGTGGACGGCCGGGCAGGGCTGGGCCGTGACGGGAAAGCGCGGCGCGGCGGCCAGCCTGGTCCTTTACTTCGCCGCCCCCGGCAGCCTGCCGGGCGAAACCATCCTGGCCGACCTGCGCGCCGCCTATGGCGACGCCCCCATCCTGGGATGCACCACCGGCGGCGAAATCCTCGGGCCCGAGGTCATCGACGATTCGGTGGTGGTGTCCGCGCTGGGCTTCGAGCACGCGAAGGTGCGGGTCGCCGACCGCGACCTTTCCGACGTGTCGCAGTCGAAAGCCATCGGCGCCGCCCTGGCCCGCCAACTGGAGGAGCCGGACTTGCGGGCCATCTTCATCCTGTCGGACGGCACCAATGTGAACGGCGACGCCCTGGTGGCCGGCTGCACCGAGGCCGTCGCCGCCGACGTGGCGGTGACCGGCGGCCTGGCCGGCGACGGCGCACGCTTCAAATCCACGGCGGTGGGCTGCAACGACGTCATGCGCCCCGGCCGGGTGGCGGCAGTGGGCCTCTACGGCGAATCCCTGTCCATCGGGCATGGCAGCTTCGGCGGCTGGGACGAGTTCGGGCCGCCGCGCACCATCACCCGCTCGGCGGCCAACATCCTTTACGAACTGGACGGCGAGCCGGCGCTGGACCTCTACAAGCGCTATCTGGGCGACGAGGCGCAAGGCTTGCCGGGCAGCGCCCTGCTGTTCCCCCTGTCCATCCGCCCCCAGGGCGGCGACGAGGGCGGCGAGGTGGTGCGCACCATCGTCGGCATCGACGAGGAGGCCAAGTCGATGATCTTCGCCGGCGACATGCCCACCGGCCATCTGGCGCGGCTGATGCGCGGCAATTTCGACAATCTGGTGGACGGCGCCGGACGGGCGGCGGAATCGGCGGCGGCGGTGAGCGGACCTTGCCTGGGCCTGCTGGTCAGCTGCATCGGCCGCAAGCTGCTGATGGGCCAGCGCATCGCCGAGGAGGTGGAGATCGTCGCCGACGTCCTGGGCAAGGGCTCCAGCCTGATGGGGTTCTACTCCTATGGCGAGATTTCCCCCCACGGCTTCACCGGCAAGTGCGAACTGCACAACCAGACCATGACCATCACCACCATCTCCGAGCGCTGATTGTCGACGCCTCCGCCCCTTCACCGCCTGTTGCAGCGCCAGCTGGCCCGCGCCGCCCGCGGCGCCGCCGACGGCGCGCCCGATTTCGACGCGCTGATGCGCCTCATCAGCGATTCCTACGAGGAGCATGACCGCGAGCGACGCCTGTCCGACCGCTCGGCCCGGCTGATGGAAGAGGAATTGCGGGCCGCCAACCAGGAATCCCGCCGCCAGGCCGAAGCCCATCTGCAGGCCATCCTCAATACCGTCGGCGAAGGCATCGTCATCGCCGATCCGAACGGCGTCATCGTCAGCGTCAACCCCGCCCTGCTGTCCATTTTCGGCTACGAGCGCGACGAGGTCATCGGCATCGGCATCGACGCCCTGATCCCCCAGGCCAGCCCCCGGGGAGAAGCGATCCGCGGCATGGAGAGCATCTT
The DNA here is from genome assembly GCF_001511835.1 of Magnetospirillum sp. XM-1. NCBI lineage: Bacteria > Pseudomonadati > Pseudomonadota > Alphaproteobacteria > Rhodospirillales > Rhodospirillaceae > Magnetospirillum > Magnetospirillum sp. XM-1. The sequence continues at coordinate 4,341,701 of NZ_LN997848.1, forward strand.
CGCCCTGGGCCGCGAGACCCTGGCCCGGCGCCGGGGCGGCAAATCCTTTCCCGTCGAGCTGGCGGCCGGCGACCTGACGCCGACCGGATCGCCCCAGTTCGTGGTGATCATGCGCGACATCTCGGAGAGAAAGCGCATCGAGCGCGAGATGGCCGAAAGCCAGGAGCGCTTCCGCGACTTCGCCCAATCCACCTCGGACTGGTTCTGGGAGATGGGCCCCGACCTGCGTTTCACCGGCTTTTCGGGCCAGTTCACCGAGCACACCCAGTCCCTGCCCAGCCATTACGTGGGACGCACCCGCGACGAGATGATCGCCGACGAAACCCCCATGGAGGCCCGGCTGCAGAACCTGGCCGACATGGAGGCGCGCCGCCCGTTCCGCGACTTCGTCTACCGCACCAAGGAGATGGACGGGCCGGGCCGCTACCTCAGGGTCAACGGCAAGCCGGTGTTCGGCCCCTGGGGCGAGTTCCTCGGCTATCGCGGCACCGCGTCCGACATCACCGAGGAGATCGAGGCCGAGGAGCGCCTGAAGGCCGCCCAGGCCGAGACCGAACGTCTGGCCCAGCGCAACAACTCGATTCTCGAAAGCGTCGATGACGGCATCGTCGGCATCGACCTCAACGGCCGGGCCACCTTCGTCAACCGCGCCGCCGCCCAATTGCTGGATTTCGAGCCCGCCGAACTGGTGGGCAGCGACATCCTGCCCCTCATCGCCTCGGACATGGAGACCGCCGGCAAGCTTTACGGCATCCTGCTGCGCCTGACCGCCTCCATCCGCGACGACGCCGCCAGCTTCAAGCGCCGCGACGGCACGCCGCTGCCGGTGGAGTACATCGCCTCGCCGGTGATGGAGCGGGGCAACCAGGTGGGCGTGGTGCTGGGCTTCCGCGACATCACCCAGCGCCGCCTGGTGGAACACCAGTTGCGCGAGGCCAAGGAAGCGGCGGAAGCCGGCAACCGCAGCAAGTCCGAATTCCTCGCCACCATGAGCCACGAGATCCGCACCCCCATGAACGGGGTGATCGGCATGACCGGGCTGCTGCTCGACACCAGATTGACCGAGGAGCAGCGCCATTTCGCCGAAACCATCCGCGATTCGGGCGAATCCCTGCTGACCGTCATCAACGACATCCTGGACTTCTCCAAGATGGAGGCGGGCAAGCTCGACCTCGACTACACCGAATTCGAACTGGCCCCCCTGGTGGAAAGCGTGCTGGACATCCTGGCGCCGCGCGCCCACGCCAAGGGCATCGAGATCGCCGGCCTGATCGCCCCCGAGCTGCGCATGCTGGTGCGCGGAGATCCCGGCCGACTGCGCCAGATCCTGATGAATCTGGCCGGCAACGCCGTCAAGTTCACCCATCAGGGCGGCGTGTCCATCGAAGTCGCCGCCCTGGAAAACGACGTCCAGCCCGGCATGGTGCGCTTCGCCATCAAGGACACCGGCATCGGCATCGCCCCCGAGGCCCAGTCACGGCTGTTCTCCATGTTCTCCCAGGTGGATTCCTCGACCGCCCGGCGCTACGGCGGCACCGGGCTGGGCCTAGCCATTTCCCGGCGCCTAAGCGAATTGATGGGCGGCTGCATCGGTGTCGACAGCGAGCCCGGCAAGGGGTCCACCTTCTGGGTGGCCATCCCTCTCGACCTGCTGGCCCCCCAGGCGGCGGAGCCTCCCAACCTGGCCGGCCGCCGGGTGCTGGTGGTGGACGACAACGACATCAACCGCGACGTCATCGAACGCCAGTTGAAGGCCTTCGGCATCCACGTCCAGGCCTGTCCCGACGCCGGGGCCGGCATGGGCGAGCTGACCCGGGCCGCCGCCGCGGGCGAGCCCTGGGAGGCGGCGATCATCGATTCCCAGATGCCCATGGTCACCGGCGCGGAAATGGTCCGCATGATCCGCGCCATTCCCATGCTGAGAGACACCAAGGTGATCATTACCTCGTCCCAGGGAATGCCGGCCGAGCACCTGGACGAAAAGATCACCATCGACGCCTTCCTGCACAAGCCGCTGCGCCAGACCTCGCTGCTCGACACCATCGGTCGGATGTTGGGCGTGGCCGGGGCGGAAAACCGCCCGCAAGACCAGGAGGAGGAGCCCGCCGCCCCCGATGCCGGGGGCAAGCGGCTGCGCATCCTGGTGGCCGAGGACAATCCCGTGAACCAGCAGGTGGCGCTCGGCCTGCTGCGCAAGCTGGGCCATACGGTGGACGTGGTGGGTGACGGCGCCGAGGCGCTGGAGGCGGTGCGCCTGCTGCCCTACGACCTGGTGCTGATGGACGTGCAGATGCCCGAAATGGACGGGCTGGAGGCCACCAGGGCCATCCGGGCGCTGAATGGCCCGACCGCCCGGCTTCCCATCGTCGCCATGACCGCCAACGCCATGCGCGGCGACGACCAGATGTGTTTCGACGCCGGCATGAACGGCTACATCTCCAAGCCCATCGACCGCCGCAAGCTGGCCGAGGCGCTGGCGCCCTATTCCGGCGCGGCCGAAGCCAAACCGGCCGCCCCCGCCGAGCCGCCCGCCGCCAAGGCGGTGGACCTGGACGTGCTGGACGCCCTGGCGGCCGACATCGAGGCCGACACCGTGGTGGAAATCCTGGTGAAGTTCATGGAAGACGCCCGCGCCCGCCATCTGGCCGCCGCCGCCGCCGCCCCCGCCGGCGATCTGGACAGGGTCCGCCGGGAAGCCCACACCATCAAGGGCGCCGCCGCCAGCCTGGGCCTGCTGGCCATCCGCGACACCTGCCTGGCCCTGGAGCAGGCGGCGCGGGCCGGCGAAGGTGTCGAGCCCCTGCTGGCCCGGCTCCATGACGGCGTCGAGGCACTGCCCGGCCAGCTGACGCCGACCGCCTACTGCCTGCCGACGCCCTGAGAACACCCCATGATCGCCCTGCTCATCGACGACAACCCCACCAACCTGATGCTGATCAAGCACCGCCTGCTCAAGATCGACGGCTGCGAGGTGGTCTGCATGGAATCGGCCATCAGCGCTCTCGAGTGGTGCAAGGACAACACCCCCGACATCGTGCTGACCGATTACATGATGCCCGGCATGGACGGGCTGGAATTCATCGCTCACCTGCGGGCGCGACCGGCCATGCAGGACATCCCCATCGTCGTGGTCACCACCTCGGACCTGCGCGAGATCCGCCAGAAGGCCCTGGACCTGGGCGCCGCCGATTTCCTGACCAAGCCGGTGGACGGGCCCGAGCTGATGGCGCGCACGCGCAATCTGCTGGCGCTCAGGGCATCGCGCCTGGCGCTTCACGACCGCGCCGCCGAGGAACTGGTGATGCGGCTGTCAAAGGCCGCCGAATACCGCGACCCCGAGACCGGCGCCCATATCGAGCGCATGGCGCGCTATTCCGCCCTGATCGCCCGGCGCCTGGGCTTCGAGGCCGACGCGGTGGACAGGCTGGAACTGGCCGCCCCCATGCACGACGTGGGCAAGGTGGGCATTCCCGACATGATCCTGCTCAAACCCGACCGGCTGACCGAGACCGAGTTCGTGGTGATGAAGCAGCATGCCTCCTATGGCTGGGACATCCTCAAGGACAGCTCGTCGCAGCTGGTCCGCCTGGCCGCGCTGATCGCGCGGACCCATCACGAAAAATACGACGGCAGCGGCTATCCCGCCGGACTGGCCGGCGATTCCATCCCCATGGAAGGCCGCATCGTCGCCGTGGCCGACGTGTTCGACGCGCTGACCTCCACCAGGCCCTACAAGACGCCATGGAGCGTGGACAAGGCGGTGGCGTTCCTCAAGGAGCAGCGGGGACGCCATTTCGACCCGGCCTGCGTCGACGCCTTTCTCTCCGGCCTTGATGAAGTCCTGCGGATCAAGGAAGAGTTCCGCGACCACCAGGACGAGATGCCCCCCCATCCCCTGGCGGATTACTGAGCCGGCCCCAGGGGCAGGCGGCCCTCGTCCACCAGCTTGCGGCAGGCGTCGACCACCTGGGCGTCGAAGCGGACGCCGCGATGGGCGATGATCTCGGTCACGGCCGCCTCCAGCCCCAGGGCGGCGCGGTAGGGACGGTCCGAGGCGATGGCCTCGACCACGTCGGCCACCGCCAGGATGCGGGCCTCGAACAGAATCTCGTCGCCCTTCAGCCCGTCGGGATAGCCGCTGCCGTCCATGCGCTCGTGGTGATGGCGCACCATGTCGGCCACCGGCCAGGGAAACTCCACGCCGTCCAGGATGTCGCAGCCGTCGGCGGCATGGCCGCGGATGATGTCGAATTCCAGGGGCGACAGCCGGCCGGGCCGGGTCAGCATCTCGGCCGGAATGCCGATCTTGCCGATGTCGTGGATGGTGCCCGCCACATGAAGGCCCTTGAGACGCTCCGCCGACAGGCCCAGCTCCCGCCCGATGGCCACCGCGATGTCCGCCACCCGGCGCTGGTGGCCGGCGGTATAGGGATCGCGCACCTCGATGGTCGAGGCCACCGCCTCGATGGTTCCCTCCAAGGCGCGCTCCAGGGCTTTCTGGGTCCGTTCCCCGTCCTTGATCTGCTGGCGCAGGTCGCCGGTATGCACCAGCAGCCGCCCGGTCAGCGGGCGCAGGATCAGCACGAAGCCGGTGATTCCGAATCCCACCAGCACCATGGCCCCGATGGCGACGGACAGCACCAGGCGGTCGATGTTGCTGTGAAGCTCCCCCTGGTCCTGGCGGATCATCACGATCCAGTCGGAGCCGGGCAGGCGCTGGGACAAGACCACGTCGCGGCCGCCCGCCGGGTGGGTCATGAGCATGGGGGAGGCGTCATCGACGGCCAGGGCGAAGGCCTCGCGCACCTCGTCGTCCAGGCCGGCGACGCCATGCCGCCGGGGAAAGAACACCTTGGCGGCTTCCCCGCCCCGGCCCAGGATGATCTCGCCGGTCTGGCCCAGGGTATCCACGTCGGCGACCACCGCCCGCAGCCCCTCGGCGTCGAGCAGCAGGACATCCAGGCCTTCCCGTTTCCCGTCGCGGCCCAGGATGGGCGCCGAGGCCAGGAATACCCAGCGCCCCTCCACCTGGGCCGGCGCCCCCAGGGCGGGGGGCTCGCCGTTGGCGGGGCTCCACAGCTCGGACGGAACGGGGCGGCCCACCGCGACCAGCGGCTGGAAATCGGGGCCCAGCCGCGTGATGCCCAGCATCTCATGGGACAGTTTCAGGGAATCGCCCAGCTTGTCGGCGGTGAAGACCCGCAACTCGTCGGCGGACATGCCGCCCCGGTTATGGGTGATCAGGGCGTCGCGGATGACGCTGCGGCTGGTGACCTGACGGGCCAGTTCGCCCGCCCGGCCCACATTGGCCCGCAAGGCCTCGACCTGCAGGTCCAGGCCGTGCTCGAAGGCACGGTCGGCCGCCTGGACCATCTGGGCATGCAGGGGAACGATAGCCGCGAACGCCACCCCAAGCCCCACCATGGCCATGGCCAGCACCGCGTACATGATGATGTTGCGCTGCAGTTTGACAGCGTCGATGACCTGCACTCGAACAAATCCCTCAATCCCGGAATTTGACTATTATCAAATCACGGGCGGCGGACGCAACGACTACAGGAAAGGCCCGATGGCCGCCATGAACGCGGCAGGGTTGTCGGCGTGGACCCAATGGCCGGCGCCGGGGATGGTGACGGTCTCGGCCCGGGGAAACAGCCGGGTGATGGCGTCCTGATAGGCGGGACGGACGTATTCCGAGGTTTCGCCCGCCACGAACAGGGCGGGACCGTCGTAACGGGTGCCCTCGGGGAAATCCGGGAACTCCATGATGTCGGTCATATGGGCGTTCAGCACCGCCAGATTGGGCCGCCAGCGATAGCCGCCGGCCCCGCCTTCCAGATTCTGCATGAGGAAGGCGCGCACGCCCTTGTCGAGAACGGTGCGGGCCAAAGCGGCCTCGATCTCGCCGCGCGACGTGGCCTCGGCCAGGGGGGCGGCGCGCATGGCCTTCACGAAGGGGGCGAAGGTGTGGTTGTAGGTCACCGGCGCGATGTCCACCACCACCAGGCGCTCGACCATCTCGGGACGGGACAGCGCCAGGGTCATGGCCGCCTTGCCGCCCATGGAATGGCCCATCACCGCCGCCCTGCCGCCCAGGTGCTCGATGACCGCCGCCACCTCGCGGGCCATGAAGGGATAGTCCATGACCTCGCTCCACGGGCTCGATCCGTGGTTGGGCATGTCCAGCGCCAGCACCCGGCGGGTCTCGCCCAGGGCCTTGACCACCGCGCCCCAGTTACGGGCCGAGCCCAGCAATCCGTGCAGGATCAGCAGCGGCACCCCGTTCGGAGCGTCGGGTCCCGCCTCGATGGCGTTGAGCTTCATCAGTGCCGGAACAGATGGCTGCGGCCGATCAGCAGACGGCCGATATGGCGTCCCACCACCTTCATCAGCGAGAAGGTGGGGCGCACGAACTCCACCGCCACCCAGTCGGCGCCGAGCGCGCGCACCACGGCGACGCCCTTGGCCAGGGGATTGGGATCCTCGTAGGCCGAGCGCAGTTCGAAGGTGAAACGGTAGCCGTGACTGAGCAGGCCGGGCGGCCGCCGGAACTTCAGCCCGCCGATGGAGATGTCGACGACCTCGACCAGGATGCCGTCGAACAGCATGAACAGGCCTTCGCCTTCGTGGCGATCATCGACGCGGCGGTCGTTGCTGGCGGACTTTCGGGCGGTCACGAGCGCTTCCCTTGCGGATGGACGACGGAACAGTCTAGCAGGGCGCGCCGTCCTGCGCACCCCTCCATGTTGTTCAGTCTCCCCGGCGGCAATTCTAAGGCGAGGACCTTACGCAATCCCCGAAATATCGAAAGTATGGGGATAAGCCGTTGGTAGATTGCAATTTTAAGGAGTTTACGAAGCTTATACCACCACGCCATCCACCTCACCGGATGCACGCCCCCCGGCAACATTAGAATTGCTAAAATGAACTGCCTTGAATTTTCCGGGTATTCCGGCGAGGCGGAGGAAACACCAAGAGTGGGGATGATCATGACCGAGCAGCTCGACACCGTCACCGTGACCACGTCGCACGTGCTGATCAGGCAGGCCATGGAGGATCTGGAACGGGCGATTCCGCACCCGCAGCCGGGCGACAAGGTGTCGCTGGTGGCCGGCCAGTGGCAGGACACCTTCATCATGACCGCCCGCTACGGCTGGCTGCGGATGCCGCACTGAGGCCGGGTTGCGGCGGGCGTTGGCGCGCCCTGCTGGGCTCGAACCAGCGACCTGCCGCTTAGAAGGCGGCTGCTCTATCCAACTGAGCTAAGGGCGCCCGTCGCCGCCTTGGATCACCGAGAGCGGTGCGCGCCCAATCTGGCGCAAACCGCGACCTGCCGCCATTGAGGCGGCGGCCAAGCGGCCGGAGGCCGCGCCCGGCGAGGGGCAAACTAATCTAGAAGCGGCCGAATTCCAGCTTGTCGAAGCGGAAATTGTCGGCGTAGTTCTTGGGCTTCTGCAGGCGGGCGTTCTCGGTGGCCACCTGATAGTCCAGGCCCTTCTTCTTGGCGAAGGCCACGGCCTCTTCCATGGTGGCGAACTTGACCCGGACCTGCGAGGTGGTGTCGGTCGAACCCAACCAACCCATCAGGTTGTCGGGCTGCTTGGGGGCCGCCGGCTCGTATTCCAGGACCCAGGACTTGGCGTTGCCACCCCGGCCCGATTGCATGGCGGTCTTGGCGGGGCGATAGATGCGGACCTGCATCAAAGTCTCTCCTGCTGGTCTGGACGTCCTGGTTGCGGGCGGGGCCTTTGAAAATCAAGGGGTTGTCACCCCCTGCCCGGCTCCGCCCGCAAGGTATAATCGACGCCTGGGGAATCCGCAAGAACCTACAGCTTGAACACGGTCCGAAGGCCCACCACCGTGGCGTCGGGAATGGTCTTGGACGAATTCTCGGGCAGCGTGGTGGTGCCGCCGGGATGGACCACGTACTGCAGGTCGGGAACGATGGTCAGCCAGGGCGTCGCCTGATAGCGGTAGCTCAGCTCGATGGCCGCCTCGTAATCGTGGTCGGGGGCGGTAGCGGTGCCGAAGCGCCTTGCGTCGGAATCGCGGGCGGCCAGCGCCGGGCTCATGCGGCCGAAGGCGAAGCCGATGGCGGCGACGTCGTCGTCGCGGCCTTCCAGCGGCCCCTTATAGGCCAGGCCGGTATCGAAATAGAACGGCATCTGGTTGCGGTCCTCGGGCAAGGCGGTGACCCGCAGGAAGGCCGACAGCCCCAGATCCTCGCTCCCCGCCTCCTTGTAGAGCATGCCGTCGTAAATGCCGTAGACCGCCCAATTGCCGCGATGGTTCCTGGCCGAACCCGCCGCGCTGCTTCCCAGCGACACGCCCGAATCGTCGTAACGCTGGTCGGTGGCGCGGCCGCCGTAATACCAGCCGCCCAGCTTGAACATGGTGGGCAGGCCGGCGGCGCCCTTGGCCTGGTTGAGGCCGTATTGGGTCTCGAACATCCACATGGGCGCCCCGTCGACGGTGTAGTCCACGCCGCTGCGGTTGCGCTTCTGGGCGTCGTTGCCGGCATTGGTTCCGGGCGCCACGTTGCCGGTGAAGAGCCCCGCCTGCACTGCCAGTTCCTCGGTGGCCTGGACCTTTAGCCGGGTGCCCAGGTTGGACAGGGGATAGCCGCCGCCGCCCGAGGGCAGGTTGGCGGCGAAGGACGGCGGCCAGCCGAAGGCGGAGTTGACGAGGTTGGTGGCCACCACCGAGTTGAAGAACTCCTCCTGCATGGGCAGCTGGCCGAAGCGCAGCGACACCTTGTCGTCCAGCACGCTCTGCTGCAGCCACAGGGAGAACAGCCGGGTCGAGGGCGCCGCCTCGATGTCGCGCACCGGAATCAGGTTGCCGATGAAATTGGCCGACAGCTGGCGCCCCTGGACATGCAGGCCGGTGACGTGGAAGGCGCCGCCCTTCCAGCCCACCGCCTGTTCCAGGTCGGCGTCCACGTCCACCTGCAGCAGGGCGTTGCCCACGGCGCGGCGCTTGATGCCGCCCGATGGGTTGCCCAGCATCTCGGCGGTGTAGGCGGCGTTCACCTTGACGCCCCGCTCGGCCAGATGGGTCCGCAAGCCGCCCCAGTCGCCGGTCAGGGTGTCGCGCTCCCACAGCCCCTTGACCGCCTCGGCGGTCTCGGCCTCTTCGGCCCGCGACGCGGTGAAGGTCAGGCACAATCCGGCGGCGACGGCCACTCCGATGGCGAAATTTCCAGTCTTCATGTCTAAATCCACCCTACAAGAATGCGGCGCAGGTCCACCTGCATCCGGGACACCCCGCCCGGAGAAGCGCGCGCACGCGATGATGATGGCAGGTCTCCTGGCTCGCGGGTCAAAGGTCCTGCCCCTGCCTTCCCGGTTCGACACGGCCCCCCGGTGGATGTCGGGGCCGAAACCAGTGGCGTTCCTAAGCGGGCGGGACCTCTCCGCATACAGTTGCGGGGGCAGCCGCGGGCTGGGGGCGTCGAAGCCCTTGACCGCGTTCCCTTTTCACCTCGGGCTCCCATGGGGAAGCCGTCGGAACCATCAAGCCCGAGGTGTAACCGCGCCCCGATGGGAATGCAAGAAATATGTTATACTATAACGTTCGGCCGGGAGGATCATGCCGGGCATCTATGTCGGGGTTCGATTGGACCTGGGCCGGAGGTTGGGGTAAATTCCGCGCCGAACGGAGGTCTTCAGGGATGAAGCGGTCGGATTTGCCCGAGGCGGAAAAGCCAGCGCACCACGCGTCGGACGCGGATGGCGACGGGGTAGCGCCTCCGGCGGCCGAGGGCGGCTGGCTGACCGTCAGCGAGGCGGCCGAGCATTCCGCCCCGGCCGGCGCAAGCAGCCTGCTGGCCCCGCTGCGCCAGGGCCTGGGCCGGCTGGCCGCCAGCTGGCGCTATCTTGCCGACCCCGCCGAGCGCCACGCCCTGGCCCAGCACGCCCGCAACGGCCTGGCCCGCCTGATCCGGAGCGCCAGGGGACCGGCCATGACCGGCGGCATGGACGCAGGCGGCGCGCCCCCCGTGCTTCCGTCCGAGATGTCCGAACCCGACGCCGTTCCGGCCTTCGACCCGGAAGCGGCGCTGGAGCGCCTGCGCTCGGCGCTGCGCCAGTTGCCGGACAAGGGCGAGGTGGTGGTCCCGGGCAATCTCCAGTCCCTCGACCGCCTGCTGGCCGATCCGCCGCCCGCCATGGATTTCCAGGCCGCCGACCTGCTGCACGATTGCTTTCCGCGCGGCACCCGGCATTCCGGCAATCGGGTGCTGCTGGCCGTCGCCCGCAACCTGACCCGCAATTTCGGCCGCCCCGGCCGCCTGCCCATGACCAGCGGCAAGGCCTGGACCATGCTCGATCCCGCGGTGTTCGGCGACCAGATGGCCGCCCAGCTGGCCGAGATCAGCGATTTCGTCCTGACCTGGCAGGCCCAGGAAAAGAGCTTCCTGATCCTGGAATTCGCCGAGGTGGAGCTGATCGAATACCTGTTCGAGCACCTGCACCCCAGGCGTCACGGCGCGCTGCTGATTCGGGTGATGGACTTCAAGGTGCTGTCCACCCGCCGCGCCGGGCTGCTGCGGCGCATTCCGGCCCGCGTCCGGCGTTTCGTCCAGCACACGGCGGGGGCGGCGCCCTCGGTGCCGCTGGGCTATGCCAGGGATTCCGCCGTCCTGCTGGAACATATCGAAAAGCGGATCTCCTTCCGGCCGGTCACCGAGGCCGCCGCCACGGCGCGGGCCGAAGTGGAAAAGATCATCGCCCGCCTGTCGCCCCCAGAGCAGGAGGCCTCCTTGCGCCTGGCGCCGGCCGCCGCCGCCCGGGAGCCCGACAAGCCCGGCCTGGACCAGATCATGCAGGCCCTGGGCGCCTCTGCCCAACCCGCCGCCGCCCCACAGCCCGACGCGACCCCCGGCCGGATTTCCGCCACCCCCTCGGCGCCCCAGCCGGTTCAGGCGGTGTCGGTGGCCGCCACGCCTCATCCCACCGCGTCCCTGCCGGTTCCCGCCGTTCCCAAGCGGACGCGCTTCGGCAACCGCCAGAAGACCGAGGCGGTGATGCGGGTGCTGGCGGGGGAAAGCCGCGAACAGGTGGCCGCCGCCCTGGGGGCCACCCCCGAACTGGTGGAAAAGTGGCTGGGCGCCTTCCTCAACGGCGGCTCGTCGGCCCTGGCCATCAAGGCCAAGCAGGCCAAACCGCGCCGGACCAGGAAGACATCTCCCCAGCCGGACGCCGCCTCCATCGACGACCTCAAGGCCAAGCTGCAGGCCTTGCTGCAAACCGTCGAGGTGCTGAGTACCCAAATGAACGCGCTGCCCCCGGCCGAGGCGGCTTTGCCGCCGCACGCCCTGCCACCGCCAGCCATCGAGCCCATCCCCGACCCGCCGCCAGCGCCAGCGCCAACACCGGCGCCGCCGGACCAATCCGCCGCGCCCGGCTCTCCGCCGCCGGGATTTCCCGCCGAGGACCCCAACCCGCCACCCCGGCTGAAACGCAGCCGGTCACCCCGGCGACGCTGAGATATCCGGGCGCGATATCGAAACGCCCACACCCATCCTCACGCGAACTTCCGGCGGGCGGCACACCATCATAGGACTTCGATCCGGCCATCCACCGCCGCCGTCCGGCGCCACCCATGCCGAAATAGGCGGAGGGTTCTTTAGAATAATCACTGCAAGGACAATATGCCTTACGGCTATACTCCCGCAGGAGGATGACGAACCTTGACGACGCGGATACCCGGCGGAAGCGGCATGCCAACTGGATTTCGGGAACACAAACGCATCCCGGGGCACAACCGGCATCACACCGCGTCACATGGCGCAACGACTTGTTATTGTACGTAACTCGGTGTTTATGATTTCCCTGTCGAAATTGTTCTGGAGGCGTGACCCCATGGCGCGGATCGCGGTGGTCGAGGACGAAGCTCCTCTTCGGGCGGATCTGGTCGAGTACCTTTCGGCGTGCGGACACGACGTTGTCGGCTGCGGCGACGGCAAGGAGCTTGACCGCGCTCTGGATGAACGTCCCGTCGAAATCATCATTCTCGACATCAACCTGCCGGGCGAGGGCGGATTTTCCATCGCCGGCCGGCTGCGCTCCCATTCCGACGTCGGCATCATCATGCTGACGGCGCGCGGGCTGAACGTCGACCGCGTGGTCGGCCTGGAGGTCGGCGCCGACGTCTACATGGTCAAGCCGGTGGAACTGCGCGAACTGGAAGCCCAGGTCCGCACCCTGGCGCGGCGCATGCGGGTCTCGGCGGCGGCCCCCGGCGCGGGCGAAGCGCGCCCGGCGCACGAGGCCGCGCCGCCCGCCGCGACCCCGCCCACGGTGTCCACCGAATGGATCTACGACCAGTTGACCTGGACGCTGATCGCACCCGACGGCAAGTCCATCAAGCTGACCGGCAACGAACGGGTCTTCGTCTCGCTGCTGGTGACCCGCCCGGGCGAGCCGGTGTCGCGCGACGAGATCTTCCGGGCGCTGGGCAAGCGCGGCTGGGACCCGGCCGACCGCTCGGTGGATTCCATGGTGCGGCGCTTGCGGGCCAAGGGCGACCAGAGCTTCGGCCACCCGCTGCCCATCGAATCGGTCCACAGCGTCGGCTACGCCTTCGCGGCGCCGGTCGGCCTCAGGTAGCCGATGGCGGAACGTCGCAAACTTTCGCTCAAGTCCCGTGGCGATCGCTCCGCCCCTTCACCTTCGGCGCCGCCCTGGCCGATCCTGATCGTCGATGACGACGAGCAGGTCCACCAGATGACCCAGGTCATCTTGCGCGACCTCTCCTACCAGGGCCGTCCCTTCAAGTGCATCGGCGCCATGTCGGCCACCGAGGCCGCCGCCATCCTGGACCTGCAGCCCGAGATCCCGGTGGTGCTGCTGGACGTGGTGATGGAAACCCCCGACGCCGGCCTGCGTCTGGTTCGTCACATCCGGGACGAATTGGGCAACCGGCGCGTCCGCATCATCCTGCGCACCGGCCAGCCGGGCGACGCACCCGAGCGCGACGTGGTGCTGGGCTACGACATCAACGACTACAAGAGCAAGGCGGAGCTGACCGCCCAGAAGATGTTCACCGCCCTGGTGGCGGCGCTTCGCGCCTGGAGCGACATCACCACCATCGAACGCCTCAACGCCGAGCTGTCGGAGCTGAACACCTCGCTGGAGGCCAAGGTCGAGGACCGCACCTCGGAACTGCGCGAAAGCAACGAGGCCCTGGCCCGTTCCAAGACCCGCGCCGAGACCGCCCTGCTGCGCGAAACCGAGGCCAAGAACCAGCTGCGCCAGTTCCTGTCCATGGTCAGCCACGAATTCCGCACGCCGCTGGCCATCATCGATTCCTCGGCCCAGATGCTGCGCATCCGGGTGGAGAAGAGCGATCCCGGCGGCGTGGCCCGCCTGGACACCATCCGGGGCGGCGTGCAGCGCCTGCTGGGCCTGATCGACACCTGCCTGGCCGACGAGCAGTTGGACAGCGGCCGCATCGTGCTGCACGAGAAATCCTTCGCCATCGGCCCGATGATCGAGGTCACCCTGGCCCATTACCGGGTGGCCTCGCCCACCCACCTCTACCGCGCCCAGGTGGCCCCCGACCTGGCGGTGTGGGGCGATCCCGGCATGATCGCCCTGGTGATCAACAATCTGGTGGGCAACGCCGTGAAGTATTCGCCGGCGGGATCGGAAGTGACGGTGGTCGCCGCCCAGGACGGCGCCGATCTGGCCATCTCGGTAACCGACCAGGGCATGGGAATCCCGCCCGGCGACCTGCCCCACATCTTCGAGCGCTTCCACCGCGCCGCCAATTCCAAGGGCATTCCCGGCTCGGGGATCGGCCTGCACATGGTCCGCCAGATCGTCGAGATGCACGGGGGCGCGGTGACCGTGGACAGCCGCCTGAACGCCGGCTCGCGCTTCACCGTGCGGCTGCGTCCGTCGCCCGGTCCGGGGGCCGAGGGCATCGATCCGGTGCAAGACGGCTTGAGCGCCCCCGCCCCCGATGATACCGTCCAAGACCTTGGTGAAGGCAACAGGTAGCCGGCATGCTTGCGAAACAATACCGCTCGTTCAAGCACGACCTCGACCAGCGCGGCATCATCTTCTCGTTTTCGGGATACCTGTCCGAGGAGATTCTCTATTCCCTGGGCAACGCGCTGCGCCAGAAGATGACGCTGGAGGACGCCAACGTCAGCACGGTGAAGAAGGTCTTCTCGGTCTTCGTCGAGCAGGCCCAGAACATCATCCGCTATTCCGCCGAGAAGCTGTCCGGCGAGAAGCCGTCCGGCGACAAGGGCCAGTCCATCGAGCTGTCGTCGGGCATGGTGACCATCGGCACCGAGAACGACCGCTTCTTCATCGTCTGCGCCAACGTCGTGCTGGCCGCCGACGAGCCCCGGCTGCGCGAACGGCTCGAACGGCTGCGCTCCATGGACCGCGACGCCATCAAGGCCTACTACAAGGAGCAGCTGAAGGAAGCCCCCGAGGAACAGAGCAAGGGCGCCACCATCGGCCTGATCGAGATCGCCCGGCGCGCCAGCGAGCCCATCGAGTTCGACTTCGACCCCATCGACGACCAGAAGTTCTTCTTCTGCATGAAGGTATCCATCTGAGGTGGTTATGGACAATTTGACGATCGCGGCCACGGAACGTTCGCCCGCGGTGGATTTCGACTTCGCCGCCGGACGCCTCAGCCTGAAGGGCGAATCCTACCCCGAGGACGCGTCGGCGGTGTTCGGACCCATTTTCGCCGCGCTGGAAGGTTTCCTGGGCACGGCCGCCAGCCGCGACGTGACCTTCGACTTCGACCTGGCCTATTTCAACAGCTCCAGCGCCAAGGCGCTGATGAACATGTTCCAGATGCTCGACCAGGCGGCCGAAGCCGGCTGCCGGCTGACCGTCAACTGGTTCTACGCGACCGACGACGACACCATGAAGGAGTTCGGCGAGGATTTCAGCGAGGACCTCGCCCACGTCACCTTCAATCTGGTGGCGGTCGAGTAGACCCCTTGAGCGGTTTCAACCTCTTCGACGCCGAGGAGAAGAGCCTTGAGCAGGCCGAGGATCTGCGCCGCCGGCTCGATTCCGCCCCGGAACCGGTCAGAGACGGCATCGCCTCTCTGATCGATGCCTATTCGCGCTCGGTGCGCGAGCAGCGCCGACTGGTCCGCGTCTCCGACCGCCTGCAGGCCCAGCTGGCCTCGGTCAACCAGGAACTGGGCCGCCGCAAGGTCGAGGCCGAGGATGCCCTGGAAAGCCTGAAGGCCGCCCAGGAATCCCTGGTCCAGGCGGAAAAGCTGGCGTCGCTGGGCGCCCTGGTGGGCGGCGTCGCCCACGAGATCAACACCCCCGTCGGCATCGCGCTGTCCTGCGCCTCGCATCTGGCCGATTCCACCGCATCCATCGCCAAGCTGTTCGAGGCCGACGACATCTCGGTCGAGGATTTCGAGCGCTTCATGGACACGGTCAAGGACACCACCGGTCTGATCCTGTCCAATTGCGAGCGCGCCGCCGACCTGATCCGCAGCTTCAAGCAGGTGGCGGTGGACCGCACCACCTCGGAACGCCGGCGCTTCGACCTGGCCGCCTATATCCGCGAGACCCTGTCCAGCCTGGGCCCCCATCTACGTCAGGCCGGCCATGCGGTGCGCCTGATTTGCCCCGACGGCATCGTCATGGACAGCTATCCCGGCGCCCTGTCCCAGGTGTTGAGCAATTTCGTCATGAACTCGCTGGTCCACGGCTATGACCAGGGCCAGCCGGGAACCCTGTCCATCACGGTGGAGCGCGACGGCGAGGCGGGCGTGCGGCTGGTCTACGCCGACGACGGCAAGGGCATCGCACCCGAAAACCTGGGCCGCATCTTCGACCCCTTCTTCACCACCAGGCGGGGCAGCGGCGGCTCGGGCCTGGGGCTGCACATCGTCTACAACCTGGTGACCGGCCCGCTGGGCGGCAATGTCGGCGCCGATCTTCCCGCCGGCGGCGGTACCCGTTTTTCCATCCAGATTCCCTTGGCTCCCAACGCCTAATCCTTCGTCACACTCCGGCGCAATGCGGGGGTGGCGTGCCCTTTGGCGTGGGTGGAATATGAGCGAATGAGCAAGAACCCGGACGATCGCGGCCCGGAACCGGCCGGCAAGACCAAATTGTCGCTGCGCCGCGCAGACCGGACGGGCACGACCGAAGGAGCCGCCCCCTGGCCGGTCCTGGTGGTGGACGACGATTCCGACGTCCATTCCATGACCCGGGTGCTGCTGCGCGACTTCAGCTTCCAGGGCAAGGGTTTCGAGGTGATCAGCGCCATGTCCGGCGCCGAGGCCCGCGCCATCCTCGGCCGCCGCAGCGACATTCCCGTGATGCTGCTCGACGTGGTGATGGAAACCCCCGACGCCGGCCTGTCGCTGATCCGCCACGTGCGCGACGACTTAGGGAATCGCCGGCTGGCCATCGTGCTGCGCACCGGCCAGCCGGGCGAGGCGCCCGAACGCGACGTCATGCTGGCCTACGACATCAACGACTACCGCTCCAAGACCGAACTGACGGCGCAAAAGCTGTTCACCTCGCTGATCGGCGGCTTGCGGTCGTGGATCCACCTGTCGACCATCGAAGCCATGGCCTCGACCCTGGAACGCCGGGTCACCGAGCGCACCTGCCAGTTGGACGAGGCGCGGCGCTTCGCCGAAAGCCTGGTGGAGCTGCTGCCCAATCCCCTGTGGTTCAAGGACCCGGACGGCAGCCTGCGCCTTTACAACCGGGCCTTCCGCGAGATGTTCGCCGTGGGCGACGAGGACTGGCACGGCCGCCCGTCCTCCGACACCCTGCCCGAACCGCTGGCCGGACTGGACCAACTGGCGGACCAGAGCCTGAACCTGGGCGGGTCGGGCGGATTGGCCTTCGAGACCTCCATCGACAGACAGGGCGTCACCCGCACCCTGATGGTCAACAAGGGGGTGGTGCGCAGCGATTGCCGCGACAAGCCAGACGAGCCCATCGGCACCATCGGCATCGTCACCGACATCACCGAGCGCAAGCGCATGGAAAGCCAGCTGCGCCATCTGGCCACCACCGACGAGCTGACCGGCTGCCTCAACCGCCGCGCCTTCTTCGCCGCCGCCGAGCAGGAACTGGAACGTTCCGGGCGCTATGGCGGCTCCGTCTCGGTGCTGATGATCGACATCGACCATTTCAAGCAGGTCAACGACCGCCATGGCCACGCGGTGGGCGATCAGGCGCTGCGGGCCGCCACCGCCGCCATCCGGGCCAATCTGCGCGAGATCGATTGCTTTGGCCGCCTGGGCGGCGAGGAATTCGCCGCCATGCTGCCCGAAACGCCCCTGGCCGGCGCCCTGCAGGTGGCCGAGCGGCTGCGCCAGGCGGTAGCCGCCATCGCCCTGCCCCTGGGCGACGGCGAAGCCCCGCTTCGTCTGACCACCAGCCTGGGCGTGGCGGAACGCACGGAAGCGGATGGCGGCCTCGACCAGATCCTGGCCCGCGCCGACACGGCGCTCTACCGCGCCAAGGCCGCCGGACGCAATCGCGTCCTGGCCTGATCGACGCGCAACCGCGTCCTGGCTTGACTCAGCCTCCCTGGATTTTCACCCGGAAGTTCAAGCCCCCCCTTTTCCATCCCCCCTACCTCGGCCATAATGTGACGGGGCGTGACGCGTCGCGCCCAAATGTGGCGGGTGGGGGATTTTCCAATGCTGAGGATTTGTCTCGTCGTCCTGGGCCTGCTGGCCGCCCTGCCCGCTCTCGCCGGAAAGGTGGTCAAGGTGGGGGGGTACGACTTCGCTCCCTTCGTCGAAGGCAGCGGGACGGGCCAGCCGGACGGCCTGGCGCTGCGCCTGATCGAGGCCATGAACAAGCATCAGGACCGCTTCACCTTTCAGTTCGTCCCCACCTCGCCCAACCGCCGCTACAAAGACTTCGAGACCGGAAAATTCGACGTCATGCTGTTCGAAAGCCCCGATTGGGGCTGGATCGAGCGGAAATTGCCGGTCGAGGCCTCCCGCGTCTTCCTCGACGGCGGCGAGTTGTACGTCGCCCTGGCCCAGCCGGGGCGGGGACAGGATTACTTCGCCGACCTGGGGGCCAAGCGCATGGTGGGCCTGCTGGGCTACCATTACGGCTTCGCCAATTTCGAGGCCGACCCCGCCGTTCTGTCGTCGCGCTTCCGCATGACCCTGGTGCGCGACAATTCCGCCAGCATCGAAGCCATCCTCAAGGATCGCGGCGACGTGGCGGTGGTCACCGACGCCTATCTCAAGCGCTGGCTGCGCACCCGGCCCGAGGTTCGGGAAAAGCTGCTGGTCTCCGAGCGTTTCGACCAGCGCTACGCCCACCGGGCCCTGATCCGCAAGGGCATCGATCTGACGCCGGCCGAAATGGACCGGATTCTGTCCGCCATGGACCTGGACGGCACCCTGACCCGGCTGTGGCGGGAATTCGGCATCCGCGACTGATCCCTTTTGAACCTTTCGAAACATTGCGCCCGGCGGCGTATTCGGCATAATGGTACCTTAATGCCACTATGAGGGTCGCCATGCGCCACCGCCATCTGCTGTCGCCCATTACGCTTCGCGGCGTCCGGCTGCCCAACCGCATGATCATGGGCTCCATGCATCTGGGCTTCGAGGGCCTGCCCGACGCCTGGTCGCGCCTGGCCGAGTTCTACGCCGAGCGGGCCAAAGGCGGCATCGGCCTGATCGTCACCGGTGGCGTCGCTCCCAACCCGGAAGGCAGCTTCGGCCACGACGGCACCGTGCTGACCTCGGAAGACGATCTGGGCGGCCACCGGCTGGTGACCCAGGCGGTGCATGCCCAGGGCGGCCGGGTGATCATGCAGATCCTGCATTGCGGCCGCTATTCGCGGGCCAAGGACATCGTGGCGCCGTCGGCCATCCGCGCGCCCATCAACAGCCAGACGCCCCGCGAACTCTCCGATGCCGAGATCGAGCGGACCGTCGCCGATTACGCCAATTGCGCCCGGCTGGCCGTTCAGGCCGGTTATGACGGCGTCGAGGTGATGGCGTCCGAGGGCTATCTGATCAACGAGTTCCTGGCGCTTCGCACCAACAAGCGCACCGACCGCTGGGGCGGCGACCTGCACGGCCGCATGCGCTTCCTGGTCGAGATCGTCCGCGCCGTGCGCGCCGCGCTGGGCGAGACGACGATGATGAGCGTGCGCCTGTCCATGGTCGATCTGGTCGAGGACGGGCTGTCCGCCGACGAGGTGGTGGCCGTCGCCCAGGCCATCGAGGCCGAGGGCTGCGACCTGATCAACAGCGGCATCGGCTGGCACGAGGCCCGGGTGCCGACCATCGCCCACACCGTCCCCCAGGGAGCCTGGAGTTGGGCCACCGCCCGGGTCAAGGCGGCGGTGAAGATTCCCGTCGCCGCCAGCAACCGCATCAAGACCCCCGATCTGGCCGAATCCCTGATCGCCGAGGGCCAGTGCGATCTGGTCAGCATGGCGCGTCCCCTGCTGGCCGATCCCGCCTTCGCCGCCAAGGTCACGGCGGGCGAGGCGGAGAGCATCAACGCCTGCATCGGCTGCAACCAGGGCTGCCTCGACCCCATCTTCACCGGCGGCGCCGCCACCTGTCTGGTCAATCCCCGCGCCGGACGCGAGGGGGAATTCATGTCGCGGCGCCCGTGCGAGACCCAGCGCGTCGCCGTGGTGGGCGGCGGCCCGGCCGGCATGGCCTGCGCGCTCGAAGCCGCAAAGCGCGGCCATCAGGTCGCCCTGTTCGACGCGGCCTCCGAATTGGGCGGCCAGTTCATCCTGGCCCGCGCCGTGCCGGGCAAGGAGGAATACCTCGCCACCCCCAGCTACTACACCCGCGCCCTGAACCAGGCCGGGGTCGAGTTGCATCTGGGCCGCCCCGCCACCGCCCGCGACCTCGCGCCCTATTCCCGCATCGTGCTGGCCACCGGCATCCGCCCGCGCGCCCTCGACCTGCCCGGGGCCGACCACGCAAAGGTGGTGGGCTACGAGGACATCCTGTCGGGACGCAAGCGGGCCGGCGCCCGCGTCGCCATCCTGGGTTCGGGCGGCATCGGCTTCGACACCGCGCTCTATCTGGTGGGCGAGGACCATGAGACCGACTTCAATGCCGAATGGGGCATCGACCGTGCCTTCACCGGGCGCGGCGGACTGACCGAGCCGGTGGCCCCGCCGCCGGCGCGGCGCACCATCACCATGCTCCAGCGCAAGACCGACCGCCCCGGCGCGGGTCTGGGCAAGACCACCGGCTGGATTCACAAGGCCCACCTGCAACGCCACCACGTGGACATGCTGGCGGGCGTCACCTACCGCTTCATCGACGACCAGGGCCTGCACATCACCCTGGGCGGCGAGGAAAGGCTGATCGAGGCCGACACCATCATCGTCTGCATCGGCCAGGAATCCCGGCGCGATCTGGCCGACGAACTGAAGGCCATGGGCCGCGAGGTCCAGCTGATCGGCGGCGCCCGCGACGCCTCCAAGCTCGACGCCCTGGCGGCCTTCGAGGAGGGGACGCGGCTGGGGCTGGCGCTGTAGGCGGAAGGCCCCCACCCCGGCCCTCCCCCACCTGCGGCGGGGGAGGGAGGTCGGGAGGGGGGCCTGGAAAGTCGGAGAGCGGCCTCGCCCGTCCGGCCCTAAACGCTCATCCCCGCCACCCAGCCCGACGACCACGCCCACTGGAAGTTATAGCCGCCCAGCCAGCCGGCCACGTCCACCGCCTCGCCGACGAAATACAGGCCGGGATGGGACTTCGCCGCCATGGTCTTGGACGACAGGCCAGCCGTGTCGACGCCGCCCAGGGTGACCTCGGCGGTGCGATAGCCCTCGGACCCGGCCGGAACCAGGGCCCATTGGGACAGCAGGCGGGCCAGCCCGGCCAGGGCGGCATTGGTGGACTGACCGATCGGTCGCCCCAGTAATCCCGCCCGCTCCACCAAAGCGCGGGCGAGGCGGGCGGGCAGCATCTCGCCGACGATAGTCTCCACCTGGGCGTTGGGGCGCGCCGCCTTGCGCTCCAGCAGATGGGCGTTGGCGTCCACGTCCGGCAGCAGGTTGATGTTAATAGACTGACCGGTCAGCCAATAGGAGCTGATCTGCAGGATGGCCGGTCCCGACAGGCCGCGATGGGTGAACAGCACCGCCTCGCGGAAACGGGTCTTGCCGAAGCTCGCCTCCGCCGGAACGGCGATGCCGGCCAGATCGCGCATCAGGTCCATGTCGGCCCCGGTGAAGGTCAGCGGCACCAGGCCGGGCCGCGGCGTCACCACCGACAGGCCGTAGCGCCCGGCCAGGGTGTGGGCGAAGCCGGTAGCGCCGATCTTCGGCACCGACAGCCCGCCGGTGGCCACCACCAGGGCGGCGGCCTCGTAGGTTCCCCGGCTGGTCGCCACCCGGAAGGGGCCGTCGCCGGTCACCCCGCCGATCTTGGCCTCCAGCACCATCTCGACGCCGCCCGCCCCGCATTCGCCCATCAGCATGGCGACGATGTCGGCGGCGGAATTGTCGCAGAACAGCTGGCCGTGCTCGCGCTCGTGGAAGGCGATGCGGTAACGCTTCATCAATTCCAGGAAATCGGCCGGCCCAAAGCGCTTCAGCGCCGAGGTGGCATAATGGGGATTGGCCGACAGGTACTGGGCCGGGGTGACGGTGCGGTTGGTGAAGTTGCACTTGCCGCCGCCGGATATCAGGATCTTGCGCCCCGGCTGGTCGTTGTGGTCCAGCACCACCACCCGCCGCCCCCTTGCCGAGGCCAGTGCGGCGCACATCAGCCCGGCGGCGCCGGCACCGATCACGATCACGTCGAAGGGGGAAGACAGGCTCATGGCCGGACTTCTACCCCATCCGGTCGCGCCACTCCAGCAGACGGTACACCGCCCGGCCCAATACCCAGCCGTCGGCGAGGCCCGAGACGGTCAGATCGGCATGGGCAAGGCTGTCCAGGCGGTAAAGCCGGCCATGGGGCAGCGCGGCGGCCAGGGCCGCGCCCTCGCCCACCGGCACGATGCGGTCGTCACGACCGTGGATGACCAGCATTTCAGGCGCGAAGCCCGACAGATCACGGGCGGAAAGGTCCAGCCGGCCGATCTCGTCCTTGATCCCGGGCGGCAAGGCATCGATCAGGGCAGCCACCCGCTCCGGATCGGCATTGTCCAACAGCGCCATGACCGCCACGCCCTGTGGCCCCAGCCGCCGGGCGAGGTCGTCGATGGCGGCCCCCGGATCGCCCATGCGCCGCCGGGCGATGGCTTCCAGCAAGGTGCGGTCGCCGGAATCGGTGAGGCGCCGCGCATTGCTCAGAACGAACACCCACTTGCCGTAGGCGTTGGGCTCCAGCCTTTGGCCGCCCCAAGTTCCGGTGGTGAAGAAGCCGATCACCCGGCGCGCGTCATAGGGCGGCCCCACCGCCACCATCACGGCGAGCTTGGCCGCCACATCCGCCTCCAGGGCGGCCAGCACCGCCGGCACGGCGGCATAGGAGATGGCGGCCAGCGCCACCTTGTCCCCCGGCGCATGGCGCACCGCCCGGGCCACCTCGTCGGCATCGGCGGCCGACAGCGTCAGCGCCTTGGCGCCTGCCAGATCGGGCACCATCACCCGCCAGCCCGCTCCCACCAGCGCGCCGGCGAAGCGAACCAGCCGGGGATCGTCCTTGCCGGCAGCGGCGGCGCCGGGCAGCAACACCAGCACCGGCCCGCTCTGGCCATAGAGATCGGCCCGCCCGCCGGGATAGGCCACGCTTCGGGGGGCGATGGGGGCAGCCGAGCCGCCCAGGGCGGCCATCAGGCGGATCGTGTCGAGAAGTCGGCTACCGGGCGGCGAGACGAGGCCGAGGATGACGGCGAGGAGAAGGGTCGGGAGGCCGAAGCGCCTCACACCTCGATCTCCCCCAGCTTGGCCTGGGTTTCCTTGAGGCGGTCGGCCTTTTTCTTCATCTCGTGTTCCATGCGCTTGATGCGCTTGTCCAGTTCCTCGATATGGGCCAGGCGTTCGACCCGCTTTTCCTTGTTGTAGCCCGAGACGAAACGCTTGATGCCCCAATCGGCGGTGACGAAGAACAGGGCGGCGCCGGCCACCAGCACGATGATGGCCGCCACGCCGCCATAGGCGCTGTTGACCGCCACCATGGCCCCCCAGAAGCCGATGGTCACCAGGGCCGAGGCGGTGGCCAGCACCAGCCGGTTGACCGTCTGGTCGTGGCGCATCTGGCGCTTTTCATGCTCGCGCATGGCGTTGACGATCTCTTCCTTGGCGATGGCCTGCCAGGTGCGGAACGACATGCCCTTGACCGTCCGGTTGTCGCGGATGGTCTGTTCCAGCTTGCGCACCAGGTAATCGGCTTTCTGTTCCGGCGTCGGGCCTTCGGCGGCCAAGTCTCGTCTCCTGCGGATGTGGCGACCGCAGTTTAATCACCCGCTACCCTTTGCGGAAAGGCCCTTCCTCGGCCTGTTCGGCGATGTCCTCGGCCACCAGGGCGCGCTCGTGGGCGAGGTAGCGGGCCACCGGCTCGGCCAGTCCGGGATCGGCGATCCAGTGGGCGGAGTAGGTGGCGGTGGGCAGATAGCCCCGGCTGACCTTGTGCTCGCCCTGGGCGCCGGCCTCGACGCGGGCAAGGTTGTGGGAAATGGCGAAGTCGATGGCGCGGTAGTAGCAGGCCTCGAAATGCAGGAAGTCCACGTGCCGCCCGCCGCCCCAGGTGCGGCCATACAGGGTATCGTCGCCCAGCATGTTGAAGGCGGCCCCCAGCGGCTCGCCGTCCGCCTCGGCCCAGACCAGCACCACGGATTCCGCGAGCGGCGAGGCGGACAGCTCCTCGAAGAAGGCGCGGCTGACATAGGCGCGGCCCCATTTGCGGTCCACCACCGCCTGGTAAAAGGCGTGAAAGACGTCCCAGTGCCGCGCCTTGACGTCGGCCCCCACCAGGGTGGCGAGCCGCGCGCCCGAGCGCGCCACGGCGTCGCGCTCCTTCCTGATCTGCTTGCGTTTCCGGGACGACAGCCGCCCCAGGAAGTCGTCGAAGCTCTGGTAGCCGTCGTTGCGCCAGTGGTACTGGCTGCCCAGGCGCTGCAGGTAGCCCGCCTGCCCCAGCCCGTCATATTCGGCCAGGGTGGGAAAGGTCACGTGCACCGAACTGGCCCCCAGACGCCGGGCCAGATCGACCATGGCCGACGCCAGCACCCGGCGCAGCAGGGCGGCGTCCTCGCCGGCGCGGACCAGCAGGCGCGGCCCAGTGACCGGCGTGAAGGGCACGGCGCATTGCAGCTTGGGGTAATAGGCGCCGCCGGCCCGCTCGTAGGCCTGGGCCCAGGACCAGTCGAAGACGTATTCGCCGAAGGAATGGCGCTTGAGGTAAAGGGGCGCGGCGGCCAGCAGCCGCCCCTCGCCATCCCTGACCAGGATATGGCGGGGCAGCCAGCCGGTGGCGGGCGCGGCCGAGCCGGACCGCTCCATGGCATTAAGAAAGGCGTGGCGGACAAAGGGGTTGCCGGTGCCGGCACAGGCATCCCACTCGGCCGCGCCAGCTTCCGAGACGGCGGCGGCGATGGTGACGGTCAGGGGGCGGGTTCCATCGGGCATGTGGCGAAGATGAGCATTTTCCGCAAGGATTCCAAGATACGCATGCCCCTCATGACGCAACCCGCCCCTTCGGGGAGTATCAATTCCGGTGCAGGAAATGCTATGGGAGGGCCCGCATCACCCGAACCTCGCGGATCATGAGCGCTTCCATCGACTTTTCATCGCTGCCCTGGGCCGAGCTGACCGACGACGGCGGCAAGCTGCTGCGGGCCCGGCTGCTCGCCACCCATGACGTCACGCAAGCCGTTTCCCAGGCTGTGTCCGCCAACTGGGCGGTGATGCCGGCGGGCGGCCTGACCAGCGCCATCGGCTCCTACGACTACGCCGACGAGGGCATCGCCGGGTTCGCCGGCATCGTCGCCATCCGCCCCAAGGGCGCGCTGGCCGCCGAGACCGTCGCCGCCGACACCGATCTGGCGGAGATCAGGACCCATCAGGTGGCCATCGACATGGCCAGGGGCATGGTATCGGCGGGCGCCGGCCTCACCTTCACCCAGGTCAACGCCGCCCTGGCCGAGGCGGTCGGCCCCAACGCCCGCATCCTGGTCGACCTCACCAGCATCGGCTCGGCCTTCGTCGGCGGCGTGGTGGCCACCGGCGGCATGGGGCCGCTGCGCCTTAGCCCGCTCGGCACCCTGGACGCCATCTGCCTGGCCGATGGCGGCGAGACGCCGCGCCTGATCGAGGGCGCATCCCTGGCCGACGTGCAGGGCATGCAGGGCTGGACCGGCATGGTCGCCGCCGCCCGCTTCCGCTACGTGGAGGTTCCCACCGGCGAATTCGGGCTGGTTCTGCCGGTCCAGGGCTCGGACGTGGACACCATCGCCGGATTGCTGGCCTGGCTGCGCCCCTGGACCCGCATTTCCCTGCCGGAACAGGCCGGCGGCCGCATCAGTGGCGAGGGCGGCGAGACGGTGCTGAACGGCATCGAACTGGTCAGCCGCGATTCGCTGGAAGCCTTCATCGAGCATTCGGAGGAGCCGGCGCGGTCCAAGGCGCAGGGCCTGCTGCAATCGTGCGAATACGCCGGCGCCGACATGCTGGCTTGCCTGACCGGCTGGTCGGAACTGTCCATCGACGACGTGCTGATGAGCCTGTTGGACCCCGAGACCGAGACCATCGGCGGCGTGATGATCGATTTCGGCGTGGGCTTCTCGTCGGGCGCCGAGATGGAGACCTTCCGCGCCATCCGCGAAGGTGCGCCCGACCTGGCCCGCACCAGGGCCCGAATCGTGCAGCCGGGCATGATGAAGCCCTGGAGCACGTCCACCGACATCAACATCGTGCTGCCCGGCGACACCTCGGCCATCGTCTCGGTGCTGGAGGCCTATGCCGATTACCGCGCCGCCATCCGCACCCTGGCCCGCGAGCTGAAGGGCGCCGTCGAGGTGGAGCTGTCGGCCTACGGCCACCTGTCGCCGTCGGGCATCGACCCCCACCACCGCGTCACCCTGTTCGCCGCCGAAGGCAGCGAGGCCGCCCTGGCCGGCGCGCGCCAGGCGGTGGCGGCCAACAAGCGCACCCTGATCCACGACCTGCTGTTCGCCGCCAAGAGCCACGGCCTGGACGTGACGGGCGGCGAGAAAGGCGCGCCCTCCCTGGTGGAGATCGCGCGCGCCGCCGGCGGCGAGGGCCGTCTGCCCGAAGGCCTGAAGGCCGCCTTCGCCCGGGCGCGGGCTGCCGTGATGGCCGCCCCCGCCCAGTTCAGCTTCCGCGCACCCATCGAGCTGCGGACGGCGGACTGACCCGATGGCGGGCGGGACGCCCGCGCTCCATTAGAACATGGCGCGGTTTGGGGCGCGGGCGTCCCGCCCGCATTCCCGCCTCCCGACCGATCACACCGTTTCCGGCTGGGCCATGGTGGGCAGCCACACATGCACGGTGGTCCCCTGTCCGGGCACCGAATCCAGCCACAGATTGCCGCCATGCATCCTGGCCACCTTGAGCGCCGAGGCCAGCCCCAGCCCGGCCCCGGGGAAGGTGGAGCGCGAATGCAGCCGCGAGAATGGCCGGATGATGGTCTGCAGGTACTGGGCGTCGATGCCGATGCCGTTGTCGGCGATGTCGATGCGCCAGCCGTCGCGCTCGGGCACGGCGGAGATGGAAACCTTGGGCGCCTCCTCGGGCCGCACGAACTTGATGGCGTTGCTGATCAGGTTCTCGAACAGGATGAACAGCAGCACCGGGTCGGCATGGACGGTGGGAAGCTCGCCCACCCGGAACTCGGCGTCGGTGCCGGCCGACATGGCGCGGCAATCGACGATGGCCTGTTCCACCACCCGGCGGCAATCCACCGGGGCGAAGGCGGCCATGGGACGGTTGGAGCGGGTGTAGTCCACCAGGCCCTTGACCAGCAGGCTGAGCTGGTTGGCGCCCTCGCGGATGAAGTTCATGCTGCTCTGCGCCCGCTCGGGCAGATCCTCGCCGAACTCGCGGTCCAGGCGCTGGGTATAGGCCAGGATGTAGCGGATGGGTTCCTGCAAATCGTGGGAGGCGGCGAACAGCATGCGCTCCAGTTCCGCCTTGGCCTCCACCAGCATGTCGGCGCTGTGCTTTTGCACCGTCACGTCGCGGATGGACGAGCGCGAGCCCAGCGGCTCGCCCGCCCCGTCGAAGATGGGCTGCCAGGACATGGCCACCCACTGGACCTCGCCCGCCTTGGTCAGCACCCGGAACTCCATGTCCTTGCCGGACTGTCCCCCCCTGGCCGCCGCCAGGAAGTCGCGCACCTGGGGACGGTCCTCCTCGACCACCATGGGCAGGGGGAAATCCTCCATGGCGTGGCATTCGGCGACGCCATAGCCGGTGACCCGCTCCACCGCCGGGTTGACCCAGCGCAGGCGCCCGTCGGCGTCGAACCAGTTCTCCCAGGCATAGGTGTAATCGGCGATGGCGCGGAAACGCTTCTGGCTTTCGTCCAGATCGTGGATGCGCGATTCCACGGCGCTGGACATGGAATTGAAGGCCTGGGTCAGGACGGCAACCTCGTCCTTGCCCTCCAGCTTGAGGCGGATGGAGAAGTCGCCCCCCGCCACCTTGAGCGACGCCCGGGTCAGCAGGTCGAGATGCCGCGTCAGCCAATAGCCGATGGCGGCCAGCAAGGTGATGGTCAGCACCACCTCGGCGACGGCGATGCCGACGCTCTGATGCAGCAATTCGCGGCGCGCCGTGGCCAGGAAGGTGGTGTCGACCCCGTAGCGGGCCTCGCCGTAGCGCTGGCCCAGGAAGACGATGTCGAACGCCCCCCGGTATTCGGGCAGGTCCGGCGACAGCACCTTGTCGGCGGGCGGAAGCGGCCCCTCGGCATCCCGGCCCCAGGCGGCCACCACCTTGCCCACGCTGTTGGTCACCACCATGTAGGTGATGCTCTTGGACACCCCCCAGCCCTCGGCGATGCTTTGCAGCGCGGCGTAGTCGCGCTCGGCCAGCTGGCCCGCCAGGGTGATGTTGAACGACGCCTCCTGGGCCTGCAGCCGGGCTTCGGTGCTGGCGGCCAGATGGGTCTGGATCAGGCGCACGCCATTGGCCACCAGCAGGGTGAGCATGACCACTTCGACCACCACGCTGAACGCCAGAAGCCGCAGCCGCAGCGAATTGACCGGTTTGACCGAAGGCGGACGCGGATAGCCGAAGGTCAATGCCCCCTCCTGCTCTTGATGCTGTCCAACATGTCGGCATAGGGCCGGGCCTGGCGGATGTCGGCGGCCTCCAGCGGCACCAGCCCCTTGAACCCGCCGGACTTGAAGAACGCCTTGCCCTCCTCGGTGTCCCCGAAACTCCCCAGCGACTGGCGGATCGCCTCGACGGCGTCGGCCCCCAACCGGTTATGGGCCAGGAACATCTGGTGCGGCATGCGCAGACGGCTGGGAAAGGACGCGACCTGATCGCGCAGGTCTTCGGGAAGCTGCTGCATCACCGACGGGCTGCTGATGGCGGCGTCGGCGTCGCCGATGGCCACCGCCCGCATGGCCGTGGCGTGGCTGGCCACTTCCTCCAGGATGTAATCCCTTCCGGCCCGCATGCCGTAATCCACCGACAGCCAGGTTTCCGCCACCACCGACAGGGCGGCCAGGCGGTCGGCGGTCAGCACGCGCCGCCCCCGCAATTGCGGGGCTTCGCGCAGGGCGCTTTGCTTGGGCACGACGATCAGCGGCGTCAACTCCTGATGGTAGCGAAACAGCGGCACATAGCCGATATCGGCGGCCACCACCCCGAAATGCGGCGCGGCCACCAGCACGTCGAACTCCTCGGCCCGGATGTCGTCGAGATAGGCCTGAAAGGACCCGGCGGTATAAAGCTCGACCGGATGGCCCAACGCCTGCTCGAGGCGGTGGCGCACGGGATCGTAGAGCTTCAGAAGGCTGAGCGTGGCGATGGTGGGCAGCAGCCCGATCCGGACGGGACGCGAAATCTGCACCTTCGCGCCGGCCATGGCCGGCGTCGCCGCAAACAGCCCCGCCAGCAGAATCGTGATGATGAAACGGCCCAAACCCGGAATCATTGCTCCCCCCGACCCGCATCGACAACCATAGCATGCCGGAAAACCCCGGCAAACGAATTGAGCATGGCGGCCATTCAATCAGTACGGGGAAACGATCCACCCCTTTTAGGTTGAGACATAGACTCTTGGAATAGGCTGAAATATTTGCGCCAGTGACATAAACTATTAAAATCTGTGTTGTAGCGTGTAGGAACGGAAATTCTCTCTCCGATGAATCGTCAAATGAATCATCGCGAGAAGAATCGACAGGTGGGGTTCGGACAACCTCCAGTCGGGTATATGTTGTATGAAGGTTAAGGGCGGACGGAAGGGTAAGTTTTCTCCCAAGCGCATGGCCTCGCTGCCGCGCTGGAGGAAAGCTCGTCCTGAATTCCAGGCGCCGCACCATATCACCCCCTTCGAACGTCTCGCCCTCCTGTCCCGCCGCCGCCGGAATCAGTCCACCGATCCCGTATCGCCGGCCGAATCCCAGCCTCTGCCCCCCACCCTGCACAGCCGCGATCTTCCGCCCTCCCTTTTCGCCGAACGGGTGATCGGCTGGGGACGCGGCCTCCTGCGCCGCCGGCTGGCCGGCATGGGGAAATTGCCCGCCGCCGTGTTGCGCCTGATCAGCGCGCCATGGGTCTCGCTGGCCGACGGCATCCGCTCGGCCTTCGCCCCGGTGTCGGCCGAGGGCGATCGCAACAGGGGCACCACGGCCTTTCACACCCCGCGCCACGAACCGGCCGCCGCCCCGGCCGGCCCGGCCCTGTCCGCGACTGACGCCAGCGCCATCATCGCCGAAGCCCTGGCGGACCTGCCCGACAAGGGAATTTCCGAACTTCCCGCCGACCTGCCGACCCTGGCGCTTCTGCTGTCGGACCCGCTGCCCGTCGACGACTTCAAGGCGTCGGACCTGGTCCGCGACTGCTTCGCCTCCCTGGGCGCGGCGGCGGGACAAAGCCGGGCCCTGCTGGGCGTCGCGCTCCGCCTGACGCGGGAATTCGGCCAGCCGACCCGGCGCCCCCTGGCGGCGGACCGGGCCTGGCGCATGCTGGACTCCGCCATTTTTGAAGACGAGATGGCCGAGCAGCTGGAGGCCATCCGCGCCTTCATCTCCAACTGGCAAAAGACCCAGCAGACCTTCCTGGTCCTGGAATTCAGCGAGATCGACCTGATCGAATGGCTGTTCGAATGCCTGCATCCCGGCCGGCATTCGGACGTCCTGTTCGAGGTGATGAACTTCAAGGTTCTGTCCAACCGCCGTCAGGGCATCCTGCGGCGCATTCCCCACCGGGTCCGCAAGTTCGTCAAGGATGCCGGCGAGGGACACGAGGCGGTGCTCTACGCCGCGGGAACCCGCGCCTATCTGAACCGCATCGTCACCACCCACGGCTTCACCCCCATCGTCGAGACCGCCACCCTCTGCCTGGAAGAGGTGGAGAAGGTCCTGGAGAAGATGAAGCCGCCGGCCCTTCCCGGCCCCGCGGGCGAAGGCGATGGCCAGGCGCTGGCCCGCATCACTCCCATCAAGATGCCGGCCTCGGAACTGGCCGAGCAGGCCATCGCCGCCGCCCGCGCCCCGGCCGCCCCCATGACGCCCCCGGCCATGGGCCAGCCGCCCGCCCGCCCGCCGGTGGCGCCGCAGCCTCTGTCCGCCCAGCCGCTGCCGCCCAGGCCCCAGGCGCCCCTGTCGCAGTCCCCCCTTGCCCAGTCCCCCCTTGCCCAGACCGCCCAGCCCTCGGCCGCCCAGGCGCAGGTTCCGGCCCTGGCGCCGGCTCCCGCGGCCACGGGGGTGCGTCCCGCCACCATCCGGTTGCAGCCCAAGCACATCCGCGCCGGCGCGGAACTGACCATTCCGTCGCGTTCGGCCGGGAAGATCCCGCTGGGCCCCATCTTCTCCACCGATGGCGACACTCATGCCCCGGTCCCCGCCATCTCGGTGAAGAGCGAGCAGACCCGTCCCGGCGCCCGGCCCACGCGCATGCCCGGCCCGGTCAACGCCGTCATCCCGGCCGCCCTGCCGCATCTGGCCCTGCCGCCACCCGCCTCGGCCGCCGCCCCCCAGGCGCAGCCCCCCGTGGCCGTCGCCCCGCAGCCCCCGCGTCCCGCCACCGGCCGCGTCACCCCGTCCCTGCCCGGCCGTCCCGCTGCCGCGCCGCCCAAGGAAATCGTCGCGGTCCAGCCCAAGGCCGCCCCCATTCCGGTCCAGCCCATTCCGGTGCCAGCGGCCAAGGCTCCGGCGGCGGCTTCCGCCCCCATTCCGGTTCCTCCGCTCAGTCAGCCTCCGGTGCGGGCCCAGGCTCCCGCCCCGGTCGTGGCCGCCGCCCCGCCGCCGGCCCTGGCCGAGAACGTCACCAAGCTCACCATGGTGCAGAAGCGGCGCCTGCCCATCACCCAGGCGCTCAAGCGCCAGTCGGTGATGCGGGTGCTGCGCGGCGAAGACCCCGAACTGGTCGCCCAGGCCATCGGCATCAGCCGGCCCAAGCTGGACGAATGGGTCGACACCTTCATCGCCGCCGGCGCCGGCGCGCTGACCACCAGCCGCAAGCGCAAGTCCGAGGAGCTGACCGTCGACACCCTGCGGACCAAGCTGGCCGAGGTCCTGGCCACCGCCCAGCTGATCGAGCAGGTGATGGAAGCCTCGCTGCCGCGGCGTCCCATGCTGCTGCCCGCCCCCCAGGAGGGCGCCGCCGAGACGCCCAAGCCGCGCTCGCGCAAGAAGCGGGTCTGACCTTCCCATTCGCGATTTCCCCCGCTTTGCCGTGGGGCTTATCCTGATCCCAGGGCTCGTCACCATGGGGAGAGCCGCCATGATCAAAACGTTTCTCGGCGTCCTGTTCCTGATGATCGCCGCTCCGGCGGCGGCGCAGGAGATGCCGGCCGCCACCATCGTCGTGTTCGACGCGATCTGCCTGACCTGCCACGAAGGCGAGTGCAGCGGCCGCATGGCGCTGCGCACCGAGCGGGCCGCCGACGGGCTGGCCGGCCATGTAGCAAGCTATGCCGGCCCGCAGGACGACGGCATGGTCAGCCGGCTCAAGACCCTGATGAGCCGGCTCAAGACCGAATGCCGCATGCCGTCCCCGCCGGTGGCCATTCCCCCCGGCGGGGTGTGGCAGCCCTCGGCCCTGGCCCAGGTCACCCTTCCCGACCGCCAGAAGCTGTTCGTTCCCCTGGGACGGCTGGAGCCCGGACGGCACTCAGCCTCGCTCAGCCTCGACACCGCCCAGCGGCTGCGGCTGCAGGTGGTGGCCGACACCTTCGACATCGTGCTGGACGAGGAAGACACGGTCGGACCCGACAGTCTGCGCATCCACTGGCCGGTGGACGAGGCCGGCGCGTATTTCCTGCGCATCCAGAGCCGCGCTCCCATCGGCGCCCTGCGCATAGGGCCATGAAGCCGCCCCACCCGCCCGGGCTGCCCAAGCGGGTGTGGACGCAGGCACGCCGATGAACTAAGAATTATGGAAGCAATCAAGAAAAGGTGGGGGGAGCGGGTCGCGGCGTGTCGCTGCGGCGTTGTTCCGGCGTGCTGGCCAATTGGTGGATTGAATGCGTATGACGGCCCAGAAGAGTGACGAAAGCGCCCTGCCGCTGATCGGCATCTATGAGATCAGCAAGATTCTCGGCGCCACCCTCGACCTCGACAAGGCGCTCCACGACGTCCTCAACGTCCTGTCTTCCTACCTCAACATGCGCCACGGCGCCGTGGTGCTGAAGGACGAGGCCGGCAAGCCCCATCTGTCCGCCGTCACCGGCATGTCGCTGCGCCTGGCCCGCGAGGGCGTGCTGAAATATCCCTTCGCGGCGGTGGACAAGGTGATCGCCACCGGCATTCCCATGGTGGTGCCCGACGCCGCCGAGGAACCGCTGCTGGCCGAATACATGGCCGAGAACGACGACACCCTGGAAGACGAGCGCCTCTCGTTCTTCTGCGTCCCGGTCAAGACCACCGACAAGCCGTTCGGGGCGCTGTCGGTGGAGCGTTCGTGGGACGGCGGGGCCCAGCACGTGTTCGAGCACGACCTGCGCTTCCTGACCATGGTCGCCACCCTGATCGGCCAGACCGCCAGCCTGCACCGCAAGCTGGCCAACGACCGCGAAACCCTGATGACCGACGCCGCCCGGCTGCAAAAGCGCATGGCCGAGGTCCGCCCCGCCTTGCCCATCCGGGGCCTCGAGGACGTGGTCGGCAATTCCGAGGCCATGGCCCGCGTCTTCGCCCAGGTGCAGCAGGCGGCGCCCACCAAGGCCACCATCTTGCTCCGTGGCGAAAGCGGCACCGGCAAGGAACTGGTGGCGCGCGCCGTCCACGTGCTGTCGGCCCGCGCCCAGAAGCCCTTCATCAAGGTCAATTGCGCCGCGCTGTCGGAAAGCGTGCTGGAATCCGAACTGTTCGGCCACGAGAAGGGCGCCTTCACCGGCGCGGTGGCCGAGCGCAAGGGCCGCTTCGAGCTGTCCACCGGCGGCACCTTGTTCCTGGACGAGATCGGCGAGATCTCCGCCAACTTCCAGGCCAAGCTGCTGCGCGTGCTGCAGGAAGGCGAGTTCGAGCGGGTCGGCGGCAACAAGACCGTCAAGGTCGACGTCCGCCTGATCGCCGCCACCAACCGCGACCTGGAAGCGGGCGTCGCCGACGGCTCGTTCCGCGCCGATCTCTATTACCGCCTCAATGTGGTGCCCATCTTCCTGCCGCCGCTGCGCGAGCGCTCGGGCGACATTCCGCTGCTGGCCATGTACTTCCTGAAGCAGTTCAACGAGGAGAATGGCCGCGCCATGGCCTTCTCCCACAGCGCGCTGGAAGCGCTGCAGCGATGTTATTTCCCCGGCAACGTGCGCGAGTTGGAGAACTGCGTCTACCGCACCGCCACCATGACCAAGGGCGAGGTCATCGACGAGATGGACCTGTCGTGCAAGCACGACACCTGCCTGTCGTCCACCCTGTGGCACAAGCGCAATCCCACCGACAAGGCCGCGCCCACCCTGAGCGCCCCCATTCCGGTGCCCACCGGCCCGCTGTCGGCGCCGCCCCCCGCCGCGCCGCCGCCGGCCCCGGCCCCGTCCGCCGACACCGCCGCCCCCGACGACGAGGACCTGTCCGAACGCGACCGCCTGGTCCAGGCCATGGAACGCTGCGGCTGGGTCCAGGCCAAGGCCGCCCGCCTGCTGGGCCTGACGCCGCGTCAGATCGGCTACGCCCTGAAGAAGCACAACATCGAGATTCAGCAACTGTGACGACCAAGCCCCCGCTGCTGCCCTTTCCGCTGACCATCTGCGGCATCGACGAACTGCCCCGCCATGCCGGGGCGGGAATCAGCCACGTGGTGACCATCCTCGACCCCGAATGGCCGGACCCCGAGCATTTCGCCCTTTATCCGCCCCATGCCCGCACCATCTGGCGCTTCCACGACATCGTCAACCCGCAGGACGGCCAGATCCACGCCACCCATCGCGACGTGGAGGCCATCCTGGAATACGGCGCCGGGCTGAAGGCGGAATTGGTCGAACACCTGCTGATCCATTGCCACATGGGCATCTCGCGCTCGACGGCCACCGCCATCATCCTGATGGCCCAGCACAATCCGGGACGCGAGGCCGATTCCTTCACCCATCTGGCGGCCATCCGCCCCTTCTCCTGGCCCAATTCGCGCATGGTGCGCATGGCCGACGAGATGCTGGAGCGCAAGGGTGCCCTGGTCGAGGCCATGCGCCTGCACCACCACGGCGTGGCCCGCCTGCATCCCGACAAGATGCCCTATCTGCGGGCCAGCGAACGCGGCGCGGAAGTCCCACCGGAAGAGTAAGAGAACGGGATGCGGGCGGGACGCCCGCGCTCCGCGACCGGTTGGAGCGCGGGCGTCCCGCCCGCATCCCCTCACTCCTTGGTACGGCCGTAGCGGCGGTTGCGGTAGCCCTTGAGGCTGCGCTCCACCGCCTCGTCGTCGATTCCCGCCTGGCGCAGCACCGACCCCGCCATCTGCAGGCTGGCCTCCACCGTTTCCGGGATCACGGCGGTGGCGCCGATCTCGCCCAGCACCTGTTCCTGGGCGCGGTCGCGGGCACGCGCCACGATGGGCAGGCTGGGCGCGGTCTGGCGGATGCAGGAGATGGCGCGCTCGGCCTGGCGGGCCTCGTTGACGGTGATCACCGCCGCCCGGGCCTGGGCGACGCCGACCGAGCGCAGGATGCCGGTCCGCCCGGCGTCGCCGTAATAGGCGGGAATGCCGGCGGCGCGCGCCGCCGCCACCCGGTCGGCGTCCATGTCCAGCGCGATGAACGGAATGTCGTGCTCGGCCAGCAGGCGGGCGATGGCACGCCCCACCCGTCCATAGCCGGCAATGATCACGTGGTCGGCGAGGTGGCGGGCCGAATCGGGAATAGGCTCGGCGCCGCGTTCGGCGGGAGACAGGCGCTGGGCCAGACGCCGCCCCAGGGCGGCCAGCGCCGGGGTCAGCACCATGGACAGCGCCACGCTGGCCACCAGGGCCTGGCCCAGGCCGCCGTCGAGCAGCTTCAGCTCGGCGGCGCGGCCGAACACCACGAAGGCGAATTCGCCGCCCTGGGCCAGCAGGAACCCCACCCGCAACCCGTCGGCCCACCCCACCTTCATCAGGCGGCACAGCAACACCAGGGCCACGGCCTTGACCGCCATGGTCCCCGCCGTCAGCCCCAGCACCAGTCCCAGCCGGTCGGCGACGAAGGGCAGGTTGATGGACATGCCCACCGTCATGAAGAACAGGCCGAGCAGCAGGCCACGGAACGGCTCGATATCCGCCTCCACCTGATGGCGGTAGCGGGAATCGGCCAGCAGCAGCCCGGCCAGGAAGGCGCCCAGCGCCATGGACATGCCGGCCTCGCCGGTGACCCAGGCCACCGCCAGGACCAGCAGCAGGTTGGCGGCGGTGAACACCTCGGGGTTGCGGGCGCCGGCGATGAAGCGGTAGGCG
Source organism: Magnetospirillum sp. XM-1 (assembly GCF_001511835.1). Lineage (NCBI taxonomy): Bacteria > Pseudomonadati > Pseudomonadota > Alphaproteobacteria > Rhodospirillales > Rhodospirillaceae > Magnetospirillum > Magnetospirillum sp. XM-1. The sequence goes on from NZ_LN997848.1 coordinate 4,377,680, forward strand.
GGACGCAGCAGGAAGCGCCCCACCACGAAGATGACGCCCATGACCAGTGCCACCTTGCCCCCGGCCAGGGCCAGGGCCTCGCCCACATGGCGGCCCTCGCCGGCCAGCAGGGGCAGCAGCACCAGCACCGGCACCACCGCCAGATCCTGGAAGATCAGCACCGCCACGGCGATGCGGCCGTGATGGGCCACCGCTTCGCCGCGCTCGACCAGGATGGCCAGGACGGTGGCGGTGGAGGAAAAGGCCAGGGTGATGCCCACCACCAGGGCCACGTTGACGCCGAGGTCGAAGTAAAGGGCGATGCCCAGGATCAGGGCGGCGCTGGCCGTGACCTGGGCCATCCCCAATCCCAGGATGTAGTGCCGCATGGTGCGAAGCCGCGACAGGGGCAGCTCCATGCCGATGGCGAACAGCAGGAACACCACCCCGAATTCGGCCAGCGGGCGGGTAACCTCGAGATCGACCACCGGGCCTGGGGTATAGGGTCCCAGCACGATGCCCGCCGCCAGATAGGCCAGCACGGAGGGAATGCCGAAGCGCTGGAACAACGGCACCAGCACCACCGCCGCCAGCAGCAGCGACAAGACATCGAACAACGCTTCAGAACCGTGCAAGCCGACACTCCCCGAACCAATGGGGAGAGTATAAAGCGCTAAGATCGTCGCGCATCAAATATGATGGGGTGGACGGCCCCTGCTCACCGGCGTCGCAATGCGCCAAGATGGTGGTTGTCGAGACACACCATTTGAAGGGGGCCGTCCATGACCGAGGTTAGCACGATTGGTTTTGATCTGGCGAAGCGGGTTTTCCAGGTCCACGGGGTCGATGGCGACGGTGCCGTGACGATCCGGCGGCAGTTGCGCCGCTCCGAGGTCGTGACGTTCTTCGCCAAGCTGTCGCCCTGCGTGGTGGGGATGGAGGCGTGCGCCTCAGCCCATTATTGGGCGCGGACGCTGGCCAAACTGGGGCATGAGGTGCGCCTGATCCCGCCCTCGCGGGTCAAGCCCTATGTCAAGCGAGGACGGAAGAACGACGCAGCCGACGCTGCGGCGATCGCCGAGGCGGTGACACGGCCGCACATGGAGTTCGTGCCGGTCAAGAGCGAGGAGGCGCAAGCGGTGCTGATGCTCCATCGCACCCGCCGCCTGTTGGTGACCCAGCGCACCATGCTCGGCAATGCGCTGCGGTCGCATTTTGCCGAATACGGCATCATCGAACCGGAGGGGCAAGGTGGGCTGGCAAGGCTGGTCGTCTGTGCGCTGGACGCACCGGATGCGGCATTGCCTCAGGCGGCTCGTGAAGCCATGGCGATGCTGGCCGCGCATGTGCGTGAGACCGACTCCAAGATCGATGCGCTGGATCACGAAATCCTGAGATGGCACCGTAACGACGCCGACAGCCAGAGGGTCGCCTCCATTCCCGGCATCGGCCCGCTGATCGCCAGCGCCATCGTTGCCGCCATGGGCGATCCCAAGCGCTTCAAGACGGGGCGAGACTTCGCCGCCTGGCTGGGGCTGGTGCCATCGCAGAATTCCACCGGTGGCAAAACCGTGCTGGGGCCGATCACCAAGGCTGGGGACCGCTATCTGCGGTCGCTCCTGGTGGTCGGCGCCACCGGCACTTTATGGCGGCGGCGCAAAGAGCAAGGCACATGGCTGGCGGGCATGATGGCGCGGGGTAAGACGGCACGGCAGATCTCCGTCGCCCTGGCCAACAAGATGGCGCGCACCGCCTGGGCCATCCTCGCCAAGGGTGGCCTCTATCACGACGCGGCAGCACAGGCCGCCTGAGAAAGAGCGCGAGGAACAACCAGTTGCGAGGGCGATGAAAGCGTGATGGCGACCGGTCAATCCAAGGAACGGCAAAACCCAGCGTACGTCATGGCCGCCAAGGTCGTAAATCTGATCGGGAGCCGTTTCACGGATCACATCATGGCCAGCGGTCAGAGTGCCGCGCAAACAGGCCGGACACATGACTGCACCCGACCGGGGCGTCAGCGCGAAAAAATCTCCTTGCAACGCAGGGGCTGTCCACACATGACGCGCGAGAATCCCGAGAATGAAGCGGGGGCGCGGAATCCGCGGTCTAGATGGCCTTGGCGTCGGCCAGGAAGCCGGTGATGGCGGCGCGCAGCGACAGGGCGCGATCGGAAAGGGCGTGGCCCATGCCGGCCAGGTCGGCGGCCAGGGCGCCGCTCGCCTCCACCTGCCGCGACACGTTGGAGATGCTGTCGGTCACCGCCTGCCCGCCCCTGGCGGCCTCCTGCGCGTTGAGCAGGATGGAATCCGTGACGTTTCCCTGCTCGACCGCCGCCGAGGCCACCGCCGCCGCCACCTCGTCCATGCGGGTGATGGAATCCGTCACCCGGTGGTTGGCGGCGACCACCTGGCTCACCGTCTCCTGCATGGCCGCCACATGGCGGCCGATCTCGTCGGTGGCGCGCGCCGTCTGGTTGGCCAGGTTCTTGACCTCGCCCGCCACCACGGCGAAGCCTTTGCCCGCCTCGCCCGCCCTGGCCGCCTCGATGGTGGCGTTTAAGGCCAGCAGGTTGGTCTGGGCGGCGATGTCGGTGATCAGGCCGACCACCTCGCCGATGCGCCTGGCGCCCTCGTCCAGGCTGGCCATGGTCGCCCCCGCGCCGTCCATCACCTCAACGGTTTCCCGCACGATGGCCGTCGTCTCGCGGATGCGTTCGGCGATGCCGTGATTGGACGCCTGCAACTGGGCGGTGGCCGAGGCCACCTCGTGGACGTTGGCGGCCGACTGGGCGGCGGCGGCGGCCACCGAGGCGCTTTCACGGCCGGTGTCGTCGACGTTGTGGTGCAGGTCGTCGGCGGCGGACGACACGGTGCGCACCACCTCGCCCACGCCGCCCAGCAGCGACTGAACGGTGCGGTCGAAATCGGCGGTGCGATGCTCCAGCTGCTCGGCCCGCTCCGCCCGGTGACGCTGTTCGGCCAGGGCGGCGGCCTCCAGCTCGCGGGTCCGGCGCATATTGTCGCGGAACACCTGCAGCGCGCGGGCGATTTCCCCGGTCTCGTCGCCACGCTCGGCACCGGCCACGGCATCGTCGAGATTGCCCTCGGCCATTCGCCTGGTGGCCTCCGCCACCCGCCCCAGCGGGCCGGTGACCGAGCGCCGCACCAGAATGGCGCTCACCAGCCCGCCGAGGATCAGGGCGGTCAGGGCGCCGAGCAGCAGGCCCGACTTCAGGCGCTCGGCGAAGGCGTCCATGGCGATGTGATGCTCTTCCACCTCGCGCTCGGCGGCGGCGGAATACTCGTCCACCAGCTTGCCCAGCTTTTGCCGGTTGGTCCGGTTGGCGTCGTTGTCGCCGAAGGCGCGGGCCGAAGGCGCCCCCTCGTCAAGGCCGAGGCGGATCAGTTCGCGCCGGAAGCGGATGAAGCTGGTCAGCTCCTGGTCCAGCTTGGCGAACTCCGCCGACTGGGACGCGGGCACCGCCGCCCGCCAGTCCCTGGCCAGCGCGTCGAAGGCGTCCAGGCTTTTGCCCATGGGAGCGGCGAATTTCTTCACCTCGGCCGCGTCGCGGGCCATGTAGATGCCCCGCGAATCCATCACCACCGCATAGATGGCGGCGCCGGCCCGCTGTCCGAAATCGGCGCGGCGCGTCGCGTCGAGAATGGCGTCGGTCCGGGTGTCGTACATGGCGATGGCCCATTGGCCCAGCGCGGCGATGCCAAGGGCGATTGCCGCCATCACCCCCATGAGGAGCTGGATCTTCACCCCGATGCGCAACCGTCCGGCCATGTTGCCCTCCATTTTGCGAGCATGGCGGCGGACAGCATCCTTTAAGGGAACCCGCACACACCTCCACACGGCCCAGGTTGGGCGCCTGCGGGGCGGGAGTCAACAGATTTCACATACTTAATGTATATAAATGAGATGTAATAACCATTCACCTTCTATATAAGGCGGGGCGGGAGCGGCAATACACACCACCCCCGCTGTATTACATCACCCCCGGTTCAACGCGCTGACCACCGCCTTCAGCGAGGCCATGGTGATGGAGGAATCCAGCGCGGCGCCATGGACCGAGCCGCCGCCTTCCCCGGCCACCTCCACATACGCCGCGGCCTGGGCCCCGGAACCGGCGCCCACGGCATGCTCGTGGTAGTCGCGCACCTTCACCTTGCGGCCCAACCCGGTCTCCAGGGCATGGATGAAGGCGTCCATGGGGCCGTTGCCCTTGCCCTCGATGCGCTTCTCGACGCCCTTGTCACGCACGGTGGCGGACAGCACCCGCACCCCGCCGCGACCCTCGGAATGGGTCTCGTATTCCACCAGCTCCAACGGCCAGTCCTTGAAATAGGTCTGGGAGAAGGCGGCCATGATCTCGCCCGAATCCAGCTCGCGCCCGGCCTTGTCGGCCATGGCCTGGACCACGCGGGCGAAGTCGATCTGCAGCGGCCGGGGAATTTCCAGGCCGTGGTCGCGTTCCAGCACGGCGGCGATGCCGCCCTTGCCCGACTGGCTGTTGATGCGGATCACCGCTTCGTAGCTGCGCCCCACGTCGGCCGGATCGATGGGAAGATAGGGCACCTCCCACACCGGGTCGTTGCCCTTCTTGCGCGCCGTGAAGCCCTTCTTGATGGCGTCCTGGTGCGAGCCGGAAAAGGCGGTGTAGACCAGCTCTCCGGCGTAAGGGTGGCGGGGATGGACGGGCAGGCCGGTGCAATGCTCGGCGGTGCGCCGCACGGTGTCGATGTCGGAAAGGTCCAGCGCCGGATCGACGCCCTGGGTGTAGAGATTGAGCGCCAGGGTGACGATGTCGACGTTGCCGGTGCGCTCGCCGTTGCCGAACAAGGTGCCCTCGACCCGGTCGGCGCCGGCCATCACCGCCAGTTCGGCGGCCGCCACCCCGGTGCCCCGGTCATTGTGGGGATGGACCGAGACGATGAGGCAATCGCGGTTCTTCACCGTGGCGCAGAACCACTCGATGACGTCGGCGTAGATATTGGGGGTCGACATCTCCACCGTGGCCGGAAGGTTGCAGATCATCCTGCGGTCCGGCGTCGCCCCCCAGGCCTCGGCTACCTTCTCGACGATCTCGACGGCGAAGTCGGGCTCGGTGCCGGTGAAGCTTTCGGGCGAGTACTGGAACACCACCTCGCCGCCGCTCCGGGCGGCCGAAAGCTCGCGGATGAGGCGTACGCCGCCCAAGGCAAGGTCGACGCAGCCCTGGCGGTCGATGCCGAAGACGATGCGGCGCTGCGCCTCGGAGGTGGAGTTGTACATGTGGACGATGCAGCGCTTCGCCCCGTCCAAAGCCTCGAAGGTGCGGCGGATGAGGTCCTCGCGCGATTGCACCAGCACCTGGATGGTGACGTCGTCGGGAATGTGGCCGCCCTCGATCAACAGGCGAATGAAGTCGTAATCGGTCTGGGACGCGGCGGGGAAGCCCACCTCGATCTCCTTGAACCCCATGCCGACAAGCGTCTTCCACAGGGCCATCTTGCGGTCCGAGCCCATGGGATCGATCAGCGCCTGGTTGCCGTCGCGCAGATCGACGCTGCACCACATGGGCGGCGTGGCGATGACGGCGTCGGGCCAGGTGCGGCGGGCGAGACGGATGGCGGGATAGGGGCGGTACTTGGTGCTGGCGGCAGGCATCATGGCCTGGTCCTCCTTGGGGTCGTTGCTGCTGATATGGGGAGCGCGGCCAGGTTTTGCGGCCGCCGGGCGGCCGCGAATGACCTTATGCCCGGCGACCGCAGGTTAGTCGCAGCAGCAGCAGGCCGGCGAAGGCCGGAGCAGGAACCGAGGAAGAGGAGGAGAGATGAGACATGAGAGCAAACCCGACCCGAAGGCTGAAACCACGAAAACCCGGAACCGTCCTTACGATTCCAGGGTGGATAGCAGCAGCAGGGCGAGCGTCGTGTTCGTCATCATGGGACTACACTGCCCGATGCATCCGATTGCGGTCAAGTCATAATACGTCGGCTATATTTGGACGTGTCGCATGCAAAGGGAATAAGCTAGACTCGCTTCAGACTACCACCGCCCGGAAATCCACGGATCGGCCATGTCCGCTGACGGCGCCAGCCAGCACCCTTCTCAAACCGACAGGCGGACGGTGACCTACAGGATCGTCATCACCATGACCCTGGCGGCCGTGGTCTGGATCGCCGTGTCGGCCTGGATATCGAGTTTCTACGGCGGCTATCGCGAGGCGCAATTGCGGGGCCAGGCCTCGGCCCTGGCGGTCTCGTCGGCCGGGGCGCTGACCAACGCGCTGAACCAGCGTCTGGCCCAGGTGCGCGGGCTGGCCGCCTTCGTCTCCGTCAAGGCCGCCGAGAACCAACCCGGCGAAATAGAACGGGAATTTCCGGTCTTCGCCGCCTCGTACCACCAGCAGGTTTCCGGCATCCGCAATATTTCGGTGGCTCCCGACTTCGTGGTCCGGCTGGTCTACCCCACCGATCCGGGCAACCTCAAGGTGATCGGCAACAACCTCGTCGAGGACAAGCGCCCCGGCTTCGCCGACGCGGTCCACAAGGCCATCCAGACCCGCGACCTGGTGGTCCACGAACCGGTGGAGATGATTCAGGGCGGAGCGGGGTTACTGGCCCGCCAGGCCGTCTTCGTCGGCGACCGCCCCTGGGGCGCGGTGGGCATGATCTTCACCATCGCGCCGATTCTGGAATCGAGCCGCATCGCGGTGCCGGTGGGCTATTCCTGGGGCCTGCGCACCGCCATGGGAAACCGTGTGGGCGGCGATTTGGGGACTTTCGACCGGCACCCCGTCTCGGTCCGCATCGACCTGCCCGACGGATACTGGGAATTCGCCCTGGCCCCGCTGGGCGGCTGGAAGAGCGCCGTGGACCGGGAAGCGGAAATGACCGCGCTCTATTTCGGGCTGCTGATCATCGGGGTGGGCATCCTCTGCCTGACCTGGATCGTGCTGCAGCGCCGCGAGACGCTGGAGCGGCTGGTGGAAAGCCGCACCCGCGCCCTGACCTCGGCCAATCGGGAGTTGGAGCGCTTCTCCTTCATCGTCGCCCACGACCTGCAGGAACCGCTGCGGTCGATCCTGTCCTTCGGCCAACTGGTCGAACGCGGCCTGTCCGAGCACCTGACGGCCGAGCAGCGCGGCTGGCTGGCCGGCCTGGGGACATCGGCGCGGCTGATGCGCAGCCTGCTGCATGACGTCCAGATCTATCTGGGCGAGAACGACGCGCCCCTGCCGCGGCGCCAGATCGACGCCGGCGAGGCGCTGTCCATCGCCAAGCGCAAGCTCGGCCCCCGTATACGGGAATCCGGCGCCGTCATCGAATCCGCCCCGCTGCCCACCGTATGGGCCGACCATCACCGCCTGGCCGAGGTCTTCGTGGCGCTGATCGGCAACGCCATCGAGTACCGCTCGCCCGACCGCCCTCCGGTGATCCGCCTGTCCACCCGCGACGAGGGCGCCTTCCAGGTCATCGAGGTCGCCGACAACGGGATCGGGATCGAGGAATCCTATTTCGACCGCATCTTCGAGGTGTTCCAGCGCCTTCATTCGCGCACCGCCCATCCCGGAACGGGAATGGGGCTGGCAATCGCCAAGAAGATGATGGAACATCTGGGCGGAACCATCCGGGTCCGCTCGTCCGTAGGCGAAGGCAGCACCTTCTCCCTAGTCCTGCCGATGACACCGCCCAAGTCCGCCAATATTCGATTGGAGTGATTGTGACTGAAGCCAGCGAGCAGCAATTCAAGGTCATGCTGGTCGAAGATGATCCGGGCGACGCCGGCCTGGTCAAGGCGGCTTTCGCCACCAGCCGCTTCACCTGCCGCATCGAGCACATTCACGACGGGGTCGAGGCCATGAAGCGTTTGCGCGCCCTGGCCCAGGAGGGGGCGTCGTCGCTGCCCGACCTGATCCTTCTCGACCTCAACATGCCGCGCAAGAGCGGGCACGAGGTCCTGGCCGAAATGAAGGCCGACGACGATCTCAAGGACCTGCCGGTGGTGGTGCTCACCACCTCGGACGCCGAGCGCGACGTGGCCGCCGCCTATCACAGCGGGGCGTCGGGCTTCGTCACCAAGCCGGTGGACGTGGACGCCCTGTTCGAATCCATCCAGGGCATCCTGGAATACTGGTTCGGCCTGATGCGGCTGCCGGCCAACCGGCCGTAAGCCGCCCCCTTCCGGCCCGCCCCTCAGATCAGGAACAGGTTGTCCAGCGCCTTGAACAGGTCGTCGGCGAAGCTGGCGCCCTTGAACAGCACCGGAATGCGCTTGGGCAGCAGCTTCAGGATGTCGTCGTCCTTGTCCAGGCTGGTGATCACCGCCAGCGGGATGTTGCGGGTGGACGGCATGGCCGACAGCGCCATGGCCAGATCGATGCCTTCCAGGTCGGGCATCATGGCCGAAATGATCACCAGATCGGGCTTGGTCTCCACCACCATGGCGAAGGCTCGGAGCGAATCGGCCATCAGCGAGACGCGGTAGCCGCATTGCTGCAATTCGCGCTCGACGAAGCGGGTCTGGGCGCCGTGCGGCATGACGAGGAGCACCTCGACATTGCGGATCTCGATGTCGCCCAGGTCGAAGCCCAGCTTGGCCGGGAGCGCGCGCACCAGGGCGGCGGGATCGGTGTCGGCGGCCTTGCCCTGGGCCAGGCGGACCATCAGGTCGAAATAGCCGGTCAGGTCGTCCCAAATGCGCGGCGGCGCCACCTCGGGGGTGTTGGCCAGATATTCCTCCAGCCGGTGGGCCACGGTGGCCAGACGGTGCATGGCGAAATTCGCCGCCTGCCCCCGGAACTGGACGGCGGCCCGGCGGCAATCGGTCACCAGCTTGCGGATGTCGCATCGCCCATTGCGGGCGGCATCCATCTCCACGTCCAGGGATTGCAGGGTTTCGGTCAGTTCATCGACGAATTCCAGCCGCAGCTGCTCGACGACTTCCTGGGCACTCCGGCCATGGTGACCATTCGCAGAATCCGACATTTATCCGAATCCGCCTTTCATTCACGGGAAACCAACCCGAACACCCGGACGCAGTCTAGCCGAGACGGCACGGTATGACCATGGTTTTACCGCGATCCATCGCCCCTGGAGAGTTGCGTCATCCGGCAAGTTGATGGACACTAAAAATCGGGCGCTTACCAATTGCAGAATCGAGATTTCCGTGTCCTCCGACCAGACCATCGACCGCATCGTACAGAAGACGCTGCTCAACTGTTCCCCGACATCCACCATTCTCGAAGCCGCGCAGACCATGGCGGCGGCCCATTGCTCCTCCATCGTGGTGGTCGATGACGGCAAGCCGGTCGGCATCTGGACGGAACGCGACGCCCTGGCCGTGGACCTCACCGATCCCCGGGCCTTCCAGCGCCCCATCGCCGAGGTGATGAGCGCCCCGGTCAAGACCATCCACTATCAGAGCACCATCGGCGACACCGGCATGCGCTTCAAGCTGGAGGGCGTGCGCCATTTCGTAGTGGTCGACGATTCCGGCGACGCCATGGGCATCGTCAGCCAGAGCGACGTCATCCTCGGCCACGGGGTCGAGCACTTCCTGGTACTGCGCCCGGTGCGCTCGGCCATCTCGCGGCCCATGGTCACCATCCCCGGCGGCGCCAGCCTGACCGAGGCGGTGAACCAGATGCACGCCGCCCGCGCCGACGCCGCCATCGTGCTGGGCGACGAGGCCACGCCGCCCGGCATCATCACCGAACGCGACGTGCTGCGCCTGATCGCCGGCGCCGGCGCCATTCCGCCCACGGTGGGCGAAGTGGCCAGCCGCCCCCTGCTGACCATCGCCGAGGACGATTCCCTGCTGGCGGCGCGCGCCATGCTCGAGCAGAAGGGCATCCGCCATATCGGCATCACCTCCGTCGCCACCGGCGAGTTGCTGGGCCTCTTGTCCTTCTCGGACATCCTGGCGACCCTGCAATACGAATACGTCCATCGCCTGGACGAGGCCTTAAGGGAGCGTGACGCCGCCCTGCTTCGTTCGCGCAAGGACCTGAACCTCGCCCGCAAGGTGATCGAGGCGTCGCTGGACGGCATCATGATCGTCGACGCCGAGCAGCGGATCGAGTTCGTCAATCCCGCCTTCACCCACATGACCGGCTACACCGCCGAGGAGATCATCGGCCAGAACCCCAAGGTCCTGAAGTCCGGCCACCACGACGAGGCGTTCTACAAGCACATGTACACGGTGCTGGCCACCCAGGATTACTGGCAGGGCGAGATCTGGAACCGCCGCAAGAACGGCGAGATCTATCCCGAGTGGCTGACCATCAACGTCATCCGCGACGACGCGGGCGAGATCACCCAGTACGCCGCCATCTTCAGCGACATCACCGAGCGCAAGAAGACCGAGGAGCGGATCAAGAACCTCGCCTATTTCGACGTGCTGACCGGCCTGCCCAACCGCCGGCTGTTCACCGACCGCCTGCAGATCGCCATCGCCAACGCCCACCGCCACGGCCACCAGCTGGCGATCATGTTCCTCGACCTGGACCTGTTCAAGCGCATCAACGATTCGCTCGGCCACGGCGTGGGCGATCAGGTGCTGGTGGAAACCGCGGCGCGCATCAGCCATTGCGTCCGCGAAGGCGACACCGTGGCGCGCCTGGGCGGCGACGAGTTCACCGTGCTGCTGCCCGAACTGGACCACCTGGAGGACGCCGCCAAGCTGGCCGAGCGGGTGATCAGCCACGTCAAGCAGCCCTTCATCGTCGACGAGCACGAGCTTTACGTCACCACCTCCATCGGCATCGCCGTCTATCCCGAGGACGGCGCCACCGTCGAGGTGCTGATCAAGAACGCCGACACCGCCATGTACCGGGCCAAGGATCTGGGCCGCAACAGCTTCCAGCTCTACACGGCCGCCATGAACGCCCGCTCGTTCGAGCGCCTGACCATGGAATCGGCGCTGCGCCACGCGCTTTTGCGCGATGAGTTCCGTCTGGTCTATCAGGTCAAGGTGGATTCCGAGGACGGCCGCATGTCCGGCGTCGAGGCGCTGGTGCGCTGGCACCATCCCGACATGGGCCTGGTGTCGCCGGTGGACTTCATCCCCCTGGCCGAAGCCATGGGGGTGATCTCGGACATCGGCGAATGGGTGCTGCGCACCGCGTGCCGCCAGTGCAAGCACTGGATCGACCTGGGCCTGCCGCCGGTGCGCATCGCCGTCAACGTCTCGGCCCAGCAATTCGTCGAGACCGACGTGCCCGAGGTGGTGGCCCGCGCGCTCGCCGAAACCGGCCTGCCGCCCCAGTATCTGGAACTGGAACTGACCGAGACGGTGCTGATGCAGCGGGTTGACGAGGTGGTGGGCGTCTTGAAGGCGCTGCGCGCCATGGGCGTGCGCATCTCCATCGACGATTTCGGCACCGGCTATTCCAGCCTCTCCTACCTGAAGCGCATGCCCATTGACGCGCTGAAGGTGGACCGCTCGTTCGTCAACGACATCTTCGACGATAATTCCAAGGTCACCGAGGACGGCGCCGAGATCGTCTCGACCATCATCAACCTGGCCCACAACCTGAAGCTCAAGGCCATCGCCGAGGGTGTCGAGACGCCGGAACAGGCCGAGTTCCTGCGCTCCAAGGGCTGCGACGAGGTCCAGGGCTATTTGATCAGCCGCCCGGTCTCGGGCGAGGACCTCATCAGCCTGTTCGACCGCAACCTGCTGCCCCAGGCCAAGGATTGCTGAACGGCGGGCAGGTGACGGAACGCCGGATGCCCCTATATAGTCGGGGCGTTTCTCCTGTTTGAGCGGGCTCCCATGACCATGTACCTCAAAGCCATTGCCGCCGCCCTGGTGATCATCGCCGCCGCGCCGGCGGTCGAGGCCCAGACCCAAATCGTGCCCACCTCGCGCGAGCAGGTAAGGCTGACCTTCGCGCCGGTGGCCCGCCAGGTGGCCCCCGCCGTGGTCAACATCTATACCAAGCGGGTGGTGCGCGCCGCCGCCTCGCCGCTGCTGGCCGATCCGTTCTTCCGCCGCTTCTTCGGCGACGTGCCGGGCATGAGCCAGGATCGGGTGCAGCGTTCGCTGGGCTCGGGCGTGATGATCGCCGCCGACGGCACGGTGGTCACCAACCACCACGTCATCAAGGACGCCGACGAGGTCACCGTGGTGCTGTCCGACCGCCGCGAGTTCGAGGCCCGCATCGTCGGCTCCGACGACCGCACCGATCTGGCGGTGCTCAAGATCGACGGCGGCAAGGAGAGCTTCCCCACCCTGGTCCTGGGCGATTCCGACGCCATCGAGGTGGGCGACGTGGTGCTGGCCATCGGCAATCCCTTCGGCGTCGGCCAGACCGTCACCCAGGGCATCGTCTCGGCCCTGGCGCGCACCAATGTGGGCGTCTCGGACGTCCAGAGCTTCATCCAGACCGACGCCGCCATCAATCCCGGCAATTCCGGCGGCGCCCTGGTGGACCTGCAGGGCCGCCTGATCGGCATCAACACCGCCATCTATTCCAAGGACGGCGGCTCCAACGGCATCGGCTTCGCCATTCCCACCGCCCTGGTGCGTCAGGTGGCCGCCTCCATCGCCAAGGGCGGCAAGGTGGTGCGGCCCTGGCTGGGAGCGTCGGGGCAGGCGGTGACCGCCGATCTGGCCCAGGCCCTGAAGCTGGCGCGCCCCATCGGCGTGCTGATCAACCATATCCACGGCGATTCGCCCGCCGCCCGCGGCGGCCTGATGGACGGCGACGTCATCGTGGCGGTGGAGGGCCGCGAGGTGGACGATCCCGAAGGCATGCGCTTCCGCCTCGCCACCCTGCCCATCGGCGGCGACGCCCGGCTCACCGTGCTGCGGAACGGGGCGGAGAAGGCCATCACCGTCCGGCTGGTGGCGCCGCCCGAGAACCCGCCCCGCGACAAGACGGAGATCGCCGGGCGCAATCCCTTCGCCGGATCCACCCTGGTCAATCTCAACCCGGCCCTGGCCGAGGAGATCGGCATCAATTCCGGCCTCACCGGCGTGATGATCTTCGCCATCAAGCGGGGCTCGGTGGCCGGACGCCTGGGGCTCCTGCCGGGCGACATGGTGCTGAAGATCAACGAGCGTCCCGTGGCCAGCGTCGCCGACGCCCGCAAGCTGCTGGGCGTCGAATCACCCCGCTGGGCCATCACCATCAAGCGCAACGGCGAGGTGATGAGCCTGGTCCTCGGCGGATGACCTCGCTGTTCGACAATCCGGCGGACCGCCCCCTGGCCGAGCAGTTGCGCCCGGCCAGCCTGGAGGAAGTGGTGGGCCAGGGCCATCTGCTGGCCCCCACCGCCCCGCTCGGCCGCATGCTGGCGGCGGGACGCCTGGCCTCGGTGATCCTGTGGGGGCCGCCGGGCTGCGGCAAGACCACCATCGCCCGGCTGCTGGCCGAGCGGGTCGGCCTGTATTTCGAGCCCCTCTCGGCGGTGTTTTCCGGCGTCGCCGACCTGCGCAAGGTGTTCGACGCGGCGGAAAAGCGCAAACAGACCGGTCGGTCGACCTTGCTGTTCGTGGACGAAATCCATCGCTTCAACCGGGCGCAGCAGGACGGCTTCCTGCCTTTCGTCGAGAACGGCACGGTGGTGCTGGTGGGCGCCACCACCGAGAATCCCTCGTTCGAGCTGAACGGCGCGCTGCTGTCGCGCTGTCAGGTGCTGGTACTGCACCGTCTGGACGACGCGGCGCTGGACCTTCTGCTGGCCCGCGCCGAGGGCGTGCTGGGCCGTCCCTTGCCGCTGGATACGGATGCGCGGGCCGCCATGCGGGCCATGGCCGACGGCGACGGCCGCTACCTGCTCAATCTGGCCGAGGATCTGGCGGCGCTGCCGCCCGAGCCGGTGCTCGACCCCGCGGGACTGGCGGGCGCGGTGCAGCGCCGGGCGCCTGCCTACGACAAGGACCGCGAGGGCCATTACAACCTGATCAGCGCGCTGCACAAGAGCTTGCGCGGCTCGGACACCGACGCGGCGCTCTATTGGATGGCCCGCATGCTGGAAGGGGGCGAGGACCCGCTGTTCATCGCACGCCGCCTGACCCGCTTCGCGGTCGAGGATATCGGGCTGGCCGATCCGGGCGCCGTCACCCAGGCCATCGCCGCCTGGGACGTCTTCGAACGCTTAGGCAGCCCCGAGGGCGAACTGGCCCTGGCCCAACTGGTGATCTATCTGGGCACGGCGCCCAAGTCCAACGCCGCCTACATGGCCTACAAGGCGGCGCGCAAGGCGGCCAAGACCACAGGCTCGCTGATGCCGCCCGCCCACATCCTCAACGCACCGACCAGGATGATGAAGGATCTGGGCTATTCCAAGGGCTACCAGTACGACCACGACGACCCGGACGGCTTCTCGGGCCAGAACTACTTCCCCGACGGCATGGAGCGTACGCGGTTCTACCGGCCCGTCGAGCGCGGCTTCGAGCGCGAGATCAGGAAACGCCTGGAATACTGGGACCGGCTGCGGACGAAAAAGGGAGGGTGAAGGGCGGGCACCTCCCATCGTCATGGCCGGGCTCGACCCGGCCATCCACGTGGAGCCGTTTGGTACCATGCCGGATGGATCTGCCTGGCTGCCCGGAACAAGTCCGGGCATGACAAGAGTGGAGAGGCGGCGGGTTTCCCGCTCGACGCAGCTAAGCCAGCCGCTCATACAGGTCGTCCCAATTGGGATTATCGGCCAGAATCAGCCTGATCTTCCACGCCCTGGGCCAGTGCTTGAGATTTTTCTCACGCTGAATGGCTATCCGAATGTCCTCGTGGCGCTCGGTATAGACCAGCCGTTTCAGGCCGTAGCGCTTGGTGAAGCCATCGGCCACCCCTTCGCGGTGCTCCCACGCTCTACGAGCAAGGTCGCTGGTCACGCCAATATAGAGCGTGCCATTCGGTCGGTTCGTGATGATGTAGACCCACCCGCCGTGCATGACGTGCACTATGCGGGCACAACCGTCTCGCGACAACCACGTGGATGGCCGGGTCAAGCCCGGCCATGACGAGGTTTATGGGAGCGATCAGCACTCCATCGGCTTGTCGCGGGTCCGCAGGAACTGGAAGAACTCGACGCCTTCGCGCAGGCGGCGCTTCATCATGTCCCAGTCCTGCAGCATCTCCCAGACGATCTCACCGATCTTGGCGGGGCGGAAGTAGAAGGCCTTGTAGAAGTCGGCCACGCCCTTGAAGATCTCCTCGCTGGTGAGGTCGGGATAGCTGAGCGCCGCCACCTGGTAGCCGCCGCCGCCGGTCTCCTTCATCAGCAGGTCCTTGTCCTTGTTGAACCAGCCGTTGGCGATGGCCTGCTCGTAAAGCTCGGTGCCCGGATAGGGCGCGGCCATGGAGACCTGCAGGGTCCGCGGGTTGACCTCCTTGGCGAAGGCCAGGGTCTGCTTGATGGTTTCCTTGGTCTCGCCCGGCAGGCCCAGGATGAAGGTGCCGTGCAGCACGATGCCCAGCTCGTGGCAATCCTTGGAGAAGCGCTTGATGATGTCGAGGCGCAGGCCCTTCCTGATGTTGTTCAGGATTTCCTGCACGCCGGATTCATAGCCGACCACCAGCACCCGCAGGCCGTTGGCCTTCAGGACCTCGAGGGTCTTGCGCGGAATGTTGGCCTTGGCGTTGCACGACCACGGCACGCCCAGATGGCCGATGCCCTTGGCGATCTCCTCGACCCGCTCCAGGTCGTCGGTGAAGGTGTCGTCGTCGAAGAAGAACTCGCGCACCTCGGGGAACATCTGGCGGGCCAGCTTCACTTCCTCGATGACGCTCTTGGCACTGCGCGCCCGGTAGACGCGGCCGCCGATGGTCTGCGGCCACAGGCAGAAGCTGCACTTCGACTTGCAGCCGCGTCCCGTATAGAACGCCATGTAGGGATGGCGGATATAGCCGATGAAGTAGTCGTCGGGGTTGAGGTCGCGGCGATAGACCGGCCCCACATAGGGCAGGGCGTCCATGTCGTGGATCAGCGCCCGGTCCTTGGTGTGGACCGGTTTGCCGTCGGGGCCGCGGAAGGTCAGGCCGTCGATCTCGGCGAAGGGCTTGCCCTCGGCCACCTCGACGATGGTGTAGTCGAATTCGTGCCGCGCCACGAAGTCCACCGCGTCCGACGTCATCAGGGCCTGTTCCGGCACCGTCGCCACGTGGGCGCCGACCATGCCGACCATGATGTTGGGATTGGCGGCCTTGAACGCCTCGGCCACCTTGCACTCGGAGGCGTAGGTGGCGGCGCTGGCGTAGATCACCAGCAGCTCGTAATCCTTGGCCAGCTTCAGGCAGTCGTCCAGGGTCTTGCCCGAGGCCGGCGCGTCCACCAGCTTGGAGTCCGGTACCATGGCCGCCGGCTGGGCCAGCCAGGTGGGATACCAGTTGGACTTGATCTCGCGCTTCGCCTGGAAACGGGCGCCGGCGCCGCCGTCATAACCTTCGAAGGAGGGCGGATTGAGGAATAGCGACTTCTTCATGTCTTAAGAGCCTTCAACCTGATCAAGTGTGCCGTCGGCACGGACGGCGAATCGCCGGCCACGCCATACCACAGTCCGTCCGCTACATGCGACAACATAGACGACGAACGACAGAATTTCCCTCAAGGCCAGAAGGCCGAAACCCGCCTTGGGCAGGCCCAGCGCCTGCTCTTCCACCCGGACCGCCCACAGCCGGCAAAGCCCCGCCAGACCCAGCGCCGCCAGGGACGGAAGCCACGCCACGCCCGCCAGCACCGCCAGGAGGGCAAGGACCACCGGCTGGGTGATCACCGACGCCATGTAGGAAGCCCGGTCCACCGCCGCAATGGTCCGGCCCCAACGAATCTCGTGATCGAGCAAAGTTTTCAAGTCGGGCTCGTGCACGGTGATGTCCACCGGCCGGGCCGCCAGCTCGATCTCCAGGCCCTGGTCGCGGGCCATCTTGCCCAGCACCCAGTCGTCGGCCAGCACCTGGGACAGGGCGGCCAGTCCGCCGCCCTTCTCCAACACCTCGCGGCGCACCGCCATGGTGGCGCCGAAACAGCCGTCCTTGCGCCCGATGGCGCGGGCCAGCACGGCGCCGGGCAGGAAACCGTGATTGATGCCCATGGCGCCCAGCGCGCTCCACAGGCCTGGCACCGGACGGCCCACGTAGAGGCAGGTCACCACGCCCACCTTGGAATCGGCGAACGGCGCGGCCAGATCGGCCAGGTAATGGGGGCCGACGCGGATGTCGCTGTCGGCGATGGCGATCAGGTCGTGACGGACCCGGGGCCACATGTTCAGAAGGTTGCCGACCTTGAGGTTGAGGCCGTGACGGGTAGCGTCGGCCACCGCCTCGATCTCCACGCCGGGCAGGTCGCGGGGCAGGCCGTCCACCACCGCCAGCGCCGGATCGACCGGATCGGCCACCCCGAACACCATCTGGAAGGCGGGATAATCCTGGCGCAGGCAGGACTCCAGATTCTCCGCCATGCCGGGCTCGGCCCCGCACAGCGGCTTCATGACCGAAACCGGCGGCCGGATCGCGGCGACGGGCTTGGGCGCCCGCTGAAAGCGGCGGACCAGCAGGGCCGAGGCCACCTGGAACAGGCAGCCGGCCACCGCCAGCGCGATCAGGGCCAAGGACAGCCCCTGCCCGACGGAGATCATGGCGCTACTTGTCCAGGCCGGCCGTCTGCTTCTCGATGGTCTCGATCAGCCCGGAAAAGCCCTTGGCGCGGAAGATCGAGCCGAATTCCGAGCGGCGCACCGCCACCTGGCTGACCGTGCCCTCGAACAGCACGTCGACGATGCGCCACTGCCCCTGGTCCTGGCGCATGACGTAGTCGATCTGGGTGGGATCGCCGTTCTTGGGCACCAGCCACGAGGAGACGATCACGTTGCCGCCCGTGGACGGGCGCTGTTCGCCCACGTCGAAGCGTTCGCCGTTCCACTCGTTGAACTGGGCGGCGTAGGTGCCGACGGAAAAGGCGGTGTAGGCCTCGGCCAGCCGGGCCGCCTCTTCCGGCGACAGCTTGGCGGCGGCGGTGCCGAGCGTGCTCTTGGTCATGGAGGCCATGTCATAGGCCTCGATCACCGCCGGGCGGATCTTGTCGGCGCGCCCCTTGTAGCCCAGCTTGGGGCCACTTTTCATGTTTTCCAGCAGACGGTCGCTGAAGGTGCGGATGACCGCCTCGGGCCCCGCTCCCTGCGCCGAGGCGGGAATCGCCAGACCGGCCATGAGCAACAGCGCCAACACCGACGCGGCGAAAAGCGAACGCATGCGATCGTCTCCACAAAGACCGGGGCGCTCCCGATTGGAGCGCCCGCCGGTTTCCTGCCATACCATATTGTCCCCATGGGAGCCAGAGCCACCCCGTGCCGCCCCAGGGTTGAAGCCCCCGACTGGACAGGCCATCTCCACTTATGGAATTCTACTTAGGGGATTTAGGGACAATGCAATGGTCCTAGCGAGCCTTTGGGCCGCCATCAAGCAACGGTTCAGACCGGCGCCGGGCAAGGGGGAAGAAGCCTCCGCCGCCGCTCCCCGCCCCCGCGCCTCCCAGCCGTCCCGCCCCCAGACCGGCTTCCTCGACCCCGATTCCTTCGCCCGCACCCTGCTCGACGCCTCCAACGCCGCCAAGGGCGACGACCATCGTCTCCACGTCTTCTCGCTGACCGATTTCCGTCAGGCGGTGGGCTCGAAATGGGGCAAGCTCAGCGGCCTGCTGGAGGTGGCGGGCGACGCCATCATCCGCCGCCACGTGGACCTGTCCAAGGATGTCATCACCCGCCTGGACGCCGAAATCGCCTGCCTGTCCATGCCGGCGGCGTCCAGGCAGGAAACCCGGGCGCGGGTCGCCTCCATCGCCGCCGACCTGTCCACCTACCTGTTCGGCGACGCCATGATCAACGGACGGCGCCCCCAGGTGGTGGCCGCCAACATGGCGGCCCGGGACGCGGTGACCGACGAGGGCACCCTGGACCACGAGGCCATCCGCAAGGCCGTGGCCAAGGCCGGGGCGGCGCTCTCGGCCGAATCCTCCGGGCTTTCCGCCCCCCATCGCGCCACCCTGGCGGCCATGCTGCCGCCCGAGGAGGCGGCGAAACTGACGCCCCAGCCCGCCAAGGGCGCCGCCTACGCCATCAGCGGCGGCGACAAGCCCTACCGCATCGACGAATCCTCGGTGCCCAAATGGGTGACCGAGGAGCCGAAGAAACGCGCCAGCGACCAGCCCCTGCCCACCTTCCGGATCGAGGGCGGCCAGGGCGGCGCCGACGCGGCCCGTGCGAGCCTGTCCATGGAAGGCGGCTCCTTAAGCGGCGCCGACGCGCCCAGGACGGTGCTGACGGTAGAAGGCCGCAGCCTGCACGGCGCCGACGCCCCGCGCGAAGTGATGCGCCTGGACGGCACGGCCAGGGGGGGCAACGGCGAGGTCATGCGCGTGGAGGGGGGCGGCCTTCACGGCGCCGACGCGCCGCGCGACATCATGCGCATGGACGGCCCCTCCCTGTCGGGCGCCGACGCCCCGCGCGAGGTCATGCGGGTGGAGGGGCGCGAGGGCAAGGGCGCCGACTGGCTGGAAGAGCAACTGGAACTCCAGGCCGAGGCCGGCCTGGCCTCGGACCATCATCTGTCGCCGGAATCCAGCCTGACCCTGGTGTGGACCCCCACCTGGGTGGCCACCAAGCGGGCGGTCGGCGCCTTCCACGCCAAGGTCATCCGGGTCGACAAGGAGGGCGCGCCGCCGCTGGAAGGGGCCTACGCCTACGCCGACGCCGCCCCCATCGAATCGCTGACCATGGACCGCTTCGTCGCCACCCAGGCCGCCTACGAGCTGAAGGACCTGTTCTACGGCCGCCACAAGGCGGGCATCACCGTGCCGTTCCATTGGATGAGCCTGGCGCCGCGCTGGCGCGACTGCATCCGCATTCCCTTTGAAAGCTGTCCGGCCCAGGCGCTGCGCAAGCACCTGAAGATCGAGATCTTCGGGCTGTCGCCGCTGATCCCGCCCCACGTGATCGCCCGGCTGTTCCAGCCGCTCGAAAAGCTGGACTGCACCCTGATGGCCCGCCTGCCTTTGTCGGCGCCGGGCATGGTCAAGGCGCTGAAGGGGGTCAAGGCCATCGGCATCGATCTGGCCCAGCTGACGCCGGAGGAAAAGACCGGCGACGCCGAATTGCTGGGGCGCATGGAACGCTTCCGCGACGTCGCCCACAAATCGGGAATGGCCTGCTATGTCTGGGGCATCCGCCGCCGTCCGCTGATCACCGAGGTGATCAAGGCGGGATTTTCCCTGGTCAACGGCCCGGGCGTGATGACCGACCTCGCCCGCCCCCGCGTGCCTTCGGCCGGGGTGGGGGAATGAAATGCGGGCGAGACGCCCGCGCTCCGTGAGATATCGGAGCGCGGGCGTCTCGCCCGCTTTTGCCTACTCCATCACGATCCTGGGGCCCTTGCGGCCGCCCTGCAGCACCTGGACCTTGTCCCAGATCCTGGACGCGATCTCCATGTAGGCCTTGGCGTGGGGCGAGTTGGGCTTGGAGATGACGATGGGCTCGCCGGCGTCCGCCGTCTGGCGGATGGCGATGTCCAAGGGCACCTCGCCCAGGAAGTCGGCGGACAGGCGGGCGGCTTCCGCCTTGGCGCCGCCATGGCCGAAGATGTGGGCCTCGTCGCCGCACTTGGGGCAGATGTAATAGCTCATGTTCTCGATGATGCCCAAGACCGGCACGTCCACCTTGCGGAACATGTTGAGGCCCTTGGTGGCGTCGAGCAGGGCGATGTCCTGCGGCGTCGACACGATCACCGCGCCGGTCAGCGGCACGCGCTGGGTCATGGTCAGCTGGGTGTCACCGGTGCCGGGCGGCATGTCGATGATCATCACGTCCAGCTCGCCCCAATGGACGTCGCGCAGCAGCTGCTCCAGCGCGCCCATCACCATGGGGCCGCGCCAGATGATGGGCGAGTCCTCGGGCACCAGGAAGCCCATGGACATGCACTTCACGCCGTAATTCTCCATGGGCATCATGGTCTGGCCGTCGGGGCTGACCGGCTCGCCGGTGATGCCCAGCATGCGCGGCATGCTTGGCCCGAAGATGTCGGCGTCGAACAGCCCGACCTTGAGGCCCATGCGCGACAGCGCCATGGCGATGTTGGTGGCCGTGGTGGACTTGCCCACGCCGCCCTTGCCGGACGCGACGGCGACGATGGCCTTCACATGGGGGAGCAGCGGCTTTTCCGCCTGATGGCCATGGCCGTGGCCGCCCTGGGGGGCGCCCTTGGGGCCGCCCTGGGTGTTGCGCTCGGCGGTCAGCACCGCCGACACCGACACCACGCCCGCCAGATCGTGCACCGCCTTTTCGGCCGCCTTGCGCAGGGGCTCCAGATGGGGGCCGCGGCTCGGCTCCACCTCTATGGCGAAAGCCACATGGCCGTTCTTCACCACCAGGCCCGACACCATGCCGAGACTGACGATGTCCGCCTTGCGGTCGGGGTCAATGACCCGGCTCAGCGCCTGGATGATCTGCTGTTCGGTGACCTCGGCCATGCTGTCCTCTTCGCTGTAAAGACATACCAAATTAGTTGGTTATGCGCCGACGAAGCGCACAAGCATCTCCTCATATAGGGGCCCCGGCGGCGTTTGCAAAGCCGATTCCCTCCGCCGACTCTATATTGAAAACCGGTAATGTGGATGGCGTCGCGTTGCGCAAGGCGGAATCCTGCCCTATGTTCCCCAGGAACGTTGGGAATTGAACGAAGGGAAACCTCATGGCTTGGAATCCTCGTGGCGGCGGCGGCGGCGGCCCGTGGGGCGGCGGCGGCGGCGGCGGTGGCCCCTGGGGCAATGGCGGCGGCAACCGTCCGGGCGGCGGTAACGGCGGCGGCTTCGGCGGCGGACCCGATCTCGAGGATTTCATCCGCAAGGGCCAGGAAAGGCTGCGCCGCGCCATGCCGGGCGGACCCGGCGGCGCCGGCGGCACGCGGGGCATCATCGCCCTGGCGGCGCTGGCCGTGGCGTTCTGGGGCTTTTCCGGCATCTATAAGGTCAGCCCCGACGAACAGGGCGTGGTGATGCGCTTCGGCAAGTGGGTGGACACCACCGAGCCGGGGCTGCACTACCGCCTGCCCTATCCCATCGAGACGGTGCTGCTGCCCAAGGTGACCAAGGTCAACCAGCTGCTGCTGGGCTCGCGCATCGGCGGCGACCTGCGCGGCGGCGGCCGGGCCACCGACGAGAGCCGCATGCTGACCGGCGACGAGAACATCGTCGAGGCGGAAGCCGCCGTGTTCTGGCGTATCAAGGACGCCGGCAAGTACCTGTTCGCGGTCAAGGACCCCGAACTGACCGTCAAGGTGGCCGCCGAAAGCGCGCTGCGCGAGGTGATCGGCCGCAATCCCATCCAGGCGGCGCTGTCCGACAAGCGCGAGCAGATCGCCATCCAGACCCAGGAGGAGCTGCAGCGCCTGCTCGACGCCTACGGCGCCGGCATCCACGTCCAGCAGGTCCAGTTGCAGAAGGTCGACCCGCCGGCGGCGGTGATCGACGCCTTCAACGACGTGCAGCGCGCCCGCGCCGACCAGGAGCGCGCCCGCAACGAGGCGGAAGCCTACCGCAACGACATCATTCCCAGGGCGCGCGGCGAGGCCGAGCGGCTGGTGCAGGAGGCGCAGGCCTACCGCGAGCAGGTGGTGGATCTGGCCCAGGGCGACGCCAAGCGCTTCCTGGCGCTCTACGGTTCCTACAAGCAGGCCGAGGACGTCACGGCGCGGCGCCTCTACATCGAGACCATGGAGGAAATCCTGAAGGGAGCGACCAAGGTGGTCATCGATCCCTCGGCCAAGGGATTGGTGCCCTACCTGCCCCTGCCCGAGCTGAAGAAGCAGTCGGGAGGCGCCAAATGAGCCGCTCCCTCGTCTTTTCCGCCATCGCCGGCGCCATCCTGGTGGTGCTGGCGGCGTCGTCGCTGTTCATCGTCAACCAGGCCGAGCAGGCGCTGGTGCTCCGTTTCGGCGCGCACCGCGCCACCATCAAGGAGCCCGGCCTGCACGCCAAGCTGCCCTTCATCGAGGACGTGGTGCGCTACGACAACCGCCTCCTCGCCCTCGACCCGCCCGACGAGCAGATCATCCTGGGCGACCAGAAGCGCATCGTGGTCGATACCTTCACCCGCTACCGCATCGCCGATCCGCTGAAGTTCTATCAGGCGGTGCGCACCGAGGTGCAGGCCCGCACCCAGATGACCCAGATCGTCTCGTCGGCCATGCGCCGGGTGATGGGCCAGGTGATGCTGCCCTCCATCCTGTCGGAGGAACGCGCCAAGATCATGGAGCAGATCCAGCAGGAGGTGGCCGAGCGCTCCTTGCGCGAACTGGGCATCCAGGTGGTGGACGTGCGGCTGCGCCGCGCCGACCTGCCCGAGGAGACCAGCCAGTCCATCTACGACCGCATGAAGTCCGAGCGCGAGCGCCAGGCCAAGGAAGCCCGCGCCCAGGGCTACGAGTGGAGCCAGCAGATCCGCGCCCGCGCCGACCGCGAACGCACCGTGCTGTTGGCCGAGGCCCAGCGCAACGCCCAGATCGAACGCGGCCAGGGCGACGCCGAGGCCAACCGCATCTTCGCCGAGGCGTTCGGCAAGGACCCGCAGTTCTTTACCCTGTACCGTTCGCTGCAGGCCTATCGGACGGCGTTGGGCGACGGCAGCACCACCCTGGTTCTGTCGCCGGACAACGAGTTCCTGAAGGCGTTCGGCAACGGCCCCGGCCGCCGGGGTCAATGACCGACCTGTTGACCGCCCTGGCGCTGGTCCTCGTCATCGAGGGCCTCGCCTGGGCGGCCTTCCCCGAGGCCATGAGGCGGATGATGGCCCAGGTTATGGTCATGCCACCCGACCTGCTGCGCGGAATCGGGCTGTTCATGGCCATCCTCGGCCTGGGCGGCGCGTGGCTGGTCCGTTCGGCCATCGTCGCGCCATAGTTGAGCATCATGATGTCGGCCGCTTGCCAGCCGGTCTGGCGCGGATAATATCCATATCGTCCCCGCATGGTGGGGACGACGTCCATCCGGAGGATCTTCTCCAGTGTTCATCGCACGACGTGACAAATCCCTTGCCGCCGCCCGCCTCATGGTTGGCGCACTGGCGATCGTCGCCCTGCTGCTGCCCGGTCTGGCCGCCGCGGCCGCTCCGCCCGGTGGTTTCGCCGACCTGGCCGAACGGCTGCTGCCCGCCGTGGTCAACATCTCGACCACCCAGACGCTGAAGGGCAACCAGGGCGGCCCCGAAATGCCGCAATTCCCCCCCGGCTCGCCGCTCGAGGAATTCTTCAAGGAATTCATGGAGCGCCAGCAGGGTGCCAGGCCGGACGCACCGGCGCGCAAGGCGACCTCGCTGGGCTCGGGCTTCATCATCGACGCCGCCGGCTACATCGTCACCAACAACCACGTCATCGCCGACGCCGACGAGATCAGCGTCAAGCTGCATGACGACACGGTGTTCCAGGCCACCCTGGTGGGCCGCGACCCCAAGGTCGACCTGGCGCTGCTGAAGATCGAACCCGGCAAGAAGCCGCTGACCCCCGTCCCCTTCGGCAATTCCGACGAGGCCCGCGTGGGCGACTGGGTGCTGGCCATCGGCAATCCCTTCGGCTTCGGCGGCACCGTCACGGCCGGAATCGTCTCGGCCCGGGCCCGCGACATCAACGCCGGCCCCTATGACGACTTCCTGCAGACCGACGCCGCCATCAACCGCGGCAATTCCGGCGGCCCCATGTTCAACATGCGCGGCGAAGTGATCGGCATCAACTCGGCCATCATCTCGCCGTCGGGCGGCTCCATCGGCATCGGCTTCGCCGTGCCGGCCTCGCTGGCGGTGCCGGTGCTGGACGACCTTCGCAAGTTCGGCAAGGTGCGCCGCGGCTGGCTGGGCATCCGCATCCAGTCGCTCGATTCCGACATGGCCGAGAACATCGGTCTGCCCGACCAGAAGGGCGCCCTGGTGGCCAAGGTCGATCCCAACGGCCCCGGCGTCAAGGCGGGGCTGAAGGACGGCGACGTGGTGCTGAAGTTCGACGGCAAGGACATCACCGAGATGCGCCGCCTGCCCCGCTACGTGGCCTCGACCCCCATCGGCAAGAAGGTGGAAGTGGTCATCTGGCGCGACGGCAAGCGCCAGACCATCACGGCCGCCGTGGGCGAGATGCCCGAGGACCCGGCCGAGCAGCAGGTCAAGGGCAAGCCCGAGGCGCCCAAGCCCCAGGCGGGCAAGGAAGGCGTGCTGGCCATTCCCGGCGCCGGCCTGACCGTCTCGTCGCTGACGCCGGCGCTGCGCGAACGCTTCGGCGTGGACGACGAGGCCAAGGGCGTCATCGTCACCGAGGTCAAGCCCGACGGCCCGGCCGCCGAAAAGGGCATGCGCCCCGGCGACCTGATCATCGAGGCCGACCACAAGCCGGTACGCTCGCCCGCCGACTTGGCCAAGCAGATCGAGGACGGCCGCAAGGCCGGCGCCAAATCGCTGCTACTGCGCGTCGAGAACCCCCAGCAGCTGCGCTACATCGCTCTGCCGCTGGCCGAGGGTAAGAAGAAGTAGGCCCGGCGACGGGCTGAACGGACAAGGGGCGGGCCCGGTCGGACCCGCCCCTTTTTCTTTCTATCCCTCCGGTCCGCGTCATGGCCGGGCTTGACCCGGCCATCCACGTCTTCCCGGCGACACAATGCCGGACGGCAGGGCGTGGATGCGCGGGTCGAGCCCGCGCATGACGAAGGAAAATCCGTGTTGCCCACCCGGCAAAAAATGCCGAACGGCCCGCCGGAGGTCTCTCCGGCGGGCCGCCTTGGGGCGTCGTCCGATCAGAACGGGAAGATGATGTCGAAGATCTGCTGGCCGTAGCGCGGCTGGGTCAGGTCGCTGACCATGCCCCGGCCGCCGTAATAGACGCGGGCCTCGGCGATCTTTTCCGAGCTGACCGAGTTGGACGAGCTGATGTCCTCGGGGCGGATGATGCCCTGGATGGACAGTTCGCGCATTTCGTAGTTCACCCGGAATTCCTGGCGGCCCGAAATCACCAGATTGCCGTTGGGCAGCACCTGGGTGATCACGGCGGCCATGCTCATGGTGATGCTTTCCGTCCGGGTGGTGTTGCCCGAATTGCTCACCGCCGAGGTGGAGGAAAGATCGGCCAGGCTGGCCAGATTGATGTTGGGCAGGATCTTCTGCAGCTGGGTTTCAAAGCCCATGGCCGAGATGTTGGAGCCCGTGGTGCCCGAACCGGCCTTTTCCGAACCGGTGCGCGAGTTGGTCAGCCCGGTGGTGAGCGTCGCGCTGTCGGCGATGGACACCGCCACGGTCAGGATGTCGCCCACGTCCTTGGCGCGCTGGTCCTTGAAGAAGGCCCGGGCGCCGGGACGCCACAGGGAATTGGCGTTCTGCGGCGGGGCCGACGGCTGGGGCATGGGCATGCTCACCGGCTGGTAGCCCGCCTTCTGGGTCGGATTCTGGATGGGCGAGCTTTGCGGGCCGGAGCCCACTTCCGACATGCGGGTCAGGAAGTTGCAGGCCGACAGTTCCGACAGGGCGACCACGAGAGCCAGGGTGCGCAGGGCCTTGCGGCCTTTGATCCGGGGGGAAGAGGCGTTGGACATGATCTATCTCTCCGAATTCGGCTCAGTTCTGGGCCAGGCTGCGCAGGCCGCCGGGCATCACCGACACCTGGCCGGGGCCTTCAACCTTGGCGTCGACGGTCTGCTTGCTCTGGACATTGGTGACGCGGATGACGTCGCCGACGCTGCCGTCCTCGGCGGCGCGGCCCTGGGCGGTCAGCGTCATGAACTTGGATCGCAGCATGATGGTCACCGAGCTGTTCTTGCCCACCACCACCGGCTTTTGCACCTCGGCGGTGCGGATCGGCGCGCCGGCGCGCAGCTGGTAGCGCGGCTCCTGGCCGATCAGCAGGCGGGGATTGGTGACGACGTCGCGCCGCACCACTTCCTCGCGCACGTCCAGCCACTGGATGTCGGCCTCGCTGATCACCTCGCCGCGCCCCATGGCATGGGCCAGGACGGGAATGCGGGCCGAGGCGAAGACGTTGCCCATCACCTTGAAGCGGACGGAATTGGGCGCGCCGGCCGGGGATTCGAGCACCGCCTGGAAGCGGTTCATGCGCGGATCGTAGGCCAGGTCCTTGACCGCCACGGTGGGGGTGGCGGTGGCGGGAATGACGATGTGCAGCTGCTGGCGGTTGCTGATCTCGACGCTGGCGTTCCTGGGCGCGCCTTCGAGCGCCAGGGCCTCGCGCAGCTCGGTCTCGATGGTGCGGATGTCGACGCTTTGGCCGGCGCGCTCGGCCACCGCCCGCTCGAAGGGCGAGGACGGGCGCCAGTCGATGCCGTAGGACTGGGCGACGGCCGCCAGCCAGCGGGTCTCGAGCGTGATCCGCTTGCCCGGCGCCGGCGCGTTGGCCAGCGGGGTCGAGGCCTTGTCGCCGATATTGTCCCAGATGTCGCCCAGCGTGATGGCGTCGCCCGACAGGACGATGGAGGTCTTCAGCTGGGGCGGCAGTTCGGCGGCCCGGCCGGTCCCGAAGGCGGCGGCCAGGGTCAGACCGGCGATGGTGGCGCGAAGGCAGAGGCGGCGGATCATGATGGCCTCACTACTTCATCTGGTTGATGGTCGAGAGCATCTCGTCGGAGGCCTGGATGACCTTCGAGTTCATTTCGTAGGCGCGCTGGGCGCCGATCAGATTGGTCACCTCGGCCACCACGTTGACGTTGGAGGTCTCGAGGAAGCCCTGCAGGATGGTGCCGAAGCCGGGCTTGCCCGGGGTCTGCACCACCGGCTGGCCCGAGGCCGGGGTTTCCATGAACAGGTTGTTGCCGCGCGCTTCCAGGCCGGCGTCGTTGGCGAAGGTGGCGAGCGTCAGCTGGCCCTTGATCTGGCTCTGGACCTGGCCGTCCTGCTTGACGATCACCTGGCCGGTGGAATCGATGGTGACGCCCACCGCGTCCGAGGGGATGGTGACCTGCGGGATCACCTGATAGCCCTCGTGGGTGACGATGGTGCCTTCCGGCGACAGCTGGAACGAGCCGTCGCGGGTATAGGCGGTCTCGCCCGAGGGCAGCTTGATCTGGAAGTAGCCCTTGCCCTGGATGGCCATGTCCAGCGTGTTGTCGGTGCTCTGGACACTGCCCTGCTCGGTGATGCGGTAGACGGCGGTGGTCTTCACGCCCAGGCCCAGCTGCACGCCGGTCGGCACGATGGTGCCGGTGTCCGACGACTGCGAGCCCACGCGGCGCAGGTTCTGGTAGAGCAGATCCGCGAACTCGGGACGCCGCCTGGTGTAGGCGGTGGTGTTCATGTTCGCGATGTTGTTGGAGATCACTTCGACGTTGGTCTGCTGGGCCAGCATGCCGGTCGCGGCGATGTTCAGGGAGCGCATGGCGTGAGTTCCTTACTCGTTGAACCGGTCAGTTGGTCTTGGGGGCGCCCAGGGTCTGGATCGCCTTGAGCTGACGCTCGTGCTCGGCGTCCAGCATCTTCTGCACGCCTTGGTATTCGCGCAGGATCTGGGTCATGCGGGTCATTTCCATCACGGGCTGGATGTTGGATTCTTCCATCATGCCCTGGGCCACGTGGGGGGTCTGGACCACTTCCGGGTCCTGGGAGGTCTCGTAGAGCGAGTCGCCCGCCTTGCGCAGCTGCTGGTCGTTGTCGAACTTGACCACCTTGAGGCGGGCCACCCGGCCGTTCTCGGTCGAGATGGTGCCGTCGGCGGAAACCTCGACCTGGGTCTCGTTGGGGGCGAAGATGATCGGCTGGTCGCGGTCGTCCATCACCGCGTAACCCTGGGTGTTGACCAGCATGCCGGACTGGTCCAGGCGGAAATGGCCGTTGCGGGCGTAGCGCATGCCGGCCTCGGTCTCGATCTGGAAGTAGCCGTCGCCGTGCAGGGCGAAATCCAGGGGATTGTCGGTCTTGGTCAGCGGGCCCTCGCGGGTGTCGCGCAGCACGCCGACGTCCTGGACGAAGGCCAGCTTGTTGCCCACCGCACGCTCGGACGAGCGGGTGGGAACCAGATACTCGCGGAACATCATCTGCTCGCCCTTGAAGGCGGGCGTGTTGGCGTTCGCCATGTTGTTGGCGACCACTTCCATCTGGCGCCACAGGGCGGCCTGACGGGAAAGTGCGATGTAGGATGTGTTCTGCATGGTTCGATCCTGGGTGGCAATTGCTTGCGCCGCCTTCCTTGCAGACAGCGTGCCAATTTCAGGAATCACGCATTTCCGCCATTTTTCCCGCCTCCCCCTCCCGTCGGGGCAGGGCTTGCCGGGCAGTTATTGCCGCCTCCCCCCGGCATTGCTATCGTGGCCGCGTGGTGGGGGAAGAGCGTGCGGAAACGATCGGGTCGAATCCCTATCTTTTGCGCCGGCTCAACCTTCTGTTAACCGCAAGGGTCTAGTTTCTAAGGTGCGCACGTGTGGCCCCGGTGGGCCCGCGCGCCCCGAGCGGCGGAAGAGGGCCATGGCCGAAGATCTGGAAGAAGATTTCGAGGAAGGCGAAGGTTCGGAAGAGGTATCCGAGTCACCGTCCAAAAAGCTGCCGATCAAGAAGATCCTGATCATCGTGCTGCCCATCCTGCTGTTGGGCGGCGCCGGTGCGGGCGTCTATTTCTCGGGGCTGCTCGACAAGCTCTTGGGCAAGAAGGACGACCATGCGGCCCCCGAGGCCGCCGCCCCCCCGCCGCCCCCTAAGGCGGTGCAGGCGGCGTCGTTCATGGATCTGCCCGAGATGCTGGTCAACCTCCAGACCACCGGGCGCAAGCAGGCCTTCTTGAAGCTGCGCGTCGCGCTCGAGCTGGAGGCGGTCACCGACCAGCCCCGCGTCGAGCAGATGCTGCCGCGCATCATCGACAATTTCCAAATTTACCTGCGCGAGCTGCGGGTCGAGGACCTGCAGGGCGCCTCCGGCATGCATCTCCTGCGCGAGGAGCTGCTGACCCGCGTCAACGCCGCGGTCAAGCCGGTCAAGGTCAACGACGTCTTGTTCAAGGAAATGCTGGTCCAGTAGTGGGCCGGCGGGAAAGGCCGACATGGCGATGAACGACGACGGTGGAACCACCCGCGGGGCCGAGGACGAAGAGGCCCTGATGAAGGAATGGGCCGCCATGGCCGGCGACGACAACGGCGGCGGCGGCGGTGGCGGCGGTGACGCCGGCGGCGGTGGCGGCGACGGCGGCGACATGGCCGCCGAATGGGAAGCCATGCTCGGCGCCGGCGACAGCACCGGCGAGACCCAGGCGGCGGTGGCCAAGGACGCCACCCGCGTTCTGAACCAGGACGAAATCGATTCGCTGCTGGGCTTCGACGACGACATCGGCGGAGCGGGCGACAAGTCGGGCATCCAGGCCATCCTCAATTCCGCCCTGGTGTCGTACGAACGCCTTCCCATGCTGGAAGTGGTGTTCGACCGCCTGGTCCGCATGATGTCCACCTCCATGCGCAATTTCACGTCGGACAACGTGGAAGTCTCGCTGGACAACATTTTGTCGCTGCGTTTCGGCGACTACCTGAACTCCATTCCGCTGCCCGCCATGCTGGCGGTGTTCAAGGCCGAGGAATGGGACAATTTCGGCCTGCTGACCGTCGATTCGTCGCTGATCTACTCCATCGTCGACGTGCTGCTGGGCGGCCGGCGCGGCACCGCGGCCATGCGCATCGAGGGCCGCCCCTACACCACCATCGAACGCAACCTGGTCGAGCGCATGGTCCACGTGGTGCTGTCCGACCTGTCGGCGGCCTTCGATCCGCTGTCGCCCGTCACCTTCCGCTTCGACCGCCTGGAAACCAACCCGCGCTTCGCCACCATCTCGCGCCCCAGCAACGCCGCCATCGTCGCCAAGCTGCGCATCGACATGGAAGACCGCGGCGGCCGCCTTGAACTGCTGCTGCCCTACGCCACCCTGGAACCCGTCCGCGAGCTGCTGCTGCAGATGTTCATGGGTGAAAAGTTCGGCCGCGACTCCATCTGGGAAACCCACTTGGCCGAAGAGCTGTGGCTGACCGAGGTGGAACTGGAGGCGGTCCTCGACGAGCAGGTGATGAACCTGCGCGAGGTCCTGAACTGGAAGCCCGGCTCGAAATTCATGCTGAACGCCACCGCCGATTCGCCCATCGACATGCGCTGCGGCGAGGTGGCCATGTTCCGCGGCCGCATGGGGCGCAAGGGCCAGCACATCGCCATTCAGGTGGATGAATCCACCATCAAGTCCGGGTGATCGCCGTGGATTGGAAAGTCGTCCTCGACCTCGTGGTTTCCGTGCTGCTGATCGCCACCATCGGCTATGCCTGGATGCTGAATCAGCGCCTGTCCAGCTTGCGCAAGAACCGCGACGACCTGGCCAAGACCATCGCCGCCTTTAACGAGGCGACGCTGCGCGCCGAATCCTCCATCCCCAAGCTCCGGAAGGCCGCCGAGGAATCCGGCCAGACCCTGCAGGAGCGGGTGGAGAAGGCGCAATCGCTGCGTGACGACCTGGCCTTCATGATCGAGCGCGCCGACACCATGGCCAACCGCCTGGAGAACGCCGTGCGCGGAGCCCGCGCCGACGGGGCCAAGGCCGCGCCCGAACCCCGCGCCATGGGAGCGGGTGGGGGCGCCCAGATCGGCACCGCGTCCACGCCCACCATGCCGCCGCCCCGCATGGCCGGCAACCGGGCCGCCGCCATCGCCGCCGCCGCCGCCGCCTCGGAAGGCGACAGCGACGACCGTTCCGAAGCCGAGCGCGAGCTGCTGCGCGCGCTCCAGTCCATGCGGTAGGGGCGCATCATGGCCGCCAAGACCCGCAAGCCCACGCCCGGCCCCATCAGGGTGCAGCCACCCGGCCCGTCCCGGACGGCCAAGGCCGCGAAGCCCGAGGCCAAGGCCCCCATCGTCCGGGTGCTGCCCGTGCTGATCTTCGCCGGCGTGCTGATGCTGTCGCTTCGGGTCGGCGACATCTTCAAGGGCATTCTTGGCATCGAATCCTTCTCGGTGGCCGAACTGCAGGCGCAGCAGCCTCCCAAGGCCGCGCCTCCGGCCACCCCCGCCACCCCGGCCCAGCCGCAGCCCGCCGCCGCCACGCCGGCCCAGGCGCCCGCCGCCACCCCGACCAGCACCGATCCCGGCGCCGGCATGAGCCAGACCGAACTGGACGTGCTGCAAAAGCTGCAGGAGCGGCGCGGCACGCTGGACGTGCGCGAGAAGGACATCGAAAAGCGCGAGGCCCTGCTCAAGGCCGCCGAGGATCAGATCGACCGCAAGGTCGCCGAGATGAAGACGCTGCAGAACACCATCGAAGGGTTGCTGCGTCAATACAACGACCAGGAAGACAACAAGATGCGCTCCCTGGTCAAGATTTACGAAAATATGAAGCCGAAGGAAGCGGCGAAGATTTTCGAACAGCTGGATATGAATATCCTGCTGGAAGTGATAGAGCGCATGAAGGAACAACGTGTTGCTCCGATCATGGCTGAAATGGACCCGTCCAAGGCCAAGGCAGTTACTGCCGAATTGGCACAAAGACGCCAGATACCGATGCCAAGGGCGGCCTCGGGCGGGTGATTGTCGGGGGATTGCATAAAAAATGACTTGCGCAAGTGCGGTCCCCCATCTTAACTAGGAAAATTCGTAGGTTACCGGTTTTTTCGGTTTCTGGCGGCTAGTGTCTCGAAGGAGCGGATGGATGGCTGTCGATAAGAATATGAACGTCCTCATCGTCGATGATTACAAGACGATGTTGCGAATCATCAGAAACCTGCTGAAGCAGCTGGGTTTCAACAACGTTGATGAGGCCACTGATGGCGCCATGGCGTTGCAGATGCTTCGCGTGGGCAATTACGGTCTGGTGATTTCCGACTGGAACATGGAACCCATGACCGGCCTGCAGTTGCTGCGCGAGGTGCGCGCCGATGCCAAGCTGAAGCCGATCCCCTTCATCATGGTGACCGCCGAGTCCAAGTCGGAGAACGTCATCGCCGCCAAGGAAGCGGGCGTGTCCAACTACATCGTCAAGCCCTTCAACGCCGAAACGTTGAAGACCAAGATGGTGAGCGTGCTGGGCGAATTCTGACGACCTTGGGGGGTTCTGCAGCCATGTCGGCGAAGGGCGTTGACCGCGATTTAGAGCTTCGCTTGGACGCCATTCGGGCCGAGCATGGCGAGACCATCCATGTCGACCAGATCGGGGAAGTGGTTCGGGCGATGCTCGAAACCATGACGGGGGATATCGGCGCCGGGGATTTGCGGCTCTATCGCGAGCTGGAATCCCTGGCCAGTTACATCCATGCCGCCAAGGAAGAGATCGCCGCGCTTCGGCCCGGCGAGATCAAGAACGAGTTCATCGCCTCGGCGACCGACGAGCTTGACGCCATCGTCGGCGCCACCGAGGCCGCGACCAACGAGATCATGGACGCGGCCGAAAGCCTGGGCTCGCTCTCTCCCATGCTCGACCAGGAGGTGGCCAACCGCCTGGACGAGATCACCACCCGCATCTTCGAGGCCTGTACGTTCCAGGACATCACCGGACAGCGCATCACCAAGGTGGTCAAGGCGCTGAAGGAAATCGAAGACCGGGTGGAAAGCCTGGTCAAGATGTTCGGCGGCACCTATGACGACGGTTCCCAGAAGGAATCCAAGCCGCTGACCGACCAGGACCTCCTCAACGGCCCGCAGCTGCCCGGCAACGCGACCAACCAGGCCGAAATCGACGCGCTGCTGGCAAGTTTCGACTAGCCTTCCATGAAGGCTGCCGAGCAAGCCCCAACCGGACGGCCAGAGAAAGCGCCCGCGAGCGCGAGCGATTCCCGCTGTCTGATCCCCGGCCTGCTCGCCTCGCTTGTCGTCCTGCTCTCGCTCATCCTCGGCCCGGTCTTCCCCGCTTTGGCGCAAAGCTCGCCGCGCGCCGCCGAGCACGACGGCTTCGGCCGCATGGTGTTCGACTGGGACGCCCCGGTGAAATTCTCGGCCGAGACGGTCAACAGCCAGCTGATCGTCCGCTTCGACCGGCCCATCGCCGGCGACCCCAAGGTGGTGTTGAAGCCGCTGGCCCGCTATCTCAAGGGCGTCACCCTGTCGCCCGACCGCAGGATGGTCACCTTTCCGCTGGCCGTGCCGGTCCAGGTGAAGAGCTTCCAGACCGGGACCAATTCCGTGGTGGTCGACCTGTCCGAGGACAAGAAGCCCGCCTCGTCCTCGGCCCCGCCGCCGCCGCCGGAACAGGCCATTCCCCCGGCCGAAATTCCCGCCGGCCTGCCGCCCGCCGAGTTGCCGCCCGGCCAGAAGGCCCCCGCCAAGGCCCCGGAAACCGCCAAGCCCGCCGAACCGGTCAAGGCCGCCGAGCCCGCCAAGCCGGCCCCGGCCGCACCCGCCCAGCCCCAGGGCCCGGCCACCGACCTGATGGTCAGGGGCGGCGAGCATACCGGCTTCAACCGGCTGGTCTTCGACTGGCCCAAGCCGGTCGGCTATTCCGTCGACGAGGCCGGGGCCACGGTCTCCATCAATTTCGACCGCCCGGCCAACGTCAACGTCACCTCGCTGAAGGCGTCGCTGCCGCCCGACGTGGGCTTCCTCGAGGCCAAGCCCAACGGCAAGGGCACCTCGGTGGTCCTGTCGCTGCCCCCCGGCATGCGGGTCCGCCACTTCACCAGCGGTCCCCGCGTCGCCGTGGATCTGGTCCGCCCGGCCGGCGCGCCGCCGCCGCCGCGCGCCAACGGCGCCGCCGCCCCTCCCCTGGCGCCGGCGCCGGGCACCGAGGAACAGCCGCCGGCGTTGAAGCCCCTGGACGGACTTCCCCCGGCCGAGGCCGCCGCTCCGGCCAAGCCCCCCCCTTCGCCCCCGCCCAACGGCAACGGCAAGGCCGCCCCGGCCGCCGCCGCCGCCGCCGAGGGCGAAGCCGCCGCCCGCCCGGGCGAGGAGATCAAGCCGGTGCCCACCGGCAAGGTGGTCAGCCTGGGCTTCGCCTTCGACAAGCCGACCGGCGCCGCGGTGTTCCGCCGCTCGGGCTGGCTGTGGGCGGTGTTCGACCTCAAGACCGAGATGGACACCAAGCTCCTGAAGCGCACTGGCGGCGACGTGGTGCTGCACGTGGAGCAGGTTCAGGGCTTCAAGGGCACCGCCGTGCGCATGATCACCCGGCCGGGCTTCAATCCCTCGGTGCGCAAGGAGGGCCAGTTGTGGGTGCTGGACATCCATGAGCAGCCCATCGCCCCCAAGGCCGGCTTCGACGTCGCCACCCAGATGGATTTCCAGGAACGCGGCCGCGTGGTGATCAAGGCCACCGACGGGTCCCAGCCCATGATCCTTAAGGATCCGGAAGTGGGCGATTTCATCCACGTGGTCACGGTTCCCGCCATCGGCGCCGGCGTGCGCCAGGGACGGGAATATCCCGGCGCCGAATTGCTGCCCTCGGCCCAGGGCATCGCCATGATTCCCCGCGCCGACACCGTGCGCCTGGACGCCAACCGCGAGACGGTGGAGATCACCCAGCCGGGCGGCCTGTACCTGTCGCCCATGCTGGCCGCCGAAGGCCCCGGCGGCGGCAAGGTGGCCACCGACGGCAATATGGGCGCCGACGTGATGACCACCGGTCCGCTGGACATCTCCAAGTGGATGCGCGGCGGCAACGACAAGTTCGTGGACGACCACCGCAAGCTGATCAGCCGCCTGGCCCATGTGCGGCCCGACGAGAAGAACGCCCAGCGCATGGAGATCGCCCGCCACTACGTGGCTAACGGCTTCGGCGCCGAGGCGCTGGGCGAGCTGCGGGTGATGGCGGCGGTGGACCCCTTGATCGTCGACACGCCGCCCTACCGGGCGGTGCGCGGCGCCGCCAGCTTCCTGATGGGCCGCGACGCCGACGCCATCGTCGACCTGTCCACCCCGGCCCTGAAGGGCGACGCCAAGGTGCAGCTGTTCCTGGCCGCCGCCTCGGCCCGTTCGCTGCCCGACCCCAACAAGCACGCTTTGGTGCTGCGCCTGGCGCCCGAGGACATCAAGACCTGGCCGCGCAACCTGCGCATCGGCATCGGCGAGGTGGCGGCGCGCACCGTGGCCCAGGCCGGCGATTCCAAGGGAGCGGCGCGCATCGTCGATGCCATGATGGGCCCCGGCCTGTCCAAGCGCGACATCGGCAAGCTGGCCTATCTGTCGGGCATGGCCGCCCAGGCGGGCAAGCAGTGGGACACCGCCATCTCGCGCTACCGCGACGCCGAGGCCAGCGAAAGCCGCCCCGACCGCGCCTACGCCGCCCGCGACCGCGTCGAACTGATGCTGCGCCTGAACAAGATGACCCCGGCCGAGGCCATCCGCGACCTGGAGAAGCTGCGCTTCGCCTGGCGCGGCGAGGATTTCGAGTTCCAGTTGCTCAAGCGCCTGGGCCAGTTGCAGATCGCGGCGGGCCGCTACGGCGAAGGGCTGAGGTCCATGCACTCGCTGGTCGCCAATTATCCCGACCACCCGGAGATCGGCAAGGTCCAGGAGGAGATGAGCGACACCTTCAACCGGCTGTTCCTGATGGGCGAGGCCGACAAGCTGTCGCCCGTGACGGCCATCGGCCTGTATGACGAGTTCCAGGAGCTGACGCCCTCGGGCACCAAGGGCGACGAGATGATCCGCCGCCTGGCCGACCGCTTGGCCGGGGTCGACCTGCTGGAGCGGGCCGGCGAATTGCTGCGCCATCAGGTGGAGTTCCGCCTGTCGGGGCTGGACAAGGCGCGGGTGGGCACGAGGCTGGCCTTCCTCAACCTGTCCGACCGCAAGCCGGGACTGGCGCTCGAGGCGCTCGAGGCCAGCGAGGCGCCGGAGATTCCCACCGACCTCGCGGCGCGGCGGCGCTATATCCGGGTGCAGGCGCTGACCGACCTCGGCCGCTCCGCCGAGGCGCTGGCCCTGATCATCAACGACCAGAGCGAAGAGGCCAACCGCCTCAGAGGCGACATCAACTGGAAGCTCAAGCGCTGGCCCGAAGCCGCCGCCGCCCTGGAATCCACCATCGTCAAGCCCATCGGCAACCGTCCGCTCGACCCGGCCACGGCCCGGCGCCTGCTCGACACCGCCACCGCCATGACGCTGGCCAAGGACGAGCGCGGCCTGACCCGGCTGCGGCGCGGCTATGGCGCCCTGATGGCCCAGACCGAATGGAAGGAGGCCTTCGACCTGCTGACCAGCGAACCCGAACGCGGCATCATCGACTACCGCCGCCTGGGTGATAAGATCAAGCAGGCCCAGGACTTCCAGACCTTCATGGGCGAATGGCAGAAGCGGGTGAAGGCCCAGGGCCTGTCGTCCATCAATTAGCAAAGGGTACGATTATGGCGCGTGGCGGTTGGATCGGTGGCGCAGTAACTGCGCTTTTGCTGGCAGGCTGCTCGTCGGGCCTGCCGCCGGCCGCGAGCGTCGATCCCGCCCCGGTGCCGGGCGTGGCCCTGCCCTTCAACGCCCGCGTGATGATCTTCATGGGCGAGAACGACCTGAAGCGTAAGCTCAGCATCCAGATCACCCGCTACCAGTCGGAGGAGACCAAGGTCCTGGACGGCCGCAGGCTGGCGGAAACCGCCCAGACCCTGCTGACCAAGGGCTTCAGGCAGGTAGAGGTCAACGATCCGTCCATCCGTCCCCACATCGTGGTGCGTCTGATCGGCCGGCCGGCCTGGAGCAAGCAGGACGGCACCTTGAAGCTGGGCTGCGGCCTCGACGCCTGGACCGCCGACGGTGTCCCGCTGGGCAATTTCGTGGCGCGCTGGGATTCGCCCATGAAGGTCGATTACGACGCCGATCTGGGGCCGGGCTACGCCCAGTGCCTGAAGAAGCCGCTGGACGAATTGCTGTCCTCGCCCAATCTGGCCCGGCTGGCCGGCGCCGGATTCCGCGATCCCCACCCCAAGGCCGCCGAGGAGTGGATGCGCGGCCTGGGACCCATTCCCGCCTGGAAATAAGGGGACGTCATGACCGGGGCCGCCGCTCCCCTGCCCCGCTCGGGCCGCTTCCCCAAGGCGCACCGGCCGTTCTTCCTGGCCGCCAGTCTCTACGCCGCGCTTTCCGTGCCCCTGTGGGTGGCTGAATGGGCCGGATGGTTGCCCGGCTGCGGCGGCTGCGACCCCGTCGCCCGCCACGCCCACGAGATGCTGCTGGGCTTCGCGGCCGCCGTGCTGGGCGGCTATCTCTTCACCAAGGTCAGCCGCACCCGCCTGATCCTGGCCCTGGCCGCCTGGGCGGCCGCCCGCATCGGCGCCTGGACCGGGCTGGGCGGCGAGGCCGGGCTGATCGTGTCGCTGGCCTATCCCGCCCTGCTGTTCGCCTTCGGCGGCTGGCCCTTCCTCAAGGCCGCCAAGCTGGGCCACAACATGGTCTTCGCCCCGACCATCGCCGCCTTCGCATTGGCCGAGGCGCTGTATCAGGCCGGGCGCATGGGACTGATCGACGGCGGCGAGCGCCGCGGCGCGATGACCGCCTTCTGCCTGGTGGCGCTGATGATCCTGGTCATGGGCGGCCGCGTCATTCCCGCCGGCATGGCCGGGCTGGTACGCAAGGAGGAGGCGCGCGAGCTGTTCGACCGCAACCGGCCCTGGGCGGAATGGCTGTGCGTCATCGGCATGGGGGCCGAAGCCCTGGCCCAGTCCCTGGGGCTGGGCACGTTCGGGGCCATGGCCCTGGCCGGCGCCGCCGGGCTGTGGCGCCAGAGGTGCTGGCGGCCGATCCTCTCGCTGGGCGATTCCTCGCTGGGTCCCATCCAGGTGGGGCACTTCCTGCTCTGCGTCGGATTGATGGCCGCCGCCGCCTCGGACTGGCTGGGCATCGGCCCCGCCACCGACGCCCTGCATCTGGCCACCATCGGCGGCATGGGGCTGGTGACGGCGGCCATGATGCTGCGCATCGACGCCATCCGCGAGCGCCGCGTGGGCCAATGGCCGCGCGCCGCCATCGCTTGCGCCGTGCTGCTGGTGGGCGGCGCCGATTTGCGCGCCGCCGCCTCGCTGGCTCCCGATTTGCTGATCCCGGCCTCCATGGCGCTGTGGTCCCTGGCCTTCGGATTGGTGGCGTGGAGCATGGCGCGGGGTTGGACACGGTCGTGACCCTTCCCCCCCGCCCCGCCATCGTCATCGCCGGCCCCACCGCGTCCGGCAAGTCGGGCTTGGCGCTCGCCCTCGCCCGCGAGTTCGACGGCGTGGTGATCAACGCCGATTCCATGCAGGTCTACGACGCGCTTCCCCTGCTCACCGCCCGGCCGTCGGAGGAGGACTTGGGAGCGGCGCCGCACCGCCTCTACGGCGTGCTGGCGCCGTCCGATCTGTGCTCGGCGGCGCGCTGGGGCGGGTTGGCGGCGGCCGAGATGGAAGCCGCCTGGAACGCCGGCAAGCTGCCCATCCTGGCGGGGGGCACCGGGCTTTACCTGCGGGCGGTGATGGAAGGGCTGTCGCCCATTCCCGACATCCCCGAGGATGTCCGCGCGCAGGCCCGGGCAAGGCTGGCCGAGATGGGCAACGCCGCCTTCCACGCCCTGCTGGCCAGCCGCGACGCGGAGATGGCGGCACGCCTCGATCCCGGCAATTCCCAGCGCCTGGCGCGGGCCTGGGAGGTGCTGGAGGCGACGGGGCGCTCGCTGGCCCGATGGCAGGACGAGCCGCGCCAGGGCGGCGTCGATGCCCGCTGGTTCTCCCTGGTCCTCGATCCCGGACGCCCCCGCCTTTACGCCCAATGCGACTCCCGCTTTGCCGCCATGATGGCGGCGGGCGCGCTCGACGAGGTGCGCGCCTTCGAATCCCTGGGCCTTGCTCCCGATCTGCCCATCGCCAAGGCCCTGGGACGGCGCGAACTGGCCGCCCATCTGGCCGGCGAGATGGACCTGGAGGCGGCCGTCGCCGCCGCGCAACAGGCCACCCGCAACTATGCCAAGCGCCAGGGGACATGGTTCCGCCATCAGATGATGGCGTCCGAGGTCATCGTCGAGCAATTTTCGGAAAGTTTAAAAGCCACAATCTTTCTGAAAATTCGCCAACACCTCTTGACCGCTTGAGGACATCGGTCTAGGTTGTGCCCCGCGCCGCAGTGCAGCAGCGCGCAATCCTGCCTTTTCGGCGGGCGACAACGACCCTCCGGCCGATCCGGCGGGCGACAACGACACAGAGACAAGGTGCTGAGATGGTGCATCACGATACGTTGACCGGAGCGGAAATCCTCCTCAAGGCCCTGGTCGATCAGGGCGTAGAGGTCATTTTCGGGTATCCCGGCGGCGCCGTATTGCCCATCTATGACGAGCTGTTCAAGCAGAACCGCCTGCGCCACGTCCTGGTCCGCCACGAGCAGGCCGCCGTTCACGCCGCCGAGGGCTATGCGCGCTCCACCGGCAAGGTCGGCTGCGTGCTGGTGACCTCGGGCCCCGGCGCCACCAACGCGGTGACCGGCCTGGCCGACGCGCTGTGCGATTCGGTGCCGCTGGTCTG
Organism: Magnetospirillum sp. XM-1; assembly: GCF_001511835.1. Classification (NCBI taxonomy): domain Bacteria; kingdom Pseudomonadati; phylum Pseudomonadota; class Alphaproteobacteria; order Rhodospirillales; family Rhodospirillaceae; genus Magnetospirillum; species Magnetospirillum sp. XM-1. The sequence continues at coordinate 4,418,035 of NZ_LN997848.1, forward strand.
CCTGACGGGCCAGGTGCCCACCCACCTGATCGGCAACGACGCCTTCCAGGAAGCCGACATCACCGGCATCACCCGGCCCTGCACCAAGCACAATTACCTGGTGAAGGACGTCAACGACCTGGCCAAGACCGTGCACGAGGCCTTCCACGTGGCCCGCTCGGGCCGCCCGGGCCCGGTGCTGGTCGACCTGCCCAAGGACGTGGTCCAGGCCAAGGGCGAGTACCAGACCCCGTCCAAGGTGAAGTCCAAGTACAAGCCCCAGGTCAAGGGCGACTTGAAGGCCATCGAGAAGGCCGTCGAGATGATCGCCCACGCCAAGCGGCCGATCTTCTACGTGGGCGGCGGCGTGGTGAATTCCGGCCCGGCGGCCTGTCAGTTGCTGACCCAGTTCGTGCGCATGACCGGCTATCCCTGCACCCTGACCCTGATGGGCCTGGGCGCCTTCCCGGGCTCGGACCCGCTGTTCCTGGGCATGCTGGGCATGCACGGCACGGTCGAGGCCAACATGGCCATGCACGATTGCGACCTGATGATCAACATCGGCGCCCGCTTCGACGACCGCGTCACCGGCAAGCTGGACGGTTTCTCGCCGAAGTCCAAGAAGATCCACGTGGACATCGACCCCAGCTCCATCAACAAGAACGTGGCGGTCGACCTGCCTATCGTCGGCGATTGCGCCCACATCCTCGAAGACATGATCAAGGTGTGGAAGGCCAAGCAGGCCCGGGTCGACGAGAAGGCGCTGAAGGCCTGGTGGGCCAAGATCGACCAGTGGCGGGGCACCGACTGCCTGTCCTTCGAGAACTCCAACAAGATCATCAAGCCGCAATACGCCATCCAGCGTCTGTACGAGATGACCCGTCACCGCAATCCCTACTTCTGCACCGAGGTGGGGCAGCATCAGATGTGGGCGGCGCAGCACCTGCGCTTCGACCTGCCGCTGCACTGGCTGACCTCGGGCGGGCTGGGCACCATGGGCTACGGCCTGCCCAGCGCCATGGGCGTGCAGATGGCCCACCCCGACGCGCTGGTCATCAACATCGCGGGCGAAGCCTCGATCCAGATGAACATCCAGGAGATGGCCACCCTGGTGCAGCATCGCCTGCCGGTGAAGATCGTCATCCTCAACAACCAGTATCTCGGCATGGTCCGCCAGTGGCAGGAACTGATCCACGGCGGCCGCTATTCCGAGAGCCACATGATCCACCATCCCGATTTCGTCAAGCTGGCCGAGGCGTTCGGCGCCGTGGGCCTGCGCGCCGAGAAGCCTTCCGAGGTGGATGGCGCCATCAAGGAAATGATCGCCGTCGACCGTCCCGTGATCCTGGAACTCAGGACCGACGCGTCCGAGAACGTGTTCCCGATGATCATGCCCGGCATGGCCCACAACGAGATGGTGCTGGGGCCGGAGGACAAGGGCCGCGACAAGCCGGGCTCGGAACAAGACGGCATGGTTCTGGTGTAAGGGGGATTTTGACGTGAGCATCGTTCAGCAAGAAGTCAACCGTCACACCGTCGCCGTCCTGGTGGACAACGAATCCGGCGTGCTGGCCCGGGTCATCGGTCTGTTTTCGGGCCGTGGCTACAACATCGAAAGCCTGACCGTGGCCGAGGTGGACGCCGCCCAGAAGCTGTCGCGCATCACCATCGTGACGAGCGGCACCGCCATGATCATCGAGCAGATCAAGAACCAGCTGCGCCGCCTGGTGCCGGTGCACAAGGTCCACGATCTGACCATCGAAGGCCCGCATGTCAGCCGCGAACTGGCCCTGATCAAGGTGGTCGCCACCGGCGAGAAGCGGGTGGAATCCTTGCGCATCGCCGACATCTTCCGGGCGCGCGCCATCGATTCCACCAACGAAAGCTTCGTCTTCGAGGTGGTGGGCGCCACCGAGAAGGTGGACGCCTTCATCAAGCTGATGGAACCCCTGGGGCTGACGGATGTTTCGCGCACCGGCGTCGTCGCCATTGCACGCGGGCCGAATCCGATTTAGAAAGCCCGCCAGAATTTTGCGCGGAGGCCTCTCCGCCTTTCGAAAGGAAGCAACATGCGCGTTTATTATGATCGTGACGCCGACGTCAATCTGATCAAGGGCAAGAAGGTCGTGGTGGTGGGCTACGGCTCCCAGGGCCATGCCCATGCGCTGAACCTGCGCGACTCGGGCGTCAAGGACGTGGCCGTGGCGCTGCGCGCCGGTTCCGCCACCGCCAAGAAGGCCGAGGGCGAGGGCCTCAAGGTCATGACCCCCGCCGACGCCGCCAAGTGGGGCGACGTGGTGATGATCCTCACCCCCGACGAGCTGCAGGCCGACCTGTACTATCAGGACCTGGCCGGCAACATGAAGCAGGGCGCCGCCCTGGTGTTCGCCCACGGCCTGAACATCCACTTCAAGCTGATCGAGGCCCGTGCCGATCTCGACGTGTTCATGGTCGCCCCCAAGGGCCCCGGCCACACCGTGCGCGGCGAATACGTCAAGGGCGGCGGCGTGCCCTGCCTGGTGGCGGTGGCCCAGAACGCCTCGGGCAACGCGCTGGAAATCGCGCTCTCCTACGCTTCCGCCATCGGCGGCGGCCGTTCGGGCATCATCGAGACCAGCTTCCGCGAAGAGTGCGAGACCGACCTGTTCGGCGAGCAGGTCGTGCTGTGCGGCGGCCTGACCAAGCTGATCCAGTACGGCTTCGAGACCCTGGTGGAAGCCGGCTACGCCCCCGAGATGGCCTATTTCGAGTGCCTGCACGAGGTGAAGCTGATCGTCGACCTCATCTACGAGGGCGGCATCGCCAACATGCGCTACTCCATCTCCAACACCGCTGAGTACGGCGACTACGTCACCGGCCCGCGCATCATCACCGAAGAGACCAAGGCCGAGATGAAGCGCGTCCTGGAAGACATCCAGGCCGGCCGCTTCGTCCGCGACTGGATGCTGGAATGCAAGGCCGGCCAGCCGTCCTTCAAGGCGACGCGGCGCATCCAGGCCGAACACGGCATCGAGGTCGTCGGCGAGAAGCTGCGCGCCATGATGCCCTGGATCGCCAAGAACAAGCTGGTGGACAAGGCCAAGAACTAAGTTCGGCCCCATCCCAAGCGTTCGGGAAGGCCCCGGCGGGAAACCGCCGGGGCTTTTTCTTTGCCCCTACTTCGCAAAGCGTCCGAACAGCTCCTCCATGAAGGCGGCGAAGGCGGCGGGTGAGGCATCGGCGTCCAGGCCGGCGGCCTTGGCCCTTCCGATCAGGGCCAGGATCAGCACCAGCTCGCTCTTGCGGCCGAACATCTTCTCGTAGACGGCGGGGGGAAGCAGCAGGGCGGTTTTGGCCAGCATGGCGGTCATCTGTTCCGGCGGCAGGCCGAAATCCACCGCCAGACGGCGCACGGTGCCCGACCCGGTCTGGGCGAGCGAACGGGCGGCGCGGCGCAGTTCCTCGCGGCTGGGCTGACCCAGCGCCGCCTTCAGCTCCGGCGTGGTCAGCAGGGGCACCACCGTCTCCATGCGGATCAGGCGGCCGTCGTCGGACAGCACCTGAGAGAGCCGCGAGCGACCGTCGCCGGCCAGCCCGGCGCCGGGCAGGGCGGCGGCGCCCTGCACCGGCTCGGCAGGCGGCGCAACGGGGGCGACGGCTTCGGCCACCGGCTCCACCGGCGCCTTGGCCGCCGGGACGGGCATGGGGGTGACGTGGATCGGCTCGACCATCCACTCGGTGGGCGTCTGGCGCTGGTCGGCGCCGCCGTCCAGCCAGGCGGCCAGTTCGGCCGCGTCGCGGAAGTCCAGGATGCGCGAGCCCAGCGCGCGTACTTCCGGCGGCGTCATGCGGGCGTATTGCGGAATGATCGGCACCTGCCAGTCGTGCAGCAGGTAGCGGCGGATGGCGTCGTAGAGCTGGTCGCCGGCCGAGCGTCCGCGACGCGTCCCCCGGCGTTCCTCGGCCTGGGCATTCATCCAGCCCAGCATGCCGCTCCACCCCACCCCTTCGGGCCGGCGCAGGCGTGCGGCGCGGCCGGGCGGGAAGCCGCCGTCCAGACGGGCGCGGAAGTGCCGCTTGGCGGCCGAGCGCACGATCATGGCGACGATCTGGTTGACGGTGCGGCCGCAAGCCAGCGGCGTGTTGTCGTTGTCCACCGGGCGGCTGCGGCGGTCCAGCAGCAGGGGGCGGAAATCGGTGCGGTGGGTGCGGAAGGCGACGAAGCAGCGGTACAGCAGGTCGCAATCGCGCAGCGCCGTTTCCAGTTCCCGTCCCCGCGGCACCCAGGCCAGGTCGGGGACCAGATCCACCAGCTTGGCCATCACCGGACCCGCCAGGGTCTGGTTGATGGCCTGGCGCGCCTTCTCGCCGGCGGCGGACTGAGGAGAAGCGGTACGCATCACGGTCAGGCTCCAACCTTCACTCATTCATCCATCCCGCATTCATCTTAGTGTTTTCGTCGGGTATGGACTGTGAGGCGGCACACATAGATTCCGCTTTCAAGCCGCGCCGCTAGGAGCCTTCCTGGAATCGATCCGAACTTGCCCTCCCCCCGGGGCCGGCTCGTCCCTTTCCGCCCGATTTAGACACACGATCACTGTTGACATTGCGCCGCGAAATCGCCTTCCTATAGGCGCGGTGAAACGGGTTTCACGACAATGTTTCACCGGCCGCGTCCGGCGGGCCGTGCTCGCCTCTTTTCGTCCGCGCGCCCATTGCGGTGCGCCAGAGTTCAAGAGCGAGTGCATGGACCAGAACCGCGTCATCATCTTCGACACCACGCTGCGTGACGGCGAGCAATCGCCCGGCGCCTCCATGAACCTGGAGGAGAAGGTGAGGATCGCGCTGGTTCTGGAAGAGATGGGCGTCGACGTGATCGAGGCCGGCTTCCCCATCGCGTCCAACGGCGATTTCGAGGCGGTCGAGGCGGTGGCCAAGGCGGTCAAATCCTCGGTGATCTGCGGCCTGGCCCGCGCCACCAAGGGCGACATCGACCGCTGCGCCGAGGCGGTCCGCGCCGCGCCGCGCCACCGCATCCACACCTTCTTGTCCACCAGCCCGCTGCACATGAAGTACAAGCTGCAGATGGAGCCGGAAAAGGTGCTGGAGAAGGTCGCCGACTCGGTGGCCTATGCCCGCAATCTGGTGGAAGACGTGGAATGGTCGGCCGAGGACGGCTCGCGCACCGAGCACGACTTCCTGTGCCGCTGCGTCGAGGCCGCCATCAAGGCCGGCGCCACCACCATCAACATTCCCGACACCGTGGGCTATGCGGTGCCCGAGGAATACGCCGCCCTGATCGCCATGCTGATCAACCGGGTGCCCAACATCGACAAGGCCATCCTGTCGGTGCATTGCCACAACGACCTTGGCCTGGCGGTGGCCAATTCCCTGGCCGCAGTCGGACGGGGCGCGCGGCAGATCGAATGCACCGTCAACGGCCTGGGCGAGCGCGCCGGCAACGCCGCCATGGAAGAGATCGTCATGGCGATCCGCACCCGGCCCGATCTGCTGCCGTTCAAGACCGGCATCAAGACCGAGAACATCACCAAGGCGTCGCGTCTGGTCTCGACCATCACCGGCTTCGTGGTGCAGCCCAACAAGGCCATCGTCGGCAAGAACGCCTTCGCCCATGAATCGGGCATCCATCAGGACGGGGTGCTGAAGCACGCCCAGACCTACGAGATCATGACCCCGGACTCGGTGGGCCTGCACCGCTCGTCGCTGGTGATGGGCAAGCATTCGGGCCGCGCCGCCTTCAAGGCCAAGCTGAAGGAACTGGGCTACGAACTGGGCGACAACGCGGTCGAGGACGCCTTCAACCGCTTCAAGGACCTGGCCGACCGCAAGAAGGACGTGTTCGACGAGGACATCGTCGCCCTGGTGGACGACGCCGTGGTGCGCGGCAACGACCGGGTGAGGCTGGTCTCGCTGGAAGTGCTGTGCGGCACCAAGCACCAGCCCCCCTCGGCGGTCCTCGAACTGTCGGTCGACGGCGTGACCCGCGAAGTCCGCGCCACCGGCGACGGCCCCGTGGACGCCACCTTCAACGCCATCAAGGCGCTGTTCCCCCACGAGGCGAAGCTGCAGCTCTATCAGGTGAGCGCGGTGACCCAAGGCACCGACGCCCAGGCCGAGGTGACCGTGCGCCTGGAAGAGGACGGCAAGAGCGTCAACGGCCAGGGCGCCGAGACCGATACTTTGGTCGCGTCGGCGCGGGCTTATGTCAACGCGCTGAACAAACTTCTGGTTAAGCGGCAAAAAACCGCCCCCGACGCCGCCGGAGCGTGATAAAAGCACGCCCGCGGTTGGGACCCTTGAAAATGCATCGTACGGTGAGCGAGGTATTATGTTTTCGAAGCTGACGGGTTGGATGTCCGCCGATATGGCGATCGATCTTGGGACCGCCAATACGCTGGTCTACGTCAAGGGTCGAGGGATCGTCCTCAATGAACCGTCGGTGGTCGCCATCGCCGAGGAAAAGGGCAAGAAGAAGGTCCTGGCCGTCGGCGACGAAGCCAAGATGATGCTGGGCCGCACGCCGGGCTACATCCAGGCCATCCGCCCCTTGCGCGACGGCGTCATCGCCGACTTCGAAGTGGCCGAAGAGATGATCAAGCACTTCATCCGCAAGGTCCACAACCGCCGCTCGTTCGCCAGCCCGCTGGTCATCGTCTGCGTGCCGTCCGGCTCCACCGCCGTCGAACGCCGCGCCATCCAGGAATCGGCGGAAAGCGCCGGCGCCCGCCGCGTCTTCCTGATCGAGGAACCCATGGCGGCCGCCATCGGCGCCGGCCTGCCCGTCACCGAGCCCACCGGCTCCATGGTGGTCGACATCGGCGGCGGCACCACCGAGGTGGCGGTTCTGTCCCTGGGCGGCATCGTCTACTCCCGCTCGGTGCGCGTCGGCGGCGACAAGATGGACGAGGCGATCATCGCCTATATCCGCCGCAACCATAACCTTCTGGTGGGCGAAGGCTCGGCCGAGCGCATCAAGAAGGAAATCGGCTCCGCCTGCCCGCCCGAGGACGGCGAGGGCCGCACCATGGAGATCAAGGGTCGCGACCTGATGAACGGCGTGCCCAAGGAACTGATCATCTCCGAGCGCCAGATCGCCGAATCCCTGGCCGAGCCGGTGGGCGCCATCATCGAGGCGGTCAAGGTGGCCCTCGAGCACACCGCGCCGGAACTGGCCGCCGACATCGTCGACAAGGGCATCGTGCTCACCGGCGGCGGCGCGCTGCTGTCCAATCTGGATTACGTGCTGCGCCACGCCACCGGCCTGCCGGTCTCCATCGCCGACGACCCGCTGTCCTGCGTGGCGCTCGGCACCGGCCGCGCCCTGGAAGAAATGCCCAAGCTGAAGAACGTGCTGACCAGCATGTACTAGACGCGGTTCATCCTCCCGGCCCAGGTCGGGAGGATGGGCTTTGATTCCCTGGCTTTGTTGCGCTGCGGCCACCTTAATTAGTGGTTTTACGCAAACTAGATATAGTAGTATCGACCCGACGCTTTCCCCTTTGTGCCGGGGACGTGCGGAGGAACGGAGGGGCTAGGTGAAGCAGTCGGGTGCGGCAGGTCGGCTCGCGACGTTAAGGCTGCTGGTCCAGCGCTTCGCCTTCCTGTCCCTGATCGTCGCCTCGGTGGCCCTGATGATCCTGGGCAAGGCCGACATCGTCCTGATCGAACGCACCCGCGCCCTGGTCGCCGACGCCATCGCCCCCATCCTGGACGCCATGGCGCGCCCCGCCGCCACCATCGCCCAGGTCACCGAGAATTTCCACGAACTGGCCAATCTGCGGACCGAGAACGCCCGGCTCAAGGAAGAGAACGCCAAGCTGATGCACTGGCAGACGGTGGCCCGGCGCCTCGAAGCCGAAAACACCGTGCTGCACGACCAGCTGAACTTCATCCCCGATCCCGACCCCGCCTTCGTCACCGCCCGGGTGATCGGCGACATGGGCTCGGCCTTCGGCCAAAGCATGCTGCTGGGCGCCGGCGCCAAGGACGGGGTGCGCAAGGGCCAGGCGGTCCTGACCGGCGAATCCCTGGCCGGTCACGTGGCCGAGGTGGGCGCCCGCTCGGCGCGACTGCTGCTGATCACCGACATCAACGCCCGCACGCCGGTCATGCTGGAAGCCACCCGCACCCGGGCCATCCTGACCGGCGACAACAGCCAGCGGCCGCGCCTGAACTACATCACCGGCAGCCCGACCATCTCGGTGGGCGACCGGGTGGTCACCGCCGCCTCGGGCGGGGCCTTCCCGCCCGGCATTCCGGTGGGCGTGGTGTCGTCGGTGACCGACGGCATCGTCCGGGTCGAACCCTTCGTCCAGCGCCATCGCCTGGAATTCGTCTCGGTGGTGGATTTCGGCCTGGGCGGCATCCTGCCGTTCGAGCGCCCCCCGCCGCCCGAACGCCGCCGCCGGGGGAAAGAGGAGTGACACCGGCCATCGCCTTATCTGATCCATTTATCCAGCGCCCATTGGCGCGGATGCGCCCGCCCGGCGAGGGCAGGTATAGCAAAATGCCCGCCGTTCCTTATCAGGGACGGCGGGCATGAAGCCCTCGGTCTGGGTGAAGATGGACACCTGGGTCCGTCACTCGGTCCCCTTCGGCATCACCGTGTTCCTGCTCCTTCTCACCGCCATTCCCACCCACATCCCCGGCTTTTCCGGCATCGCCCCCATGCTGCCGCTGATGGGGGTCTATTACTGGGCCATCTACCGGCCCGACCTGCTGCCCGCCTGGCTGGCCTTCGTCATCGGCCTGCTCTACGACATCGTCGCCGGCACGCCGCTGGGCGTGAACGCCCTGGTGCTGCTGCTGGTCCAGGGGACGGCGGCGTCGCAGCGCAAGTTCTTCCTGGGCAAGTCCTTCGCCGTCACGTGGTGGGCTTTCAGCCTGCTGACCGCGGGCGCCATCGGCATGGCCTGGCTGCTGCTGTCCTTCGTCAAGGGAAGGCCCTTAGACATCACCCCGGTGGTGTTCGAGTACCTGATGACGCTGGCTCTGTTCCCGCTGCTGACCTGGACGCTGGCCCGGACGCAGCTGGCCTTCCTGCGCGACGTGTAGCCATGTACCACGACAACGACCGCTCCAAGCTGTTCTCGCGCCGGGCCATGATGCTGGCGGGCGGCAAGGCGACCCTGATCGGGGCGCTCGCGGCGCGCATGTACTACCTGCAGGTCATGGAGGCGGACAAATACGCCGTCCAGGCCGAGGACAACCGCATCAGCACCCGCCTGCTGGCCCCGCCGCGCGGCCTGATCCTCGACCGCAACGGCATCGCCATGGCGGTCAACCAGCACAATTACCGCGTCATGGTGGTGGCCGAGCAGACGCCGTCGCTGGACTACACCCTGGATGCGCTGTCCAAGATCATCGCCATCGGCGACGGTGACCGCGCCCGCATCCACAAGGAGGTGCGCCGGCGCCGCAGCTTCGTGCCCTTGAGCGTGCGCGAGAACCTGACCTGGGAGGAAGTGGCGCGCGTCGAGGTCAACGCCGCCGACCTGCCGGGCGTGGTGATCGACGTGGGCCAAAGCCGCTACTACCCGCTGGAATCGCTCGGCGCCCATATCCTGGGCTACGTCTCGGCGGTGTCCGAGAACGAGCTGACCGGCGACCCGCTGGAGGAACTGCCGGGCTTTCGCATCGGCAAGGGCGGCGTGGAGCGCATCTACGACATGGCGCTGCGGGGCCGGCACGGCACCTCGACGCTGGAGGTCAACTCGGTGGGCCGCGTCATCCGCGAGCTGGAAAGGAAGGAGGGCGAGCCCGGCATCGACCTCAACCTGACGCTGGACATGAAGCTGCAGGAATACGCCGCCCAGCGCTTAGGCGAAGAGAGCGCCGCCGTGGTGGTGATGGACATCCATAACGGCGACGTGCTGGTCATGGCGTCCACGCCGTCCTTCGACCCCAATTCCTTCAATCGCGGCCTGTCCAACGAGGAATGGAAGGACCTGTCCACCAATCCCCGCTCGCCGCTGACCAACAAGGCCATCGGCGGCACCTTCGCGCCGGGCTCCACCTTCAAGATGCTGACCGCCCTGGCCGCGCTGGAAGCCCGCGACATCACGCCCGAGATGCGGGTGTTCTGCTCGGGCCACACCCAGCTGGGCAGCATCAAGTTCCACTGCTGGAAGAAGGAAGGCCACGGGGCGCAGGACCTGGTCAACGGCATCAAGAATTCCTGCGACGTCTACTTCTATGAAGTGGCGCGCCGCGTCGGCTATGAAAAGATCGCCGAAATGGCCAAGAAGTTCGGCCTGGGCGCCCCCACCGGCATCGACCTGCCCGGCGAGAAATCGGGCATCATCCCCAACAAGGCCTGGAAGAAGGCGGCGCTGAAGCAACCCTGGCACCCCGGCGAAACCCTGATCAACGCCATCGGCCAGGGCTACGTCACCGCCACCGCCATGCAGCTGGCCACCATGACGGCGCGCATCGCCAATGGCGGCTTCGCCGTGGTGCCCCATGTGGCCCGCGACCAGATCAGCGAAAAGACGGCCAAAAGCCGCACGGCCCCCTCCTGGCCCAGCCTCGACGTCTCGCGCCAGTCCCTGGCCTGGGTGAGGAAGGGCATGTTCGCCGTGTCCAACGAGCCCGGCGGCACCGCCTACAAGGCCCGCATCAGCCAGGAAGGCATGTGGCTGTCGGGCAAGACCGGATCGGCCCAGGTGCGCCGCATCACCATGCGCGAGCGCGAGACCGGCGTGAAGAAGAACGACCAGCTGCCGTGGAAGGAGCGCGACCACGCCCTGTTCGTGGCCTATGCCCCGGAAGAGAACCCGCGCTATTCCATCGCCGTCATCGTCGAGCATGGCGGCGGCGGTTCAGCTGTGGCCGCCCCCATCGCCCGCGACATCATGATCGAGGTGCAAAAGCGCGACATGGCCCGCGTCGCCACCGACACGGGAGGCGATTCCATCGCCCCCGACCTGAGGAGGTTTTAGATGCTGAGGCCGCTGCCGCGCACGCCGTCGCGCCTCAACCGCGCCGAAATGTCCATGCGCGACAAGATCTGGCAGATCAACTGGTCGCTGATCGCCGTGCTGACCGCCATCGCCTCGGTGGGGTTCGCCACCCTGTATTCCGCCGCTCAAGGGTCCATGGACCCCTGGGCCACCAAGCAGATGGTCCGCTTCGCGGTCGGCATCGGCCTGATGATCTCGGTGGCGATGATCGACCTGCGCTTCTGGATGCGCCACGCCTACACCTTCTACGCCATCGCCTTCGTGCTGCTGGTGCTGGTGGAGCTGAAGGGCACCATCGGCATGGGAGCGCAGCGCTGGATCGACCTGGGCTTCATCCAGCTGCAGCCCTCGGAAATCATGAAGATCGCCCTGATCCTGTCGCTGGCCCGCTATTTCCACGGCGCCGGCCAGCAGGAGATCGGCCGCCCCCTGTTCCTCATCCCGCCGCTGATCATGGTGTTCGCGCCGGCCATCTTAGTGCTGAAGCAGCCGGACCTGGGCACCGCCATGATGCTGGTGATGAGTTCCGGCGCCCTGTTCTTCATGGCGGGCGTGCGGATCTGGAAGTTCGTGGTGGTGATCGCCAGCGGTCTGGCCGCCATCCCCATCGCCTGGCAGTTCCTGCGCGAATACCAGAAGAAGCGCGTGCTGATCTTCATGAATCCCGAGGACGATCCCCTGGGCGCCGGCTATCACATCACCCAGTCCAAGATCGCCCTGGGTTCCGGCGGCCTGTTCGGCAAGGGCTACATGATGGGGACGCAAAGCCGCCTCAACTTCCTTCCCGAGAAGCAGACGGACTTCATCTTCACCATGTTCGCCGAGGAATGGGGGATGATGGGCGGGCTGGTGCTGCTGGGGCTCTACGCCCTGCTGCTGGCCTATGGCTACGCCATCGCCATCCGCTGCCGCTCGCAGTTCGGCCGCCTGGTGGCCCACGGCATCGCCACCACCTTCTTCCTGTACTTCTTCATCAACACCGCCATGGTGATGGGCCTGGTGCCGGTGGTCGGCGTGCCGCTGCCGCTGATTTCCTATGGCGGCACCGCCATGCTGTCGCTGCTGCTGGGCTGGGGGCTGGTGATGAGCGCCTATATCCACCGCGACATCCCCATCTCGCGGCGCGGCATGGGCGAGGATTGAACCTCGGCCGCCTCAGGCAAAACAAAAGCCCCGGGCCAAGGCCGCGGGGCTTTTTCGTCGGGACCGGTCAGACGTCGCGTTCGGGATCGATATCAAAGCGGCGTTTGCCGTACTTGCCGGTGAAGGACGGGCCGTCGTCGATCTCCACGTGGTCGCGGCCGAACGTGGCCTGGCGCATCAGACGCTCCTGCAGCTCGATCATATGCTGCCAGTACTGCATCATCTGGTTGGCCGAGTTCATCCAGCCTTCCATCATGGCCCGCTGCATCTCGACCATGTTCTTGTAGGGATCGGTCATTATCTTGCCCTCCTCGGCCGACGGCCCTGGCCGGTTCTTATTCATACGAACCGGTTAGGGTCATATCTGCCGCCTATGGTAGCGCAGACCAGGAAGACATGCCAGCCACCCCGATGCAGGTCCGATATCGCCGGATTACAGGGCAGCCAGTGCGGCGGCCCGGTCGGCGTAGATGGACAGGATCTTGGCGAAGCCGGAAACGTCGAAGACCTCGCGGATATGGGGCTTCATGGAGCACAGGGCGAACTTCCGCGTGCCGCGCGTCATCTTGGCGCCGACCAGAACCACCCGCAGCCCGGCGCTGGAGATGTAGTCCAGCTCGCCGAAATCGATCAGAATCTTCGGCGCGCCGGCATTGACCACCGCCAGAACACGGCCTTCGAAGGCCTTGGCCGTCGAGCTGTCCACCCTGGCGAGGGGAATCAGCACGGTGGCGTCGCCAGCCTGTTCTTCACGAATTTCCATCAACCCAAACTCTCCTATGCCGAAATCGTTTTGCGCAGGGTCGTGGTGTTGTGTCCACCCTCGTGCGCGTACTCTGTCCCGTCCATGAATTCCTTCACCAGGAACACCCCCAAACCGCCGATGGGGCGATCCTCGACGTCCAGGTCGAGATCGGGGATGGGCGCCTCGGTGAAGGGATCGTACTCCTTGGCGTCGTCGATGATGCGGGTCACGAATTGGCGGCCATCGTAGATGAACTCCACCTGGATTTCATGAGCATCCTCGTCATCGTATCCATAGGAAATAATGTTGGTGATCAATTCGTCCAGGCAGACGTTGAGATTGAAGGCCAGCTTTTCCGAAAGGCCGTGCTTCTCGATGAACATGTCGACCAGTTCGGCCAGACGCTCCAGCTCGGCGACATCGTTGGCGATGACCATGGCCACCCGGTCGGGGTCCATGTCGACGGGAGCGGGGACAGGAACGGGAGCGGGAGCGGGCGCCGCCGGCGCCGCCGCAGAATCCTGTCCGGGCTTGGCCGTGGCCCCGCCATCCATTTCGTAGCCTCCCGTCGCCGGGAATCCGGTCAGCATCAGCCGTGGCCGGGCTTCCATGGGCGCATCCGGGTCCATGGAAGCCTGATCGAAGCGCAACGTCAACATGGTGATGTCGTCGAATTGTGGCGCGTTGCCGACGAAGCCTTCGACGGAACGCAGCACCCCTGCTATGACCGCCTCGGGGGCGCTGTCCTCGATCCGGCCCAGCTCGGCGATCAGCCGCGGCTCGTCATAGAGGGCGTCGACGGAATCCTGGGCCTCGGTGACGCCGTCGGTATAGAGGTGCAGCACCTCGCCGGGGGCGAGCATGAAGCTGCCGGTCTCGTATTCCAGGTCCTCCAGCACGCCGAGCGCCACGCCGGAAACGTTGCGGATGGCCTCCACGTTGCCGGTGCTGCGCACGATCATGGGCGGCGGATGGCCGGCATTGCAGAACCCGACCTCGCCGGTGCGGGTGTCCAGCACGCCGTAGAAGCAGGTGGCGAACAGGGTCTGGGGATTGTCGCGGGCCAGCATGGTGTTGACGAAGGCCAGGCATTCGCCGGGGCTGCTGGACAGCGGCGCCACCGCCTTGACCAGCGAGCGGGTGATGGCGATGAACATGGCCGCCGGCACGCCCTTGCCCGAGGCGTCGCCGATGACGAAGCCCAGGTGGTGGCGGTCGATGAGGAAGAAGTCGTAGAAATCGCCTCCCACCTCCTTGGCGGGCACCATGGAGGCGTGGATCTGGAACTCGGCCCGGTCGGGGAAGGGCGGGAACACCTGGGGCAGCGACGACAGCTGCAATTCGCGGGCGAAGTCCAGCTCCTGGCGCAGCGCCGCCAGCTGGTCGCGGGTGCGCAGGGCCTCGCGCAGGATTTCCACGTCGCGGGTGCGTTCGGCGATCAGGGATTCCAGGCGCTCGTGCTGCTCGCGGATACGCGACGACATGGTCTGGAAGGCCACGGCCAGCACTTCCAGCTCGCCCTTGGAGCCGTCGCCCGCCTCGTCGCCCGAAGCCGTGCGGTTGGACAGCGCCTCGATCTGGCGCAGATCGTCCAGCACCGCCTCGCGGGCGTCTTGCTCCAGCATCTCGGACAGACGCAGCATCTGCAGGCGGATGAACAGTTCCTGGCGGCGGCGCTGACGTTCGCGCCGCTCTTCCAAGAGGTCGATCTTGATGGCGTTCTCGCGGAAGACGCCCACCGTGCTGGCGATGCGGCCGATCTCGTCGTTCTCGTGCCGCACGTCCAGCATCACCGAGGTGTCGCCCCGAGACAGGGCGTTCAGCACGGCGATGGCCTGGTCGAGGGGATCGAAGGAGCGCCGCAGATAGACCGAGAACACCGCCAGGACGAAGACCAGGAACAGTCCCACCGCCCCGATGGCGATCATGCGGATTTCATGCTGGCGCGCCTGGGTGCTGGTGGAATCGCGCACGCTGACCAGGGCACCGATCACGCGGCCCTCGCCATCGGCCAGCGGGAACACCACCACGGAATAGAAGCGCGAGCCGTCGCGCCAGCTTTCCAGCCGGCTCTTGCGCACCGAGATCTTGGACTCGAACACCTTCCACAGCAGGTCGTTGGTGCCGTCGGTCATGCTTCCGGCGCGGTCGACCAGGAAGACGTCGGACCCGGTGGAGGCCTTGAACTCCTCCAGCGGCGGCCTGAGGTCGGAGACGATGGTCGCCACACCCACCACCGCCCCGTCCAGCCCCGCCAGCGGCAGGGTGATGGCGGCGATGAACTGCTTGTCGCTGTTCTGGGTGATGCCGGTGCGCGCCTTGCCGCTTTCGGCGATCAGCCGCACCGTGCCGGCATCCACCAGCGGGTTCTCCAGCAACGAGCCCTGGGAGGTGTAGAGCAGGTCGCCGTCCAGGCCGACGATCTCGACGCGGCCCACGCCCCGGCGGGTCAGCCCGGTGACGGTGGGGGCCATGACCTCGCGGGTCTCGCTGGGGCTCTTGCGGGCGATGGCGGCGATCATTTCCTGGTTGGCCGCCAGCAGCGGCGCGGCGGCCTCCAGGCGCTGGACGGTGTTCTCCACCAGCTTGTCCCAGAAGATCTGCTGGCCGTTCAAGGTGGCCTGGACGTAGCGCTCGTCGGCCAGCTCCTCGTTCTTCACGCCAGCGAAGAACAGGCCCGCCACCAGCAGGGAATAGGTGACGGTGACGATCAGCGTTACGCGGGTACGGAGCAGCATGCGTCCCCCCGCCCGTTGGCCACCGCATTGGCCACCGCACTGGGCATGACCATGTCCGGCGGCAGGAAGCCCGACAGAATTTCAAGATATTCGGCCGGCTCGAACAGTTTCAGCCCCTTGGCCCTGAAGGCGGCGAAGGGCTCGGCGCCGGGCAGCGAGCCGTACTGGCGCAGGCTGAAATCCTGGGGCGCGTATTCCGGCTCGAGCCCCCGGCGCAGCCGCGCCAGCATGGCGAGGAACAGGTCCAGCCCCGGGCGGTAGGTGTTGACCACATGCCAGAGCAGCGAGCGGTCGCGGTTGACGGGCAGGTAGCCGATGCCGACGATGGGGCCGGTGTCGATGCCCTTGTCCACGCGATGCAGCGTGCAGCCGATTGACTCCGAACCGTCCAGCATGCAGCGGAACGGCGCGAACAGCCCGGCATAGCGCGGCAGGGCGCCGGGATGGACGTTATAGGTGCCCAGGCGCGGGATTTCATAGGTGTTGGGCTTGAAGATCAGCGAGAAGCGCGCCGAGATGGTCAGGTCGGGCGCGAAGGCGCGGATGCGGGCCTCGCCCTCGGGGCCGTTCAGGTCGGAGATGCTTTCGATGGTGATGCCGTAGCGGGCGGCGAGGCCGGCGAAGGTCAGGAGCGGCGCGCCTTTCGCCTCGGCCCGGTCGATGAGCGGGAACAAGATGTCCACGGGCAGGTCGCGCTCGTAGAACTTGATCTCCGCCAGTTCGGGGACGGTGTTCTCCACGGGCCGCGTCTTCTCGCTCATCAGCACCGTCACCGTGTCGCCGGCCAGATGCGGCAGCAAGGTGTTGAGAATCAGCGCTCCGGCCAAGTCCATCTTGGTGCAGACGAGAATGCGGAGCGGCGGCTGGGCGGGAATCAAGGCTTGTTCTCCTTGGCCTCGGCGCGTTCGATGATCTCGGCCAGCCCCATCAGCTTCATGGGGGGAAACAGGCCGATCTGCCGCACCACCGGCATGTTGATCAGCACCGACAGCCGCTTGGGCGCATCGATGGGAATGTCCTTGGGCGCGATCTTGCGGACCAGGATCTGCTCCGCCTTGTAGGCGGTCAGCTGGCCGACCGTGTAATAGCGGTAGACGCCGCCGATCATGGCCTTGGAGGTCACCACCGGGTTCTCCGCCGCGGCGAAGGTGGGGATGGCGTGGTCCAGCGCCGCCTGGGTCAGGATGTCGCGGTTGATGTTGAGGAAGGTGTCCGGCGGGATATAAAGGAAATCCACCCGCGCCGCCTTGATCTCCGCCACCTTGGCCGGAATGCTGGCCGGCAGGGGCTTGCCGCCCTCCACGTCCACCGGCAGCGCCACCACGTCGAAGCCGGTGGCCTTGCCGATGCCTTCCAGCTGATCCGCCGCCACCTGGGAGTTGCGCTCCAGCGGATTGTAGATCATGCCCAGCCGCTTGATGGGCCGGTAGGACTGGATCAGGTTGACCTGGGTCTCCATGGGCACCAGGTAGAGCGTGCCGGTGATGTTGCGCTCCGACGACCCCAGGCTGGGGACCACGCCGCCCACCGGCTGCGACACCACGGCGAACACCGCCGGAATGTCGGTGATGTGGCGCGCCGGGTCGATGGCGTCGAAGCGGCCCAGCATCTCCTCGCTGACCGTGGTGCCCCAGGTGAACACCAGATCCACCTTCAGCGCCTTGGCCTCGTCGACGAACTCCGCCAGCTTGGCCTTGTCCTGGCCGGCGTCGCGGATGATCAGCTCGACCGGAATGCCCTGGTTGGCGAAGTAGTCCTTGAACCCCTGGGCGGCATCCTCCCAGCCCCGCCACAACGCCATGTAGATACGGAACGGCTTGGCCGCCGGCTCGGCCGCCCAGGCGCCGCCCGACAGAAGCAGGGCGCCCAACGCCAGGAACAGGGCGAGAAGCCGTCTCATTCTTCCCACTCCGCCTCGATGTGGGGACCGGCGTGATAGGCGAACGACAGCAGGGCGAACACCGTCGCCATGGCCAGAACCACCCAGCCCAACGCCACCACCGCGCCCTCGTACCCGCAGACGGGGATCAGGGCCGCCGCCAGCAAAGGCCCGGCGAAACTGCCGATACGCTCGGCCAGGCGCAGGAAGGCCAGCACGTTGGTCTGGCCGATGGCCCGGCACTCGGTCCAGCACAGGTCGGGGATCATCGCCAGCTGCGGCGAGGCCGACAGGCCGTGCGACACGCCCAGCAGCAAAATCGCCATCTGCATGGCCATCACCGGCTCGCCCCAGAAGGACGGCAGCAACAGGCCGGCCCCGCCGATCAGGCCGCCCACCGCCACCAGGCCGGCCCGCCAGCCCACCCGGTCGGCGAAGCGCGCCACCAGCGGCGACAGCACCACCACAGACACCGGATAGGCCATCATCATCCGCGCCATGTCGCCCAGGTCGAGGGAGGCGTACTTGGACAAGGTGAGCGGCACCAGGAAGAACAGGAAACCGGTCAGCGCGATCTTGGACGGAATGGCCGCGAAGGCCACCAGCGCCGAGAAGCGCCAGTTGCGCAGCAGGCGCAGGAAGTCCCGCTTGCGGGGGCTGGGCCCCTCGGCCACGGGCTGGGCGCTGTCCAGCAGGCGCCAGATCAGGATGGCGGTGACCACGGTCAGCGCCGCCGCCACCAGGAAGGTGACGCGGTAGCCCATCCGCTCGGCCAGCACGCCGCCGATGCCGGTGCCGCACACGCTGGCGGTCAGCACCGCGCCCACATAGACCCCCAGGCCCTGGGTGCGGTTCTGCTGCTTGGACACCTGGGCGATGTAGCCCTGGCAGGCCATGGTGATGAAGGCGTAGCCCAGCGCCGTGGCCAGACGCCAGAGGATCAGGTCGTAGACCGACATGGCCAGCCCGGACATGACGAAGCCGATGGTGGCCGGCACCAGGCCGATCAGGAACACCCGGCGCGCCCCCAGGCGGTTGGCCATCAGGGAGGCCGACGGCGAGGCCAGCGCGATCACCAGCATGAACACCGCGATGGGCAGCCCCATGACCATTTCCGGGGAGAGGCCCGGAATGGGGGCGTAGAGGTCGCGGATGTAAAGCGGCATGAACGAGCGCGAGATTTCCTCGGCGAACACGAACAGGAACAGCGGCAGGCGGATGTCGGTGGCCTGATGCTCGTTGATGACCTCGGGCTGGCCGTTACGGGCGAAGCGGAACAGGAACCGCACCCGGGATTCGATGTCCCTCACCTTCTCGACCACACCCTGGTCGAAATGGGCGGCCTTGACCTCGTCGATATAGGCCTCGAGCCGGCGGAACAGCTGGTCGGCCAGCCGGATGGCGCTGTTGAAGCCATGGACGAAGCGCCCCACCTCGTCGTCGGAGGTGATGCCGGCCGAGCAGCTGAAGTCGCCGCGCCGCACCCGGTCCATCACCACGCCCACCACCCGCATGGGCCCCGTGATGTTGAAGGTCACCACGAACAGCAGGATCTCCACCGCCACCAGCAGCGCCACCAGGGTGACGACGCCCAGGTCGATGAGGATTTCCTGCAGCCGCCCCTGCACATAATCCTGGTCCATGCCCACATGGACATGCCCGATGCGGCTGCCCTTGATGGTCAGGGGCTGGACCATGTCGATGAAGGCGCCCAGGACGAGTTTGCGCGGATGGTCGATCTCGGTGGTGAAATCCGCGCCGCCATAGACGGAGTCCAGGGCCGAACGCTCGGCGCCCTCGGCGAACAGCACCTTGCCACCGCGATCGGTGATCGCCAGATAGCGCAGTTCCGGGTTGGCGGCCAGGACGGGGGCGAAGAACTGGTCCACCCCCTGCAGCTGATCGAGCGGAATGCCGTAGCCCACCGCCCGCTCCACCGAGGCTTCGAGGTCGCGGCCGATGGCCTCGGCCTTCTTGTCCATCTCGGGAACCAGGCCGCGGCTGAACTCGTCGGTGGCCTCGTGGGCGATCCAGCCCACCGGCGGCACCAGCACCAGGATCACCAGCAGCAGCAGGCGGAGAAACAGCGGGCGGGTCCGGTCGAGGATCATGGCCGCCCCCTCACATCAGCCGGTCGA
The DNA here is from genome assembly GCF_001511835.1 of Magnetospirillum sp. XM-1. Classification (NCBI taxonomy): domain Bacteria; kingdom Pseudomonadati; phylum Pseudomonadota; class Alphaproteobacteria; order Rhodospirillales; family Rhodospirillaceae; genus Magnetospirillum; species Magnetospirillum sp. XM-1. The sequence goes on from NZ_LN997848.1 coordinate 4,437,618, forward strand.
GACGGCCGACTTCGTCGGTGGCGTCCTTGACATGGTCGATGGTCTCGCGGGTCTTGCCCACGAACTCGGCGAAACGCTCCTCGAAGGAATCGCCGCCCGCGTCGGGAACGGCGAGGCCGCCCACGGACAGCACGTCGCCCATGGCCTTTTCCATGCTGCCCAGCTTACGCCCCACCCCGCCGAACAGGGCGTAAAGCCCGATGACCGCCACGGCCGAGGCCGCCAGCAACGCGATGGCGATGCTTTTCAGCAGCTGGCTCAACAGGCCGGAAACACCCTTTTCAACATAGGCGATGGGATAGCGCAGCACGACGCCGCCTTCGACCTTGCCCAGATTGTTGACCAGGGGAAGGCCGACGATCAGGTTGTCCTCGTCCACCACGCTGAACGATTGCTGCATGCCGCTGCGAATAGCCTCGGCCAGGGGTTCCGACACCCGGGTGCCGATGGCGCCGCGATCGGTGTCGAACAGCACTTCGCCCCGGTAGTCGTAGACTTCTACCGCCAGAATCTGGGCGTCGCGGGATTTCTCGCGCTCGATGATCTCCTGCACCTGGCGGAGCTGGCGCAATGCAAACCCCAGGTTGAGGCTGTCCTCCACCCTTTTCTTGATGGTGAACACCACGAAGGAATAGCGGGACTGCACCTGGGCGGAATAGACGCTTTCGAACTTGTAGTAGGCGAAGAAGGCGGTTACCAGCAAGGTGGAAAACAGGATGGAAACCAGGGCCAGCGACACCTTGCGGGCCAGCGACCAGCGCACGGGGCGAGCCGGTGGAAGGCAGACGCCGGTGCCGCCTGCGATGCTGGATTGCCCCATTAATTCCAAGACCCGTTATCCTTCCCACCGGGCGACGGTTGAACCAAGCGGCCGAAGCGACTAGAAGCAGGTTCCGTTTATAAGATATTTACTGAAGCCGTCCAAGTGCGTGGAGGCCTGAATTCCCAGGAATATCGGAGAATCTTCATCCCCTGTCCAATCATGTGGACCTTTGAGCAAAAGATTCCAATGACTTCACAACACGGACATACAGTGTTCACCTCATTCGATGCTATACCAGCGACATATCCGGTGGGAATTTTCGACTCCGGGGTGGGGGGGCTGACCATTGCCGCAGCCATTCGACGCACCATGCCCGACGAAAAGCTGCTCTATCTGGGCGACGTGGCCCGCCAGCCCTATGGCACCAAATCGCCGCGAACCGTGACACGCTATGCGGTCCAGGCTTCTGAATTTCTGGTTGAGAAGGGCATCAAGGCGCTGGTGGTGGCCTGCAACACCGCCTCGGCGGTGGCGCTGGGCGCCATTTCAGAGCGCTTTCCCGGCCTGCCGGTCCTCGGCGTGGTCGAAGCGGGCGCCGACGGCGCGGCGCGGGCCTCGGCCCGGGGACGCATCGTGGTCGCCGCCACGGAAGGGACCTGCCGCTCCGAAGCCTACGAGCGCGCCATCGCCCAGCGCCGCCAGGACGCCCGGGTCCGTTGCATCCCCTGCCCGCTGTTCGTCGCCCTGGCCGAGGAGGGGCTGACCGACGGCCCCATCGTCGAGAGCGTAGCACGCCACTACCTGGGCTCGCTGTTCGACGGCAGCGAGGGGGGCGACTGCCTGGTCCTGGGCTGCACCCATTTCCCGCTGCTGGCTCCGGTCCTGGCGCGCCTCGCCGGGCCAGGCGTCACCCTGGTGGATTGCGCCGAGGCGACCTCGTCCATGCTGGTCCGGCTTCTGAAAGGGCGCGAAGCCCCGAAGGGCGGCGGCGGCGGCCTGCAGTTGATTTCAACCGACGCGCCGGAGCGCTTCGCCCGCATGGTGGGCAAGCTGTTCCCCGCCATGGGGCCGTCGCCGGCGGTGGAACTGGCGGACCTTTAAAAAGCTCCGGGCTATTCCACCGGAACCAGGTCGTCGATCATGGGCCCCGCCAGACGCAGCGCCATGGCGCACACCGACTGCTCGCCGCATTGGACCGAGCAGGAGCGGACGCTGTCGATAAGGCGCAGGCATTCCGAGTACTTGCCCTCGCCATAAAGGCGACGGGCCTCGGACAACATGGCGATGCAACGATAGGATTGTCCGGTCACGGTCCCCTCCGCCGGATCAGGCGGCGCAGTCGCCCGCCGCCTGGGCATAGAGCTCATCCACCAGAATTCGGGCGACACCCGGGGTCAGGCTCGAATCGCGCGCCAGCAGCACCGCCCGCGCCGCGTCGCGCTCCTCGGCACAATCCAGGCCCAACCGCCGAGCGGCCGCGATGGCGCCGCCGATGATCTCGATGAGTGAACCGCTCATGTCCTGCCCCGAATGCCGACCGTTGGAATTTATCCATTTCATGATGGAACCCATTGATGTCGCAGGCCAGAGACGAAGCGAAAGAACTTGTGAGTCCATGTAACGAAGCCCGACCTTTTCCCACGGGGCCGGCTCGCAGGCATTCCGGACCGCCACATTGACGATGGTCAATTATAAATATCGAATATTATGGCGGTTTAATTACTTACCTCCTGCAAATCGGCCGCAGCCGAGGGAATCTTCGTTGACTTTGCAAAAGACCACGCCTACACCGATGGCGTCGTCTTGACATTGATTTGGAGCGGCCGGGCTGATGAGCGGCGGCGTCTTGAGCCGAAGCGGTTGGTTACGAGGGATACGGGCCCGGGGGGCCGGTATCGTTCGCCTGCTGCTGTTGGCGTTCGCCCTGCAACTGGCCGTGCCGCTGTTCAACGTGGGCGGCATCGCCGCCCTGGCCGGCGAAGCGGCCTTCCAGGCCGACCTGCAATCCTCGCTCTGCCATGACGGCAAGGTCGACGCCGCGCCGGATGATGTTCCGGTTCCTTCGGCACAGACCAAGCACTGCGTCTTCTGCCTGCCCATGGCCGGCGATCCGGCGACGGCGGGCTTCGCCGCGCAGCCCCCCATTCCCGCCTCCACCGAAATCACCGCCGCCCATGTGGCCGATGATCAGGTGCCCCAGGCCGCGCGTCCGGCCTTCGCCCGCTCCCGCGCCCCTCCGTCCACGCCTCGCACCGTCTGAGCCATCCTGCCCCACCTGGGGCATTTTCACGGTTTTCGAGGATCGACCATGCCTGCCCTGATCTCCCGCCGCGCCATGCTGTGCGCAGGCACCGCCCTTTGCTCCATTCTTGCCATGGCGTCCGGCCCGGCCTATTCCGCCGACGACGCCACCGACATGCCGGAAATGACCATCACCGGCACGCGCGAAGGCCGGCTGAAATCCGAAACCCCGGCGGCGGTCACCGTGATCGGCAAGGACGTCATCGATGACGTGAAGCCCGGCCACCCCATGGAGCTGATGACCAAGGTTCCCGGTGCGGCCATCATGATCACCAACGGCGAAGGCCACACCACCGGCATCCGCCAGCCCATCGGCACCGGCCAGGTCTATCTCTACCTGGAAGACGGCATCCCCACCCGCGCCCCGGGCTTCTTCAATCACAACGCCCTGTTCGAGGTGAACCTGCCCCAGTCGGGCGGCATCGAAATCACCCGCGGCCCCGGCTCGGCGCTGCAGGGCTCGGACGCCATCGGCGCAGTGTTCAACACCTTGTCCAACCCGCCCTCCGCCGGCCCCGAGGTCAAGATCACCGCCGAGGGCGGCTCCTACGGCTGGGCGCGTGTGCTGGCCACCGCCAGCAACACCTACGGCGACACAGGCATCCGCGGCGACGTCAACGGCACCCACACCGACGGCTGGCGCCGCCACACCCTCTATGACCGCCAGAGCGCCACCTTCCGCGTCGATCAGGTGCTGGGCGACGGCGTCAACGTCCGCTCGGTGCTGACCGGCTCCAACGTCGACATGGAAACCGGCGCCGGCGCGCGATTGATCAAGTCCGACTACCTGAACAATCCCACCGAAAACTACCACTCCATCGCCTGGCGCCGGGTGAAGTCCATGCGCGGATCGGTGTCGTTCGACAAGGATTTCGGTTCCTCGCTGCTCAGCGTGACGCCCTTCGTCCGCTCCAACATCATGGACATGAACCCGTCCTATTCGCTGTCCAGCGATCCCAGCATCCAGCTGTCGGGCCATTCCTCCCTGGGCATGCAGGTCAAGTACCGCCAGGATTTCGAACCCTGGCGCACCCGGCTGATCTTCGGCTCCGACTTCGACTACACCAAGGGTTTCCGCGACGAGGAACGCATCAACGTCACCAAGGTGGGCAGTTATTTCAAGTCCTACACCCACGGCCCCAAGATCTATAACTACGACATCGATTACGTGCAGATCTCGCCCTATGTCCATGCCGAGACCTCGCCGCTCGAACACCTTCGCCTGGAAGCCGGCCTGCGCCTCGACACCGTCAGCTTCGACTACCACAACCACATGAATTCGGGCGCTTTCTCGACGACGATCACCGGCGGCGCAACCAAGACCTTCTATCGTCCGAACGACACGACGCGCTATTTCAGCCACCTGAGCCCCAGCTTCGGCGCCACCTATTCCATCGACCCCATGGCCAACCTCTTCGGACGCTACAAGCACTCGTTCCGCACCCCGGGCGAAGGCGACCTGTTCCGCTCCGGCCTCAACCAGGACAGCGTCCACCTCAAGCCGGTGACGGTGAACACCTACGAGATCGGCGTGAAGGGACCTGACAAGGGCAAGTTCACCTACGAGATCGCCGCCTTCACCATGCTGAAGCAGAACGACATCCTGTCGTCCAAGGCGGCGGACGGCACGCCCAGCCAGACCAGCAACGGCAAGACCAGCCACAAGGGCATCGAGCTGGGCGCCGCCTGGCAGGTCCTGCCCGAATGGAAGATCGAGGGCAACACCTCGTATGCCGTGCATAAGTACCGCCGCTGGGTTCTGTCGACGACCGAGGCCTATAGCGGCATGGAAATTCCCTCGGCGCCCCGCGTGGTCTCCAACGCGCAGCTGACCTGGACGCCCAACTTCGCCGAAGGCCTGCGGCTCTCGGGCGAATGGACCCATCTGGGGGCCTACAAGATGGATGATGCCAACACCAATACCTATCGCGGCCATCATCTGTTCAACCTGCACGCCGCCTATACGGTGACCGAGAATTTCGAGGTGTTCGGCCGCATGATGAACATCATGGACGAGCGCTGGGCGACGCAGGCTCAGTTCGTCAGCAGCCGCGAGGAGTTCTCGCCGGGCCTGCCCCGTACCCTCTACGGCGGCGCGACTGTGAGGTTCTGATCATGTCCCTGCTCCGGCCGCTGGTTCTGGCCAGCCTCCTCCTTTTCGCCGCCCCATCCTGGGCGGCGGAGCACCAGCACCAGCACGGCGGCGGCCAGGACGCGAAACGGTCGGGCTGCGCACCGGAGAACACCGCGCTCGCCTGCGCCCAGGTGGCCAGCCCGGCCTTCCTGGCCGACGGCAGCCTGGCGCTGGCCTGGGCGGCGGGCGGGCGGGTGATGCTCGCCCGCTCCACCGATCTCGGCGCCAGTTTCCAGCCGGCGGTCGCCGTCAACGGCGGGCCCGAGGCCGTGGACGTGTCGGGCGATTCCCGCCCGGCCGTCGCCGCCGATTCCAAGGGCCGCGTCTTCGTCGCCTGGTCGGTGCGCAAGGACTCGGCCTATAACGGCACCTTGTTCCTTGCCCGCTCGACCGATGGCGGCGCCAGCTTCATGCCGCCCCGCCACGTGGCCTCCGATCCGTCCAGCCAACGCTTCACCGTGCTGCGCACCGACGCCCGCGACCGCCTGTACATGGCCTGGATCGACAAGCGGGAGGGCACGGCGGCCAAGAAAGCCGGCCAGGCCTATCGCGGCGCCGCCCTGGCCGTGGCGTGGTCCGACGACGGCGCCGAGACCTTCGCCTTCGAAGGAATCGCCCAGTCCAATTCCTGCGAATGCTGCCGCATCGCCTTTGATTTCGACAAGACCGGGCGACCGCTGGTCATGTGGCGTCACGTCTTCGAGCCCAATATCCGCGACCATGCCCTGATGGTGTTCGCCGACCGCGACAAGCCCGGTTCCATCCGCAAGGTGGCCGAGGACAATTGGCGCGTCGATGCCTGCCCCCATCACGGCCCGGCTTTGGCCGCAGCGGCGGACGGCTCGGTCCATGCCGCCTGGTATACCGCCGGCACTGCGCGCAAGGGGGTGTTCTACGCCCGGGCCGCCGGACCGGACGCGGCCTTCTCCGAGCCGCGCCCCCTGGGCAATCCCGCCACCACCGTCTCGCACCCGCAGGTGCTGGCGCTGAAAGGGCGGCTGTGGATGGCCTGGAAGGAATTCGACGGCGAGACCACCACGGTCCAGGCCCAGGTCTCGGACGATTCCGGCCGCACATGGTCGCAGCCCAAAGGCCTGGCCCGAACGACGGATGCCTCGGACCGTCCGATCCTGTTAGGCAACGGCGCACAGGCCTTCCTGTCCTGGATGACCGCCGCCGAGGGCTGGCGGCTGGTCGCGGTGGAGTAGCCCATGTACGCGGCGCGGCGCCAATCCTCATCCAAGCGTCTGGCCGGTCTGGCCGGGGTGGTGGCGCTGCACGCCGCCGCCATCTACGCCCTGGCCAACGGGTTGGGGCATTGCGCCGTCGAGATCCTGAAGGCGCCGCTGGAGGCCAAGGTCGTCGCCGAACTGATCAAGCCGCCGGAACCGCCCAAGGTCGAACCGCCGCCGCCGCCCAAGGCGGTGAAGCCGCCGCCGCCCGCCTATGTGCCGCCGCCCAAGACGCGGGTTCAGGCGCCACCGCCCGCCGCCATCACCGCCGTCACCCAGGAGGCCCCCGTGGCACCGCCGCCGCCGGTGGTCATCGCCCCGGTGGCCGCCGAGCCGCCGCCCGTCAAGGTGCAGCCCGCCCTGGACCAGGGCCGGCCGTGCAAGCCGCCGCAATACCCGCCCGCCGCCCGCCGGGCCGAGGAAACCGGGGCGGTGGTGCTGAAATTCCTGATCGACACCGACGGTTCGGTGATGGAAAGCGTCGTCGAAGCCACCAGCGGCTTCGAGCGCCTGGACGAAGCCGCGCGCCAGGCCCTGGCGCTGTGCCGCTTCAAGCCCGGGACAACCGACGGCCGCCCCGAACGCTCGTGGGCCCGCATCCGCTATGTCTGGAAACTGCAATGACCGGAAACAAGACCATGCTCCGTATCGCCCTTGCCGCCGTGGCCCTCCTGCTGCTGGCCGACCCGGTCCTCGCCGGCCATGTGGAAGACGGGCACGCCGTCGCCAAGCAGGTGGTGGACAATCCTTATGGCCTTGACGCCCTGTGGGCCCAGGGCGACTTCGTCTCCAAGGGCACCCTGATCATCCTGGCCCTGATGTCCATGGCGTCGTGGTACATCCTGGTGGTCAAGCTGGTGGAGCAGTCGCGCATGATGCGCCACGCCAAGGCCGCCGCCGCAGGGTTCTGGAAGGCGGCTTCCGTGGCCGACGGCGCCAAGGCGCTGGCCGAGGACAGCCCCTTCCGCTTCGTAGCCGCCTCCGGCATCGAGGCCGCCCAGCACCACGAAGGCTCGCTGACCGAAAAGATCGACCTGCACACCTGGGTGACCATGTCCATCCAGCGTTCGGTGGGCGAGATCGTCTCCGACCTCCAGGGCGGGCTGGCCATTCTGGCCACCGTGGGCTCCACCGCCCCCTTCGTTGGGCTGTTCGGCACCGTCTGGGGCATCTACCACGCGCTGACCGCCATCGGCATCGCCGGCCAGGCGGCCATCGACAAGGTGGCCGGCCCGGTGGGCGAGGCGCTGATCATGACCGCCTTCGGCCTGGCCGTGGCGGTGCCCGCCGTGCTGGGCTACAACCTGCTGGTCCGCCGCAACAAACTGGTGGCCGAGAAGGTCCGCGCCTTCGCCGCCGACCTGCACGCCGTGCTGCTGGCCGGAGCCAACGGCAACGCCAGCCTTCGGGTGGTGCGCTGATGGCCATTTCCTTCGGCCCGGCCGGAGACGACGGCGACGAGGACGGCGTGATGTCGTCCATCAACACCACGCCCCTGGTGGACGTGATGCTGGTGCTGCTGATCATCTTCCTCATCACTATTCCGGTGGTGACCCACACCGTGCCGCTGCAACTGCCCAAGGAAGCCAACCAGCCCACCATCACCCAGCCGGGCAACGTCACCATCGCCGTGGACCATCATGGCAAGGTGTGGTGGAACGAGGAGAGCCTTGCCGGCCGCCCCGATCTCGCCGCCCGCCTGGACACCGCCGCCGCAAGGACGCCGCAGCCGGAAATCCACATCAGGGGTGACAAGGATGCCGCCTACGAGCATGTGGGCCGCGTGCTGGCCGCCGCGCAAAGGGCCGGGATCACCAAGGTCAGCTTCATCACCGAACCGCCGCCGCGCTGAAGGCCCGCCCCATGTTCCAAGACGAGCCCGACGACCCCGACGTAATGATCGACATCAACACCACGCCCTTGATCGACGTGATGCTGGTGCTCCTGATCATGCTGATCATCACCATTCCGCTGCAGACCCATTCGGTGCGGCTCGACATGCCCCAGGGGCCGCCGCCGCCGGCCACGACCCTGCCCGAGGTGGTGCGCATCGACATCGACGCCCAGGGCCGGATCGGCTGGAACGGCGAATTGGTGGCCGACCGCGCCGACCTGGAAACCCGGCTGCGCCAGGCCGCCACCGCCGCCAATCCGCCGGAGGTCCATGTCCGTCCCGACAAGGCCGTCGCTTATTTCCATGTGGCGGGCGTGATGGCGAGCGCCCAGCACCAGGGCGTCACCAAGCTGGGCGTGGTTGGGGCGGAACAGTTCCTGGATTAGCTTTGTGTTTGTCCCTCGCCGGGCGCGGCCCTCCGGCCGCTTGGCCGCCGCCTCAACGGCGGCTGATCGCGGCATACGCCAGAGTTGGCGTACGCCGCTCTAATCCAGAGAGAACGGATCCTCGGGCGGCAGGACCAGGGTCCCGGTCATCTCGGCGCACACCGCCAGAACGATCAGGGCCAGCAGCAGGCGCAGCTTCTCGCCGCCCAGCTTCGCCCCCAGGCGCGAGCCGAACTGCGCGCCCACCGCGCCGCCCACCAGCAGGATCAGGGCCAGCGGCAGGTCCACCGAATGGGTGGTCATCGCCTGCAGCAAGGTGACGTTGGCGGTGACGAAGATCATCTGGAACAGCGAGGTGCCCACCACCACGGCGGTGGGCATGCCCAGGATGTAGATCATCATGGGCACCAGGATGAAGCCGCCCCCCACCCCCATCAGGGCGGCCAGCAGGCCGCCGAAAGCGCCGACGCCCAGCGGCAGCAGGGCGCTGATGTAAAGTCCGGACCGGGGAAAGCGGGTCCGAAACGGCAGACCGTGCCACGCATGATGGACGTGACGCTTGCCGACGGGACGTCCCGCCGCTCCCGCCCGCATGGCCAGCAGGGTCTCGACCAGCATCAGGAAACCCACCGAGCCCAGGAAGCCCACATAGGACAGGCTGATCACCAGATCGATCTGCCCCAACCGCTTCAGCAGGGCGAACAGCCAGACGCCGATGGCCGAGCCGACGAAACCGCCGGCCAGCAGGAACAGCGCCATCTTGACGTCCACGTTGCGCCGCCGCCAATGGGCGAACACCCCCGACACCGACGACCCCAGGACCTGATTGGCCCCCGACGCCACCGCCACCGCCGGCGGAATGCCCAGCATGATCAGCAGCGGGGTCAGCAGAAAGCCTCCCCCCACCCCGAAGACCCCGGACAGCACACCGATGCCTCCGCCTACCGCCAGCAGGCTGAAGACGCCGACCGATTGCTCGGCGATGGGCAGGTAGATACTGGGCACCGTGTCATCTCCTTGAGAGGATCGGCAATACTAACCTGTGAAGATGACGTGGAGATGACGACGCCCCCCGGAATATCATGCTTCTTGCGCATACGTGGGCTGCTGCCGCCCCCAGGCCGAACGGGCAGGTAGACAGTCACCCCCCTATCGGAGCATATATCCCCTCGGTATATGCTGGCGGGGACGGGTGTGTAAATGCGTGTAAACGAGCCGATCACCAATACCGAGATCGAACTCCCCGAAGGCACCATCCTGGTGTCCAAGACCGATCTGGGCGGCCGCATCACCTTCGTCAACCAGGCCTTCGTGGAGATCAGCGGCTTTTCGGAAGAGGAGCTGATCGGCGCCCCCCACAATCTGGTGCGCCACCCCCATATGCCGGCCGTGGCCTTCGCCGATCTGTGGGCGACCATCAAGTCCGGCAAGCCGTGGGAAGGCATCGTCAAGAACCGCGCCAAAAACGGCGACCATTACTGGGTCCGCGCCAACGCCACCCCCGAGATGGAAGACGGCGAGATCACCGGCTACATCTCCATCCGCACCGCGCCGTCGCGCGCCCAGGTCGAGGCCGCCGAGCACCTTTACGAACAGGTCCGCACCGGCAAGGCCCGCAACGTCAGGATCCAGGAAGGCCAGGTGGTCAGCACCACGCTCGGCGCCCGCCTGGGCCGCACGTTGAATTCCATCTCCGGCCGCCTTGCGGTGATCGTCACGGTGATGGTGCTGGTGATGGGAATGGTCGCCTGGTTCACCCTGGACGGCATGGGTGATTCCAACGAGGCGCTGAAGAGCGTCTACGAACAGCGCACCGTGCCGGCCGGCCAGTTCGTCGAGATCGTCGACCGCATGCGCGAAAACATGCTGCTGGCCCAGCAGATGCAGATCGACCTGAATGCCGGACAGCCCGAAGCCGTGGCCCGACGGGTGCTGCGCATCCGCGCCAATGCCGAGCACATCAACGCCGTGTGGAAGGCCTACCGCGCCAATCCGCTGGCCGGCGAAGAGGCCGACCTGGCCAGGGACTTCGAGACCCGGGACGCCGACTTTGTCCAGCAGGGGCTCAAGACGGCCATCGATCTGGCGGAAAAGGGCGACGTGGCGGCACTCAACCGCCACAACGCCACCACCCTGTTTCCGTTGTTCGAGCAGGCGCACGAGGTGCAGAAGGATCTCCTGACCCTGCAACTGCGCCAGGCGGCCGAGCTTTACGAGGGGGCGCGCGGCGACTTCACCCACCATATGCGCCTGGGCGTGTCGGCTCTGATCGTGGGGACAATCCTGGCGACCTTCATGGCGGTGTTCCTGATCCGCTATCTCCGCCGGCCCATCGCCACCCTGGAATACCATTTCGACGCCATCGCCCGGGGTGACTTCACCCACGAGATCAAGGCCGAGGAGGTCCGCGAGTTCCAGCGTTCCAGCGCCCTGCTCCGCGCCATGGAGGCCAAGCTGGCCTACAGCGTCCAGGAACGCGGCGAAAACGCCCGCAAGGCGCAGGAAAAGCTGCGCAGCGAGATGCTCAATCTCACCGAGCTGCTGGAAGGCGAGGTGGAGAACACCGTCTCGGAAATCTCCACCCAGGCGGAGCGCCTGAAGGAAGGCGCCGTCAATCTGCTCTCCACCGCCGAGGAGGTTCGCGGCAAGTCGGAAACGGTGGCCCGCGCCATCGAGATCACCAGCGGCAACGTCCAGACCGTGGCCGGCGCCACCGAGGAACTGGAAGCCTCGTCGCGCGAGATCACCGCCCGCATCCAGCGCAGCTCCGAACATGGCGAGGCCGCCCGCCAAAGGGTGGACGACGCCAGCGCCAGCGTCAGCACCCTGACCGAAGCCACGGCGCGCATCGGCGACGTGGTCAGCCTGATTCAGACCATCGCCGGCCAGACCCGCATGCTGGCGCTCAACGCCACCATCGAGGCGGCCCGGGCCGGTGACGCCGGCAAGGGCTTCGCCGTGGTGGCCTCCGAGGTCAAGGGCCTGGCCGAGCAGACCGAGGACGCCATCGGCCGCGTCAACGCCCAGGCCCGCGACATCGAGACCACGACCCAGCAGGCGGTCGCCACCGTCCAGGCGGTGGCCGACACCATCCGCGACATGGAAGAGGTGGCCGGCCAGATCGCCGCCTCGGCCGACGAACAGCGCGCCGCCACCGGCGAGATCATGTCCAGCGCCGTGCAGGCCGCCGACCATACCCGCGACGTGGCCGAAGCCGCCGCCGACGTGCTGAGGGCGTCGGAACAGTCCGGCCTGACCGCCCGCAAGGTCAGCGAGCTGTCCATGCTGGTCAACCACGACATCGGCGCCTTGCAGCGCCGCCTCAACGTCATCCTGCGCACCTCCTACGGCGGCAACCGCCGCGCCGTCGAGCGCATCCCCGCCTCGCTGGAATTCACCGCCAATTTCGCCGGCCAGACCCTCTCGGGCCATACCGGCGACATCTCGGTGATGGGCGCCCTGCTGGTGGTGGGCAACGCGCCCAAGCTGGAAGGCGAAGTGGGCACCATCACCTTCCCCGGCATCGGCGACATTCCCACCAAGGCCATCCTGGGCAGCAAGCTCGGCATCCAGTGCCAATACCTGAAGGTGACCTCGGAGCAGAAAAGGAAACTGACCGAAGCCATCGAGGCCGCCCAGGTCAAGGACACCCCCTTCATCGACGCGGCCCGCAAGGCCGCCGCCGACGTCGCCCAGGCCTTCCAGCAGGCGATCGATTCCGGCCGCATCAGCCTGGCCGACCTGTTCGAAAGCGAATACACCCCCATCCCCGACACCGATCCCCAGCAGATGCTGGCCCGGCACTCCGCCCTTACCGATCAGGTGATGCCCGGCATCATCGAGCCGGTGCTGGCGTCGAACCCGCGCGGGGTGTTCTGCTGCGCCGCCGACCGCAACGGCTACATCGCCACCCACAACAAGATCTATTCCCAGCCGCAGCGCCCGGGCGACACGGTGTGGAACACCGCCAATTGCCGTAACCGCCGCATGTTCGACGACCGCACCGGCATCCTGGCGGCCCGCAACACCAAGGAATACCTGGCCCAGACCTATGCCCGCGACATGGGCGGCGGCAATTTCGTGGTGCTGAAGGAAATCGACTGCCCGATCCATGTGGGCACGCGCCATTGGGGCGCCATCCGCTACGGCATCAAGCTCTGAGCGGAACCACCACGGCGAATTCGGCGCCTCCGCCCTGGCGGGGGCGGCAGAACGCGCTGCCACCATGCATCTCGGCGATGGCCTTGACCAGATGCAGGCCGATGCCGGTGCCGGGAATGCCCTTGGCGGCCGAGCCGCGATAGTACTTCTCGAACACCCGTTCGGCCTCGGATTCGGGAACGCCCGGCCCCCGGTCGGCCACCCGCAGTTCCAGCCGCCCCTCGGCCCCCCGGGCCAGGATCTCCAGCTTCTGGTCGGCCGGCCCGTAGCGCCTGGCGTTGTCGATCAGGGCGTCGAGGGCGATTCCCAGCAATTCGGCGTCGGCGACGCAGTATTCGGGCAGATCGGAGACGCTGACGGTGATGTCGGCCCGGCCGGGCTCGCGGTTGCGTTCCACCACCCGCTCCAGCAGGTCGGCGGGCGCCATGGGCCGCAACCGCATGGCCAGCGCCGTGTCGCGCTCCCCCGCCAGGCAGGTCTCGATCAGCTTGACCAGCCGGCGCACCGCCCGGCGGATGGTGAGGAAGCGCTCCGACACCTCGGGACGTACCCGGCCCAGGTCCAGTTCCACCACCTGGACCGCGCTGTCGATGATGGCCAGCGGGGTCTTGAACTCGTGGGCGACCATGTCGAAGAACGTGCGCAGGCGCTGGCGGCTGACCTGCTCGCCCACCAATGCCGCCTCGGCCTGCAGGCGGGCCTGCTGGATCAGGCGAAGCCGATAGGCCAGGGCGGCACACAGCAGGGCGACGTGCAGGATGCTGGCGCCGATATCCATGCTGCGCCCCAGGTCGGCGGGAACCAGGGGCGTCATCCGCGCGCTCACCTCGACGGCCCAGGCCACCACCACCGGCAGGAAGGCCAGCATGTAGATGCGGATCACTACGTCGTCCCGCCGCCGCATGGCCTGGCGCACGCCCAGGATCATGCCGGCCATGCCGCCCGCCGTGGCCAGCGCCTGGGTCGGCAGCACCACCAGATGGAAGGACGGGTGCAGCACCAGGGCCAGCCCGGCAAGGATCAGACCGGCGCCCCCCATGAACAGGCGGTGCATCAGGGGAAACACCCGGCCGAGGTCGAGGATGCGGTCCCACAGGATCAGCAAGGTGGCGCCGCCGCCGAGCAGGCCGATGCCGCTCAGCAGATAGTTGGCGTCCCGCCCGGCCGAGGAGAAGATCAGGGGGACGAGGCCGGTATGGACCATTCCCCGGCAGAAGATGGTGGCCACATAGGCGGCATAGGCCAGGATCAGCCCGTCCCGCAGCCAGGCCCCGAACAGGGCCGACACCACCACCACGACCAGCAGCGCCCCCATGTGCAGGCCGTAGACCGCCGAACGCCGGGCCTCCTCCTGGATCAGGGCCGCCGGCCGCCACAGGGCCGCCTGCTCCACCCGGATCTTGTGGTTGGAGGCCAGCCGCAGATGGATGGTCACCGGCCGGCCCTCGGGCAGGGTCAGGCGGGCGGCGTGCAATCCGGTCGACAGGTCAAGCTCGCCATTGGGAATGCGGCGGCCCAGCCGCGTCTCGCTCACACCGCCGCCGCCGCTGTCCGAGACATAGACCCGCACGTCGTCCATGTCCGGCTCGCCGAAGGCCAGAATCCACTCGGCCGGCTGGCCCACCTCGCGCAGCGCCTGAAAGCGCAGCCACAGAACCCCGGTGGTGATGGGAGGGATTTCGGGCGAGAACGCCTTTCCGGCCATGTCGGCCAGCGTGGCGGAACCGTCATCCTGGGCAAAGGCCGTCATCCGGCCGTCGAGGGAATAGGACGGAGCGGCGCCGCTCAGCGCCACTACCGGCGGCGCGGCATCGGCGAGGCCCGCGCCGGGAACCATCAGCAACAGCATCGCCAGGGCGGCAAACAGCCACCCCATCCCTTGGCGTCTTTCCTGCCGGCCGGTCATCCCGTTCCGCTCCGCGTCCCAAACGGACAGGACCATAACATTCGGAATTATTGCGCCACAATCTCTCGAACGTGCAGAGTGCCGGACAGGAAAAAGGGCCCGGAGGAAACCTCCGGACCCTTGATCTTTGCTGGCTTTCGCCAAACCCAGATTAACGCTTGGAGAACTGGGTCGAACGACGGGCCTTGTGCTTGCCGTACTTCTTACGCTCGACCACGCGGGGATCGCGGGTGAGGAAGCCGCCGGCCTTCAGCGCCGGGCGCAGGCCCGGATCGAAGAAGGTCAGCGCGCGGCTGATGCCGTGGCGGAGCGCGCCGGCCTGACCGGACAGGCCACCGCCGTTGACGGTGCAGTGCACGTCGAACTGGTTCTCGACGCGGGCGGCCTCGAACGGCTGGTTGATGATCATGCGCAGCACCGGACGGGCGAAGTACACCGGCAGTTCGCGACCGTTGACGATGATCTTGCCGGAACCGGGCTTCACCCACACGCGGGCGACGGCGTTCTTGCGCTTGCCGGTGGCATAGGCGCGGCCCTGGGCGTCAACCTTGCGCTCGTGCACAGGCTGGGCCTGGACCGGCGAGGCGGCCTTCAGGTCGGCCAAGCTGGAGAGATCGGCCATGGGACTACCTCTTGTTCTTCGGGTTCATGGACGCGACGTCCACCACCTCGGGGGCCTGGGCCTCGTGCGGGTGGGCGGGGCCGGCATAGACGCGCAGGTTCTTCATCTGCTGACGGCCGAGCGGACCACGGGTGATCATGCGCTCCACGGCCTTCTCGATGACCCGCTCGGGGAAGCGGCCGGACAGCAGCTGACCCATGGTACGGTCCTTGATGCCGCCGGGATGGCCGGTATGCCAGTAGAAGCGCTTGTCGGCGAGCTTGTTGCCGGTCAGCTTGACCTTCTCGGCATTGACGATAATCACGTTATCGCCCATGTCCACGTGCGGGGTGTAGGTCGGCAGATGCTTCCCGCGCAGGCGCATCGAAACGATGCTGGCCAGGCGGCCGAGCACGACGCCGTCCGCGTCGATCACGACCCACTTCTTCTCAACTTCGGACGGTTTGGCGTTAAAGGTCTTCATGGCACCCACGGCAAAACCAGTTGGCGATGCCCCGAAAAGCCGGGGCGTCGAGGGCGCGGAGTATGCCACAGCGAGCGCATGAGTCAACAGCATTTAAATCTTTTAAAATCAATGACTTATCATTGCGGTATCATAATACCTCGATTGAACGCCGCGGAGCGGCAGGGGGCAGCCCTTCCCTTCGTAATAGCCATATAAATCGAATCTATCGATTTTCATAACCAATATAACTCATTTCAACGATCACTCTTCAATCGTTACGATGGAGGTCTGCGGTGTGATGCCGTTCCGCCGCGAAACACATTTGGGAGGATGTCATGGCCGAACACGATGCGGGACCCAAGGGACAATGCCCTGTGGCCCATGGAGCGCGCCCCAACGCCACTTTCGCGGGCCGCTCCAACCGGGACTGGTGGCCGAACCAGTTGAACCTGCGGATTCTTCATCAGCATCCGCCCGCATCCAATCCCATGGACGAGGGCTTCAGCTACGCCGAGGCGTTCAAGTCGCTGGACCTGGCGGCGGTGAAGGCGGACCTCACCGCCCTGATGACCGATTCCCAGGATTGGTGGCCGGCGGATTTCGGCCATTACGGCCCCTTCTTCATCCGCATGGCCTGGCATAGCGCCGGCACCTACCGCACCGCCGACGGGCGCGGCGGCGCCACATCCGGCACCCAGCGTTTCGCGCCACTGAACAGCTGGCCGGACAACGCCAACCTGGACAAGGCCCGGCGGCTGCTGTGGCCCATCAAGCGCAAGTACGGCCGGGCCATCTCCTGGGCCGACCTGATGATCCTGGCCGGCAATTGCGCCCTGGAATCCATGGGCTTCAAGACCTTCGGCTTCGCCGGTGGCCGCGAGGACGTCTGGGAGCCCGAGGAGGACATCTATTGGGGCGCCGAGGAAGCCTGGCTGGGCGACAAGCGCCACAGCGGCGAGCGGAGTCTGGACAAGCCCCTGGCCGCCGTGCAGATGGGGCTGATCTACGTGAATCCGGAAGGGCCGGGCGGCAACCCCGATCCCCTGGCCGCCGCCCGCGACATCCGCGAGACCTTCGGCCGCATGGCCATGAACGACGAGGAGACGGTGGCGCTGATCGCCGGCGGCCACACCTTCGGCAAGACCCACGGCGCGGGCGACGCCGCCCTGGTCGGCCCCGAACCCGAAGCCGCCCCCATCGAGGAGCAGGGCTTCGGCTGGAAGGGCGGCTTCGGCAGCGGCAAGGGCGCCGACACCATCACCAGCGGACTGGAGGTCACCTGGACCACCACGCCCACCAAGTGGAGCAACAACTTCTTCTGGAACCTGTTCGGCTATGAATGGGAACTGACCAAGAGCCCGGCCGGCGCCCATCAATGGACGCCCAAGCACGGCATGGGGGCCGGCACGGTGCCCGACGCCCACGACCCGGCCAAGCGCAACGCGCCCGCCATGCTGACCACCGACCTGGCGCTGCGCTTCGATCCGGCCTACGAGAAGATCTCCCGGCGCTTCCTGGAAAATCCCGAGGCCTTCGCCGACGCCTTCGCCCGAGCCTGGTTCAAGCTGACCCACCGCGACCTGGGGCCGCGCGCCCGCCATCTCGGTCGGGAAGTACCGGCGGAAGTGCTGATCTGGCAGGATCCGGTCCCGGCGGTGAACCATCCCCTGATCGACGCCACCGACATCCGCGCCCTGAAGGCGGAGATCCTCGCCTCCGGCCTGTCTGTTTCGGACCTGGTGTCCACCGCCTGGGCCTCGGCGTCCACCTTCCGCGCCTCGGACGGACGGGGCGGCGCCAACGGCGCCCGCGTCCGCCTCGCGCCCCAGAAGGACTGGGAGGTCAACGATCCCGCCCGCCTGTCCAAGGTGCTGCAGGTTCTGGAAGGGATTCAGACCGCCTTCAACGCCGCCCACGGCAAGAAGAAGGTGTCGCTGGCCGACCTGATCGTGCTGGGCGGCGACGCCGCCGTGGAACAGGCCGCCAAGGCGGGCGGCCATGATCTGGACATTCCCTTCGCGCCGGGCCGCACCGACGCCACGGCCGAGCAGACGGACGCAGCCTCCTTCGCGGTGCTGGAGCCGGTGGCGGACGGCTTCCGCAACTACCGCAAGGGCACCTACGCCGTCTCGGCCGAGGAGTTCCTGGTGGACAAGGCGCAATTGCTGACCCTCACCGCCCCGGAGATGACCGTGCTGGTGGGCGGCTTGCGGGTGCTGGGCGCCAATGCTGGCCAGTCGTCCCACGGCGTGTTCACCACCCGCCCCGGCGTGCTCGGCAACGACTTCTTCGTCAATTTGCTGGACATGGCGACGGAGTGGCGGCCGGCGGCGGGGGCGGACGGCGTCTACGAGGGACGCAGCCGCGCCGACGGAACGGTGACCTGGACCGGCACCCGCGTGGACCTGATCTTCGGCTCGAACTCGCAGTTGCGGGCCCTGGCCGAGGTCTATGCCTCGGACGATGCCGGAGCCAAGTTCGTCCGCGACTTCGCTTCGGCCTGGACCAAGGTGATGAACGCCGACCGCTTCGACCTGCGGTAAGCCCGACGGTTCCGGCGGATGGGCCATCGCTCGTCCGCCGGATGCCGAACGGAGTCTAGACCCTGGGAACCACCACCCCGAAGCACGAGCCCTTTCCGAGGGTCGAGCGCAGTTCCAGGGTATGGCCGAGAAGGACGGCCATGCGCCGCACCACCCCTAGGCCGAGGCCGAGCCCCCGGCTGCCGCCCCGCTCGGCGGGGTTGTCGAGGCGGACGAAATCGTCGAACACCGCCTGCATCTTGTCGGCGGGAATGCCGATGCCGGTATCGAGAACCTGGATCACCGCCCGCCCGCCCCGGCGGCGGCAGCCGATCAGCACCCGTCCGCTTTCGGTATAGCGGACGGCGTTGACCAGCAGGTTGCGCAGCAGCCGCTCCAGCAGCACCGGATCGCTTTCCACCTGCAGCGAGGTGGGCACCGCCCCGATGGCCAGGCCCTTGCGGCTCGCCTCGGGCTCGATCTGGTCCACCAGCCCGGCCAGCAGGGGCATCAGACGGAAGGAGCTGACATTGGGCTTGATCTTGCCGGCCTCCAGCGCCGAGACGTCCAGCAGGGTGGCCAGCAGGGAATTGGTCGCCTCGATGCTCTGGCGCAGGCGGTCGACCACCTTCAGCTTGCGCGGATCGTCCTCCACCTGCCCGGCCAGCACCTCGGCGAACATGCCGGCGGCCTGCAGCGGCTGGCGCAGGTCATGGGACGCGGCGGCCAGGAACCGGGTCTTGCTCTCGTTGGCGAGGCGCGCCTCGTCGGCGCGCTGCTCCGCCTCGGCGGTGCGGGCGTGCACCGTCTCTTCCAGCGAGGCGATGACCCGCTCCTCGCGGCCGAGGGCGCGGAAGGTGGTCGCCGCCATGCCGCCCAGGCCCAGCAACACCACCACCATGGACGTGGCGATGATCAGCGCGGTCTGCCGCCAGGGGGCGAGGATGTCGTCCACCGCCATGCCGGCGCTGACCAGAACGTCGAATTCGGTGAGCTTGCGGTACGAGACCACCCGTTCCACCTGATCCGCCGGCGAACTGATGCGGATGGTCCCCACCTTCTGCTCGGCGGCCGCCGCGACGACGGGGTTGTTGGGGGTCGGCCGCCCCACGTAATTCTCGGGGTTGGGCTGGCGCAGCATCACCCGGCCGCCGGTATTGGCCCCGATATAGGCGGACGGCCCCAGGCCCAGGGTGTTGTGGAAATCGGTGAAGAAATTGGCGTAGACGCCCACGATCACCAGACCGCCGAAGCCGCCGTCCGGGGCGCCGAGACGCCGGCTGACCGTGAAGACCGGCGCCAGGCTGTAGGATCCCAGTACCATCGGCCCGATCACCCGCTCGGCGCCGTCGCGATGGGCGATGAAATAGTCCCGGCCGGCATAATTGACCGCTCCGCCGGCCCGGGGCGGCCGCGACGCGGCGGCCACGTCGCCCCTGGAATCCACCACCAGCATGGTGCCCCGCTGGACCAGCCCGGCCTCCAGGCTGGCCAGTTCGCGCACGATCTCGGCCCTGGACAGTCTTCCGGCCAGGAAGGCTTCGGCCGATGGCGCCAGGCGCGCCAGGGTGGCGTCGGTGCTGCTGAGGGTTCGCGTCAGGCTGTCGTCGAGAAGGCGCGCGGCGCCGGAGGTGGCCGACGCCGCCTTCTCGAAGGCGGCGACGCGCAATTCCACCAGCAGGGATGCCGCGCCGCCCACCAGCACCGCCACCATGACGGCCATCAGCAGGCGCAAACGGCGGCGCAGCTCTCCCGGCGTGCGCCGGCTGGGGGGGGGGGTGACGGCTGCGGCGGAGTCGGGATTCACCCAGGCGGGTTCCTTGACGAAATGTAACGTCGGGCAGCTTATACCGAAAGCCCAGGAGCCGGAAGCCAGATGATGACTATGCCTGGGCCGCCTCCAATTCCTCCTGGGCGGTCAGCCACGCCATCTCGGCGTCCTCCACCTTGCGGGCGAGGTCGGCTTCCAGGCGGCGCAGCTCGGTGACCTTGGCCGGCGGCCCCTGGTAGAGCTTGGGGTCGGCCAGCTTGTCGGCCAGGGCCTTCTGCTCGGCATGCAGCTTTTCCAGCGTCTTCTCCGCCGCCTGCGCCACCTTGCGCAGCGGCGCCAGCTGGGCGCGCAGGTCGGCGGCGGCCTTGCGGTCGGCCTTGCGCTGGTTGCCCTCGCCCCCCTTGTCGGGCCGGGCCCCCCTCCGGTCCTCGCGCGCCTGCTCCAGCAGCAGCTTGCGATAGGCGGCCAGATCGCCGTCGAAGGGCCGCACCTTGCCGTCGCCCACCAGCCACAGGCTGTCGGCGGCCAGTTCGATCAGATGGGGGTCGTGGCTGATCAGGATCACCGCCCCGTCATAGGCGTTGAGCGCCGCCACCAGCGCCTCGCGGGCGTCGATGTCCAGGTGGTTGGTGGGCTCGTCCAGGATCATCAGATGGGGGGCCTCGCGGCTCATCAGGGCGAACAGCAGCCGCGACTTCTCGCCGCCCGACAGGGACGCGACCTTGACGTCGGCGCGATCCTGCTCGAAGCCGAAGCGGCCCAGCTGGGCGCGCACCTTTGCCTCGGGGGCGTCCTTCATCACCACGGCCATGTGCTCGAAAGGAGTCTCGTCCAGGCGCAATTCTTCGGTCTGGTGCTGGGCGAAATAGCCGATCTTCAGCTTCTGCGGCTTGGAGAGCTTGCCGTCGAGCAGGTCGAGGCGGCCCGACAGGATCTTGGCGAGCGTCGACTTGCCGTTACCGTTGGCGCCCAGCAGCGCGATGCGGTCGTCCATGTCGATGCGGATGTCGAGGCCGCGCAGCACCACCTTGTCGCCATACCCGGCGATTCCCTTGTCGATGGCGACGATGGGGGGCGACAGCGGCTCGGGGTCGGGGAAGTCGAAGGACATGGCGCGGTCCTCGACCACCGGGACCACCATCTCCATGCGCTCGAGCATCTTGACGCGGCTTTGCGCCTGGGCCGCCTTGGTGGCCTTGGCCTTGAAGCGGTCGATGAACGACTGGATCTTGCGCCGCTGCTCCATCTGCTTGGTGTAGGCCTTGGCCTGCAGCTCCATGCGGGCGCGCCGCGTCGCCTCGAAGCGGTCGTAATTGCCGCCATAGACGTTCAGCTTCGCACCTTCCAGATGGACGATGCGGTTGGCCACCTCGTTCAGCAGCTCGCGGTCGTGGCTGATCACCACCAGGGTGCCGGGATAGGCGGCCAGATGGCTTTGCAGCCACAAGGTCGCCTCCAGATCCAGGTGGTTGGTGGGCTCGTCCAGCAAAAGCAGGTCGGGAACCGTGAACAGCGAGGCCGCCAGCGCCACGCGCATGCGCCAGCCGCCCGAGAAATCAGACACCGGCCTTTGCTGCGCCTCCGCGTCGAAGCCCAGGCCCGACAGGATGGCGGCGGCCCGCGCCGGGGCGGAATGGGCGTCGATGGCCACCAGCCGCTCGTGGATCTCGGCGATACGGTGGCCGTCATGGCAGGTTTCCGCCTCCTCGAACAAGGCGGTACGCTCGGTATCGGCGGCCAGCACGCAGTCGATCAGGCTGATGTCGCCCTCGGGCGCTTCCTGGGCCAGACGGCCGAGGCGGGCGCGCGGGCGTAAGGAGATTTCACCCGAATCGGGATGAAGGTCGCCGGCGATCAGCTTGAACAGGGTGGTCTTGCCCGTGCCGTTGCGGCCCACCAGGCCGACCCGCGCCCCGGCCGGGATATGAACCGTGGCGGTCTCGAAGATGGTCCGGCCGCCGTAGCGGAAGGTAAGGTCGTTGATGTGCAGCATGGGTGCGTGAAATAGCACGCCCGCGCGCGTGCGGCAAAGGCGCGCTTTCTTGAGACCGTTGCTCTCCTCATTCTTTGGAGTTATAACCCGCCGTCCCCGGATGCGCCCGGCCGCCCGGGGACGTGCGCGGCCGCCCAAACCCGACCCCGGCGCGGCGCGAGCAACCGCCGAAAGGAATTCACCAATGGCTACCGAACGTACCCTGTCGATCATCAAGCCCGACGCCACCCGCCGCAACCTCACCGGCAAGATCAATGCCCGCTTCGAGGAAGCCGGCCTGCGCATCGTCGCTCAGAAGCGCGTGCAGCTGACCAAGGCCCAGGCCGGTCAGTTCTACTCGGTCCACGCCGAGCGCTCGTTCTTCGGCGAACTGGTCGATTTCAT
Organism: Magnetospirillum sp. XM-1; assembly: GCF_001511835.1. Lineage (NCBI taxonomy): Bacteria > Pseudomonadati > Pseudomonadota > Alphaproteobacteria > Rhodospirillales > Rhodospirillaceae > Magnetospirillum > Magnetospirillum sp. XM-1. Next base: position 4,460,132 of record NZ_LN997848.1, read on the forward strand.
GATCTCCGGCCCGGTGGTCGTGCAGGTCCTGGAAGGTGAAGGCGCCGTCGCCCGCAACCGCGAGATCATGGGCGCCACCAACCCGGCCAACGCCGCGCCGGGCACCATCCGCGCCGACTTCGCCGAATCGGTGGAAGCCAATTCGGTGCATGGTTCGGATTCGGCCGAGAACGCCGCCATCGAGATCGCCTTCTTCTTCTCCGGCTGCGAGATCGTCGGCTGATTCGTTCAGCCTGACGCGCCGATCCGGCAAGACGAGCCCCCGGGAGGGATCCTTCCCGGGGGCTTATTTTATCCCCAAGGTTGCGCGCATTGCATACAATTGCGGGAATAATATTATTTCATAATCTGCTCTTTGGCATTTTTAGATAATTTTGCCACTTGCGCGACTTGTATGCACGGTCCCAAATAGAGGAATTACAACCTCAGCGGATGCATGCAATGCAAGTCACACGTCAATCAACCCGGGGACGGACGCCGGGGGGACATCCCAACCCCATCGATGTGCATGTGGGCAGCCGCCTGCGCTTGCGCCGCACCCTGCTCGGCCTCAGCCAGGAAGACCTGGGCGATGCGCTGGGCCTGACCTTCCAGCAGATTCAGAAATACGAGCGCGGCGCCAACCGCATCGGGGCCTCGCGCCTGTTCGACCTGGCCCGCGCCCTGGAAGTGCCGGTGGAGTATTTCTACGACGAGATGCCCTACGAGGTGATGGCCGCCAGCCCCCGGCACATGGCCCACGCCACGGAGGAACCGCCGGAACAGCGGATCGATCCCATGAACAAGCGCGAGACCCTCGACCTGGTCCGCACCTATTACCGCATCGGCGACCCCAATGTGCGCAAGCGGGTCTACGAACTGGCCCGTGCCCTGGCGATCCACACGGGAAGCCGGCGCCAGGATTGAGGACGCGGTGACGGCACGGGCTTCGCCGTCACGCCCCGTAATACCGATAGCCGCCGCGTCCGGCCGCCTTGGCCCCGTACATGGCCATGTCCGCGTGCCGCAGCAGCATGGACGGCGTTTCCCCATGATCGGGGAACGAGGCGATGCCGATGCTGGCCGACAGGTGCTGCGGCGGATCGGTGATGGTGTAGGGCCGGTTCAGGGCGGCGAGAATCTTGTCCGCCACGTTGCCGGCGTCGTCGGGCTGCGGCAGGTCGAACAGCAGGACGATGAATTCGTCGCCCCCCTGGCGGATGACCACATCGGCCCCCCGGACCGCGCCGCGCAGGCGCCGCGCCGCCTCCTTCAGGATCATGTCGCCCACTTCGTGGCCTTGGGTGTCGTTGATCTCCTTGAACTGGTCGAGATCGATGAACAGCACCGCCAGCCCCCGCCCCGACCGCTTGGCTCCGGCGATGCCGTGGGCGATGAACTGATCCAGCACGCTGCGGCTGAACAGGCCGGTAAGAGCGTCGTGGGTCGCCATGTACTCGATCCGCTCGCGGGTGATGCGGTTGCGCCGGCTCCGCTCGCGGTTGAGCCAATGATAGGTGGCCGCCCCGGCCAGGATGATGACCAGCGCCCCCAACGATCCCGACAGCCCGAACAGCGCCAGACGGTCGGCGGCGACGGTGGCCACCAGCGGCACCGGGGCCAGGATGGTCAGCGCCAGGTCGTCGTCGGCCAGGATGGTCGAGTTCCGCAGATACGGCACGCCCTCACGCCCCCACCGGTGCAACGCCGGATGATCGGCCGAGCCCCAGGGAGCAAGGGGGAGTTCCGCGAATTCCGAACGCTTGTAGCGGCCCATGCGCTCGGCCGGTGAAAGCCCCACCACCGCCGCCCCCGGCAGGGTCCGCATTTCCAGCGCCTTGTCCTGGGCCAGGATCACCACGCCGTAATTGTCGCTGAGAAAGGCGTTGGCCTGGTTGACCCAGGACGACAGGTAGGGAATGTCGATCTTGATGGCCATGACCCCCAGCACCCGGCCGCCGTCGCGAACCGGGGCGGAAAAGAACAGGCCTGGAATATTGGTGACGCGGCCCAGGGCGAACTGATGGCCGAGGCGCCCGGCGACAGCCTCGGTGAAATAGGTCCGGTCGCGATAGTTGATGCCGACGAAACTGTCGGCGCGCCCGCCATTGCTGGCGGCGATGGCGTCGCCCGCCGGGTTGATCAGCCAGATGACGCTGATGGCTCCGATATCCTCGGCCGCCCCGGCCAGGGAGCGGTTGAGCTCCGCGAGACGCGGGTCGGCGGTCAGGATGTCCTGCCGCCGGGCCATCGGCATGGACGCCAGGTCGGGCCGGTCGCCGAACCGCTTCAGGGCGTCGAGGACGGCGCGGTCGCGGCCCAATGCCGCCGGAATTCCATGAAAGACCGACAGGGTCCGCTGCAGCCCCTGGGTCATGTCCTCGCTGCTCTGGCGCAGGTCACCCTGCGCATGTTCGAGGGATTGCAGGGCTCGCCAGGCGGTGTACTCCCCGGCCACCACCCAGCAGACGCCCAGCCAGAACAGAATGGCCGCGAAGCAAAGGACGGCGAAATGCCGGGCGAGTCCCGGTTCGGCGGCAAAACCGGCCAAATCTCCAGCGCTTGCCGCCCGCTCTCGGCCGACATGGCTGTTCTGGTAATCGGCAAGCGGGACTTGGGTCTCCATCATATGCCGTCCACATATGGCCGCGAGCGCCCGGGAATAAAGTTCAATCCTTCGCGCATCTTTCGATGCTACGCATTTTCCCAGACCCTGGAAACGGGAAAGAGCGTATCGCCCCGGGTTGGTTTGCATAGGCCAGCCGCTCCACCTGGGGTACACTGCCTTACCGACATGCCCCGGGGGAAGGAATGAGGACAGCTCCGCGACAATCGCTTCTCGCCGGCATGCAGCCGCTGGGAATGTGGAGCGTTTCCATCGGACTGGTCCTGGTTCTGGTCGGCCTGATGGGTTTTCAGGTGCAGGCCAGTTACCGGCGGACCATCGAGGTGGCCCGCGCCAACCTCGCCGATACCGCCCGCGTCACGGAAGAGCAGGTGCGCGGCAGCCTGCGCGTGGTCCGCCTGATGCTGCGCGCCATCGCCGAAGCCCCCCGCAACGACCCCAACACGCTTCGACGCTTCATGGCGACCCGCGCCAAGGTGGTCCCCGAGATCCGCCAGGCCTTCATCGTCAACGCCGCCGGCATCGTCACGATCTCCACCCTGCCCCAGATCGAGGGCCGGGACACCTCGCCTCGCCCGTTCTTCACAGGGGCGCGCGACATTCCCCCGGGGCAGGACATCTATGTGTCCAAGCCCCTGCCCATCGGCATGGACGGCAATCTGGTGATCATGGTGTCCATGCCGCTGAGCGGGGCGGACGGGCAATTCGACGGAATCGTCACGGTATCGCTGGAGCTGGCGTATTTTCAGGGCCTGCTGAGATCGGTGCATCGCGGCGAGGTGGGGGCCGGCGCCCTGCTGGTCACCCCTGATGGCGACATCATCGACCGCGACCCCGAGCCCGAGCTCTACGTGGGCAAGAACATCGCCAAGGGCGGCGCCTTCGCCATGCACCGCGAGGCCGGCGGGAAGGAGAACACCTTCCTCCACGTCACGGTCACCGACGGCAAGGAGAAGCTTTCCGCCGTCCGCACCCTGCAGGAACCGGCGCTGCCCGCCCTGGTGGTGATCGTCGGCCGCCCGCTCGACGGAGTCCTCGCCCCCTGGCGAAGCGAAGCGCTGACCATCGCGGGGGTGATCGGCCTGCTGGCCGTCGCCATTTTCGGCCTGACCGCCCTGGCCGGGCGGCATCTGGTCGCGCTGAAGGCCAGCGAGGAGCGCTATCGCGGGCTGATCGAAACCCAGAACGATCTGGTGGTCCGGTTCGCCCTCGACGAGCGGCTGGTGTTCGCCAACGAGGCCTTCGCCCGCGCCCATGGCCAGGCCCCGGTTACCGTCATCGGCCAGTCCTGGCGGAGTTTCGTCCACGAAAGCGACCACGACGCCACCGCCCAGGCCATCAACGACGTCCTCCAGCCCCCCGATTTCCGCGCCACGGTGGAGAGCCGCATGAAGACGGCGGGCGGCCTGCGCTGGGTATCCTGGGAAGGCGCCGCCATCCGCGACATGTCCGGCCATATCATCGAAGTCCAGGCGGTGGGCCGCGACATCACCGATTGGGTCGAGAACCGCGAGCGTCAGTCCGCCCTGGTGCGCGATCTGGACAAATCCAACCGGGAACTCGAGCAATTCGCCTATGTGGCGTCCCATGACCTGCGCGAGCCGCTGCGCATGATCACCAGCTATCTCGGCCTGATCCAGCGGCGCTACGAAGCCGCCCTGGACGAGGATGGACGCCAGTTCCTGGATTTCGCCCGCGACGGGGCGGCGCGCATGGACCGCATGGTGCTCGACCTGCTGGAATTCTCCCGCGTCGGCCGCGTCCGCGATCCCCTGACCCGCATCGATCTGGCCGATGTCATCGCCATCGCGGCGAAGAACCTTGAACTTCCCATCAAGGAGAGCGGCGCCACGCTGGCGGTTCCCCAGGGCCTGCCGGCGGTCACCGGATCGGGTGGCGAACTGGTCCGCCTGTTCCAGAACCTGATCGCCAACGCCGTGAAGTACCGCCATCCCGATCGCCCCCCGGCGGTGGCGGTGTGGGCGGAGCGCGACGCGTCCGGCTGGGTCTGCACCGTCGCCGACAACGGCATCGGCATCGCGCCGGAGTATTTCGACCGGATCTTCGACATCTTCCAGCGCCTGCACGCCCGCACCGAGTACGAGGGCACCGGCATCGGGCTGGCGCTGTGCCGCAAGATCGTCGAGCACCACGGCGGGCGCATCTGGGTGGAATCCGAACCGGGCCAGGGCTCGCGTTTCCGCTTCACCCTGCCCGACAGGGACGAGGCCTGACCGCTGCCGGCAGCCGGCGCCGTCAGGCCCGGGACTGAACGACGATGCTCGCCACCGCCTCGGCGATGCGCCGCGGCCTTTCGTCGATTCCCGCCAGCTTCACCTCTCCGGGGCGGGGGTCGATCTCGGCGATCTTGTTGCCCGTTTCCACCGGCACTCCGTCATGGGTCAGTCCACGGACGATGCCGTCAAAGGGCGCCTCGACCGCCGTGGCGCCGATACGGGCCACCACGTCGCCCGCCCTGACCCGCTGGCCGATGGCGGCCTCGGCCCGCAGGATGCCGGCGACGGGAGCGTAGCGGAAACGCGAGCGGGCCTGCCCCAGCACGGCCCTGGGCTCGCCCGCCAGCTTCAAGGTGGAGCCGTGGCGCACCACCCTGCCCAACTGATCCCACGAGGTCTCCACCGCCACGTCCACGTTGACCCCGACGGTGCAGCCCGGCCCCATGCCCACCACCAGCGGCGCCAGGCCCCGCTGAGGCTCGGGAACCTGCTGCTTGTTCATGCGGGCGTCCACCAGCACCGACCAGGGACGGCCGGCCACGGCCTGGCCGAACTCCATGGCGAGCAGGGGAATCTGGCCACAGGTCCAGGCGTCGGCGATGTCCTGCGGGTTTTCGATGCGGCGGGCCTGAATGCCCTCGAACTCCACCGCGCCCAGAAAGTAGGCGTCCGAGAAGGCCATCCGCCGACGGATGGCGATGGGCGGCCGAGACGATTGCAGCGCCACCCGGCATCCTTCCCGCGCCAGATACACGGCGATGGCCGAGGCGATCTCGCCGGCGCCGCGGATCAGGACCTCACTGCCCACGGGCGCCCATCAATCCGCCCAGCACCTGATCGGAATAGATGGCGATGACCTGTTCCTTGCTCAGGCGGCCATGGGGCCGGAACCAGGTGCATACGCCGGTCAGCATGCTGAGGATGCCATAGGCGGCCACATGGGCGTCGCCGCAGCGGAACAGGCCGGCCGCCTCGCCCTGGTCCAGGATGTCGATCAGCCGGCGCTCGTAGCGCCGCCGCAGGGTGACGATCTCTTCGTAGTGATTGGGCTCGAGCGAACGCAGCTCCGAGGCGCCGATGAACACCTCGCGCTTGCGCACGATGTGATAGGTGACGTGGAAGGCCACGAACGCCCGCAGACGCTCTTCCGCCCCCTGCCCCTCCACCGCCGCCATGGCGGCGTCGAACTGCAGGAACAGCTCGTCCATATGGGCGCGGATCAGGTCGTAGAGCAGGTCTTCCTTGGTGCTGATGTGATTGTACAGCGAGCCCACCTGGATGCCGACCTCGGCCGCCAGCTGGCGCAGGCTCATGGCCTCGAAACCATGCTCGTAGATCAGCTTCAGACCCGCCTTGCGGATGGCCTCCATGGTGCGGGGGCCGTGGGAACCGATGGTGCGGGCCATGCTTGTCCCTAAGAGGCCTGGCGGGCGCGGGCCTCGACCGGCGCGGCGAAGACGTAGCCCACGGAACGGACGGCGCGCACCGGCAGGTTCTCGCCGGTGGCGGCGTTGACCTTGCGGCGCAGCCGGGCCATCACCGCGTCGATGCTGCGGTCGTCATAGCCGCCGATGCTCTTGCCCAGCGCGGCGGCGATGTCGTCGCGCGCCACCGAGGCGCCCGGCTCCTGGGTCAGGGTCTGCAGCACCCGGTACTCGGCGTTGGTCAGCGGCACCCGCTGGCCCGACGGGGTGATCAGCGACCAGCTGGCGGCGTCGAAGCCCCAGGTCTGGTTCCCATCCTCGCGGCTTTCGCGCTTTTCCTCGGCGGCGGGCTCGTTCAGGCGCCGCGTCAGGCTGTGGATCACCGCCTCCAGCTCCCGGAACTGCACCGGCTTGACCAGATAGGCGTCGGCACCGGCGGTCAGGCCCAGGACCCGGTCGTCCAGCTGCCCGCGAGCGGTCAGCATGATGATGCCCACCTTGCTGGCCGAGCGCAGCCGGGCGGCGATGGAAAAGCCGTCCTCGCCCGGAAGGTTGACGTCGAGCACCAGCAGGTCCGGCACGAAATCCGGCAGAAGGGCGTCCATTTCCGCCCCCGACCCCGCACGCTGGACATTCATGCCCACCAGGGACAGATAGCGGCAGATCGACCCGCACAGATCAGGATCGTCCTCGACGACCATTACCTTGATCATAGATTTTCCCCTGCGGACACAAACTCCCTAAGCAATATCACCATACTTTACACGTTACTGAATTAGCGCTTAGGTATTACTCCGCTTAGACGTATCTCATTGCCGGCGGACAACCAAATATCGAATACGGTTCCCCGGCCCCTTTCGCTGTCCACGGAAATGGCTGCCCCGTGCAGGTCCATGATCCGCTTGACGATGTAAAGCCCCAGACCGGCGCCGCGTATGCGGTCGGACTTGGTGGAGCGGTAGAATTTCTCGAAGATCCGCGACTGCTCCTCCACGGCGATTCCCGGTCCCTGGTCGGCGATCCGGACCCGGACCGCGTCGTCTTCTACGGTGACCTCGATGGTCACCGGGGAGCCGCCTGGCGAGAACTTTAGCGCATTGTCGATCAGATTGGAAAACGCGATCCGCAATAGAGTCCAATCGGCCATCACGTCGGCCCGGCCCGGCGCATGCAGGACAAGATCGCGCTCACCGGCGAAGGGCCGCTTGTCGTCGCAGATGTCGGCCAGCATGCGGGCCACGTCGAGCCGGTCGGCATGCACCTGCAAGGAAGACGAATCGATCCGGTCGTCCGCCAGGCAGACGTCGATGAGTTCCGACATGCGCCGCACGGCCCGGCGGATCTTCGCCACCTCCTCCTCCGCCTCCCCGTTGGCACCCAGATAGATGTTCAGCAATTGCGACGCCGCCTCGATGATGGCCAGCGGAACCCTGAACTCGTGCGAGACCATCGCCAGGAAGTTGCGCTGCTCGCGCAGGGCCTGGCGCTCCGCCTCCAGCGCGGCCTCCGCCCGACGCCCGGTCAGCCGCAGGGCATCCTCGAGCTGCTTGCGGGTGGTGATGTCGTTCAGGCAGGCCAGCACGCAATCCCGGCCGCCATAGCTGAAACGCACCACCGACAGCAGGACCCAGCGCTGCATGCGCGGCATCCGCCGCAGGCGCAGTTCATGCCCGAGGACGGCGCCGCTCTGGTGGAGCTGGGCGATCATCGGCCCCCGTTCCGACGGCTCGGCATAGAATTCCACGCTCATCATGCCGACCGCCTGGTCGGCCGGAACATTGAGAAGCTCGGCGGCCGGGCCGTTCAGGGAGATGATCTCTCCGTCGGGAAAGCTCGAGACCACCATGGGAAACGGCGCGGCTTCGAGAATGGCGCGTACCTGCCGTTCGCGGTCGGTGACACGGTCCTCGGCGGCCCGGCGCTCGGCGATTTCGCGCGCCAGGGTGGCGTTGGATTCAGCCAGCTCCCTGGTACGCAGGCTGACCCGCTCCTCCAGCGCCCGTTCGATCTGATAGGCGGCCTCCAACTGCTGCTGGCCGGCACGGCGGCGGTCGGCCTCGATTCCGGCGCTGTACCACACCAGCCCGCAGCCGATGAGCAGCATGTGGGTGCTGGCCGCGAAATGGGCGACCAGATCCATCTCGATGGGCGTGGTGACAAGGCCGAGGACGCGGGCCACCACGAACATGTTGACCATGATGGGAAACAGGAAGGCCACCATGTACCACCGGGCGACGCCATCGCCGGCCAGCGACCGCCTCATGGCGAGAAAGGCCGTGATGAAGAACGACACCAGGACCAGCGACTGGACCACCGGCGCCGCCAGCCAATACAAGCCGAGCGGCACCGACACCGCCGCCCACTGGCAGCCCCGGCCGGTCCAGGTGTAGATCCGCTCCATCCTGGGAAAGTGATGCTCGAAATCCAGGACCTGCGACGCGAAGACCATGCCGCCGCCGATGGCCAGACAGGCCGAGATCCCCAGCATCTGGTCGGCCACCAGGGGAAAGGCGGGAACGATCATCTGGGACGCGAAGCCGCCGATCGCCAGATACATCAGTTCCAACGGAATTGCATAGGCAAGAAATCCGAGATGAAGCCGGTCCCGCCCCACCGCGAACTGCACCAGCGCGAACAGGATGATGATGATCGTCGCGCCATGGGCCAGACCGTGGGCCAGGTCCCGATGGGCGGCGCTGAGGGCGAATCCCTCGGGTGACAGAAGGCGCGCCGTGACGTTCACGGAACTCGTGGACTTGATCCGCAGGTAGACCCGATGGGGCAAGTCGTCGTCCAGACGGATGGGGAAGACGAAGGTGCGATAAGGCAAGGGACGGGCATCGAAACGGACGCGGTCGCCGGCGGCGAAGGCGCGCAATACCCCCCGCTCGTCCTCGATGAACAGGCCGACCTGATCCAGATAGGGGGGCTCGACCTCCAGCAGCCAATGGGAGGGCGCGTCGGCGCCGCGCCGAATCTCCGTCCTCAGCCACCATACGGCGCCGTCATAGCCGGCGGCAAGGTCGCCCGGCAGCGGCTTGAACCCCACGGCCGCCTCGGATTTGGTCACATCGTCGATATCGAGCTCGGCGGAGGGGTCCCGCAGCGCCGACCAGTGGCCGGATATCGGCTCCACCCTGGTTTCGGCGGAAAGATTCAGACCGGCGACGGCCCGTCCCCCCGCGAACACCATCGATCCAAGCGCCACGAACAAAACGAGCGTTACTTGCGCCACCCATCTCCAATGCATGGCTCAGTTGTCTCCCCCCGCTCAGCCATATGCAAGCGGTACACCGAAGACGGCGGGAGTGCAATGCTTGTGGCTGGATTGGCTTGCCTTTCCCATGCCGATCCGATTACCTCTACCGTCATGAGAAGGGGGCGTAATCATAATCGAAGCCTGTTGCGCAAGCTGCCGGTCCTGGCGGCGCTGATGGCGATTGGCGAGCAGTCGGAGGCGGGCGAGCCGCCCAAGCTGCTGCCCGATCAGTCCTTCGTCGACACCCGCTACATGCCGCGCCATGCCGGACAGGACGTCCCGCCCCTCATGCTGCTGACCGACCTGCCGGTGGCCGAGCCGCTGATGCCGGCCAAGACCGCCTGGCCCGTCGAATTTTTCGCCCAGCGCCGGGCCGTGGCGGCGGCGGCATCGAACAATGCCGTGCTGACCGGCGGTTTCCAGGGCAACGGCAACGTCTCGACCGAAGCCGGCCTGGCCAATACCGAGATCGGCGACGGCTCGGTCTGGGGCGGCCTGCGCCACGACCACGTCAAGCCCTACGAGGACGGAGCCGGCCAGCGGGTCAATTACGGCTATGACCGCGTCAACAGCCAACTGGCCGCCAGCTGGCGCCCCGCCCCGCAAAGCCGCCTGTCCGGCTTCGTCATGCGCGACGCCTTCTCCAATCACCGCATTCCCAATTACGGCATCGACGCCACCCGCCTGGACCGCTATCTCGCCACCACGGTGTTCGAGCACAAGCCGGTGGAGTCCAAGCTGGACCGCATCGAGACCGGCATCGTCTTCGACGCACTCAGCTACGACGCCGACAACACCTCGCTGCGCGACCGGGGCAGCCTGGGCCTCAAGTACAACGGCCTGTGGGCCACCACCCGCGGCCTGGCCCGCGGCGAGTTCACCACCGGGGCCTTCCGCAACACGGTGACCGCCGATTTCGGCCTGTTGAAGTACAATATCGACATCGACGCCCTGTATCCGGCCCAGGGTCAGGCGGTCCACCGCATGCCCGACGTCCAGACCCTGCAGGCCGGCCTGACCTGGGCCACCGCCACCCGGCTGTCGCCCCAGGATTCGCTGGCCGCCGCCCTTCGCCTCGACGCCATCCATTCCGACGCCAACGACCGCAGCCAGATGCCGCCGGTGTCAGGCAGCGGCGCCACGTCCTTCCAGGTCACGCCGCAGCAATTGTGGAACAGCTATTACGGCAACAACAACAAGTCCAGCCCGTCCAACCTCAACCTCAGCGGTCGCGTCCTGCTGGCCCACGACACCGAGGATAAGACCGGGCGGCTGCACATGGATTTGCGGCGCGCCGTGCGCAGCCCCGACGCCGGCGAGCGCTTCTACGCCAGTTCCGGCCCCGCCGCCCTCACCCAGGTGGGCAACCCCCAGCTCGATCCCGAGGCCCATCACCGCCTGGAATTCGGGGTGCGACAGGATTTCGGCGGCTTCAAGGGCAATTTCGCGCCGGGCAATCCGGCGGGATCGTGGCGGGTGGCGGCCACCGGCTACGGCGACCGGGTGGTGGACTTCATCACCGCCGACCGCGCCCATGGCCAGCCCGGCATCCTGAAAAGCGACGGCGCCATCGTCTACCGCAACGTCGAGGCCTATCTGGCCGGCGCCGCCCTGGAGGGCTGGTGGCAGATGTCCGAATCCTGGTCGGCGCGGGCCAGGCTGTCATGGACCCGGGGCGAGAATCTCACCGATTCCCGCCCGCTCTACCAGATTGCCCCGCTGGACGGCGAGATGGTGGTCGAGCATCGGCGCGAGCTGGCCCCGGATACCGTGGGATCGGTGGGGGCGCGGCTCAGCTTCGCCGCCAGCCAGAACCGCATCGACGCCTACACCTCGTCCGGCTCGGGCCAGGACACGGCTGGCGCGACGGCCGGCTGGGCCCTGCTCGACCTGTTCGCCGGAGCGGCGCTGGGCAGCCGGGCGGCCATCACCGCCGGCATCGCCAACCTGCTGGACAAGCACTATCACCTGCACGTCAACCCGCTGCCGCAAAGTCCCACCACCAAACTGCAGTGGGCTCCGGGTCGCAGCGCCTTCGTCCAGGCGTCGGTCAGCTTCTGAAGGCCGAGCTCATGGTAGCTCGGCTAGGCCCAAGGGGCCGCGCGGCTTGTGCCGCGGGAGCCAAGGCCGCCCTCCAGCTTTGCTAGACATGCACGCCGTTGCGTGCCGGCCGCCCGGCGATTGAGGGCATGAAACAAAGTCACGCCGTCGGCGTGGCGGCGTCCAGCAGCATGGCGCGGAACAGGGCCAGGAGGGACAGGTCGATCTCGCCGCCCATGCGCTCGGTCATCAAGGTCAGCGCATCTTCCGGCGACATGGGCTCCTTGTAGACCCGGCGGTCGGTCAGTGCCCCGAAGATGTCGACGATGGAGGCCATGCGGGCCAACTCGTTCAACTGCGAGCCCTTGAGCTGGCCGGGATAGCCGTTGCCGTCCAGCTTCTCGTGGTGCTGGGCGGCGATGGTCAGCACGCCCTTGGGCAGGCTTTCGCACAGCTTCAGGTAATCCACCGATTTCGGCACATGGCTGCGCATCACCTGCAATTCGCCGTCGTCGAGGCGGCCGGGCTTGTTCAGCACCTCGTGCGGGATGGTCATCTTGCCGATGTCGTGCAGCAATCCGCCGCTGGCCAGCAGGCTGAGGTCGTCGCCCTTGAGCCCGATGGTATGGCCGAACAGCGACAACAGCGTCGCCACCCGCAGCGAGTGGACGTAGGAGTAGTTGTCGTGGCCCTTGACCCCGTTGAGGATCACCTTGAAATCGTGGTTGCTGACCGCGTCGACCAGCGGGCCGCAAGCCTCGTTGATCTCCTGGTAGACCAGGGGTTCGCCCTTGTCGATCAGGTCCGAGATGTTGTTGAAGCTGTCCACCGTGCGGCGCAGCGATTCCTTGTAGTGCGGCGCCAAATTCTCCCAGCCCGCCTCCACCGATTTATTGACCAGCCCCGAGATGGTCTTGATCAGGGTCGAACGGCGATAGGGCTTTTCCAGACAGGCGTCGGTGTCATAGGCGGCGCTGCCCAGCTGCTGGATGGGGCGGGCCAGCGTGCGGATGATGGGCACCCCTTTCAACAGCCTGCGGGCGGTCGCGATGGGATCACCCCCCAGGCGAGGCAGCGCCTTTTCGTCCAGCAGCACCACGCAGGGCGGCGATCCCGACAGGCTCTCCATGGCCTGGTCGAACTGCTCGAACGCCGCCACCTGATAGAACGACGTCAGGGCGGCGGCCACCTGCTGGCGATGGCCGGCATGGGCGTCCACCACCGCCACCAGAATCTTGCGGGAATGCTCCGCGGCCGGCATGGGCATGGCCATCACGCGCCCCCTCCCTGCCGGGCCGCCGTGGCCGGCTGGCCGAGATCGAAGCCGCGCAGGGTATGCTGCAGCGTCTCGCGGATGCGGTCGGTCTGCTCGGCGCTGGGCCGAGCACCGGTCGGACTGGGCTTGCTCATGGCCTGGACCCAGACCCACTGGCCGGGAGGCGTGTCGAGAAAGCGCAGCAGCCGGCGCAACGCATGGGCCAGCACCTGGGCCGCGCGGCTTTCGGCATAGAAGGTGTCCCACACCAGATTGTGTCCATGGACCACCAGCAGGCTTTGCAGAATGGCGCGGCTGTGGCGGTCGTATTCGGCGTACTTGTCGCCGCACGCCGCCTCCAGCACCTCGAAGTAATTGCCGAGGAAGGGCCGGGGATAAGCCGGCGGCTCCCCCGACAGCAAGGTCTCGAACGGGCGCACCATCAGGCGGCGAAACGGATTGTCGCGGCTGGACGCCTTGCCCCGCCCCGGCTGGAATCTCAGGCGGCAGGCCTTTTCCAGGGAATCGAAGGCCACGTCCAGTTCATAGGTGCCGCGCCCCACCAGCTTCAGGATCTTGATCGCGTCCTCGACACGCACCAATCCGTCACGGGCGGTTTCGCGCAACAGGCGTTCCAGGACGCCGGACACCACGGCGGCGGCCCCGTAGCAACCGCGGCCGTCACTGCCGCAGGATGCCCCGCCCCCTTCTGTTTCCGTTGAAATTCTTCGGCCGCCGCCTGAACTATTCATGACCCCATCTCATGTCATGCGAAAATCCCATATCTTGAGTATGGGAATATTAGTGGGGATACACAACATTCAGAGGGTGACGAACCTTAACCGAATCTTGCATATTCCAGGACCGACATTGACGATCCGCCGAGATACAGGATTCACCCTACCACCGAAGCCTATAAAGGACCTCCGCGCACCCTGTTCGCATATGCCATTTACTTCCTTTGTATGAATAAAAAAGGCCCCCGTCCCAGGGGACAGGGGCCTCGTCCATTCGCCCGAAGGCGAAAACGGATCAGTACATGTGCTGGCCGCCGTTGACCGACAGGGTCGAGCCGGTGATGAAATCGGCCTCGTCGGCGATCAGGAACATGACGCAGCGCGCGATGTCCTCGGCGCGGCCCAGACGGCCCACCGGGATCTTGGCGATGATCTTCTCCAGCACCGCCGGCGGCACGGCGCGGACCATGTCGGTGTCCACATAGCCCGGCGCGATGGCGTTGACGGTGATGTTCTTGGCGGCGCCTTCCTGGGCCAGGGCCTTGGTGAAGCCGTGGATGCCGGACTTGGCGGCGGCGTAGTTCACCTGGCCGTACTGGCCGGCCTGGCCGTTGATGGAGCCGATGTTGACGATGCGGCCGAAGCCCCGCTCGCGCATGGAATCGATGGTGAGGCGCGCCATGTTGAAGCACGAGGTCAGGTTGGTGTGGATCACGTCTTCCCACATCTGATAGCTCATGCGATGCAGGGTGGCGTCACGGGTGATGCCGGCGTTGTTGACGATAATCTCCACCGGGCCGTGCTCGGCGACGATCTTGGCGATGGCGGCCTCGCAGGCGGGGTAGCTGCCGACGTCCCACTTCATGGCGGGAATGCCGGTCTCGGCGGTGAACTTGGCGGCCGCCTCGTCATTTCCGCCGTAATTGGCCACCACCTTGTAGCCGGCCTTCTTCAGGGTCACCGAAATCTCGCGGCCGATGCCGCGGGTACCGCCGGTCACAATTGCTAAACGACCCATGGACTTCTCCTCTATTACTGTGTCTCCGCTCGGATCTTTGAAGCCGGATTGGCCCGGCGCGTCCGATCTTGTATTTCCGTCCTGTGAAAAGCCGGGGAGCCGCCGGGCGGGCGCGGCTCCCCTTTTTCTAAAAACCTAAGGGATCAGCGCTCGACGCAGAGCGAGATGCCCATGCCGCCGCCGATGCACAGCGTGGCCAAGCCCTTCTTGGCGTCGCGGCGGGCCATTTCGTACAGCAGGTCCACCAGGATGCGGGCGCCCGAGGCGCCGATGGGGTGGCCGATGGCGATGGCGCCGCCGTTGACGTTGACCTTCGAGGTGTCCCAGCCCATGCCCTTGTTGACGGCGATGGCCTGGGCGGCGAAGGCCTCGTTGGCCTCGATCAGGTCCAGGTCCTCGTGCTTCCAGCCCAGCTTGGCCAGCAGCTTCTGGGTGGCGGGGACCGGGCCGTAGCCCATGGTGTTGGGATCGGTGCCGGCGGTGGCCCAGCCGGCGATGCGGGCCAGCGGCTTGATGCCGCGCTTGTCGGCCTCCTTGGCGGTCATCAGCACCAGGGCGGCGGCGCCGTCATTGATGCCGGACGCGTTGGCGGCGGTCACCGTGCCGTCCTTCTTGAAGGCGGGCTTCGGCTTGGCGATCTGGTCCATGGTGGCGCCGATGCGGATGAACTCGTCCGTGTCGAACTGCTTCTCCTCGCGCTTGACCATGATGGTCACCGGGGTGATCTGGTCCTTGAAGCGGCCGGCCTTCTGGGCGGCCTCGGCCTTGTTCTGGGAGGCCAGGGCGAAGATGTCCTGCTCCTCGCGGGTGATCTGGTACTTCTCGGCCAGATTCTCGGCGGTGATGCCCATGTGGATCGGGCTGAAGGCGTCGGTCAGGCCGTCCTTGATCATGGTGTCGGCGAATTCCAGGCCGCCCATCTTGACGCCGCCGCGCAGGAACGCCGCGTGCTGGGCGTTGCTCATGCTTTCCTGGCCGCCGGCGACGACGATGTTGGAATCGCCCAGCTTGATGGCCTGGAAGCCCAGCGCCACGGCGCGCAGGCCCGAGCCGCACAGCTGGTTGATGGCCATGGCGGTGGCTTCGGCCGGCACGCCGGCCCTGATGGCGGCCTGGCGGGCGGTGTTCTGGCCGCAGCCGGCGGACAGGATGTGGCCCAGAAGAACCTCGTCGACGGCCCCGGCCTCGACTCCGGCGCGCTTCAGCGCCTCGCGGATGACGATCTCGCCCAGCTGGGCCGCCTGAAGGCCGGCCAGCGAGCCGCTGAACGAGCCAACGGCGGTACGGGTGGCGGCGGCGATAACAATGTCGGTCATGAGCTTGGAGTCTCCTAAGGTGGGTATGGGGCCGCTCAAAGGCAGAACTGCTTGGGGGAGGGGGATTTCTGGCATCGTTCCAGAAACATGTCTCCCCCCGCTGTCATAGCGCTTCGGTTACCCCTTATGCAACCAGTCTAATTGCCTGCCCTGCGGTGCAGCCAGCGCATGAGCGGCCCATAGACCTCGGTCTTGGCGCGTGGTCCGGTCAACATGCCAACATGTCCACCGGCCAACCGCATCAGCTTGGCACTTGGGATGCGTTCCCACAATGGTAAAGCTGAGACCGGCGGCACAATCCTGTCCCGCTTGGGGATCATCACCAGGGTGGGAACCGTAACACTCTCGGGGTTGACAGGACTGCCTTCGATACACCAGCGCCCCTGGGCGGGATCATTTTCCCCGTACCAGCCGAACAGGCATTCGCGCGCCACCGGACCGGCCAGCGGCACGCCGTCATTGGCCCAATCCTCCAGCGCGACAAAGTCGCGGGCGGCGGCGCTTTTGCCATTCAGGCGGGCGAAGGCGGTGAACTTGCGCACGGCGAGGCCGGGGTCCAGTCCGGCGAACATGGCCTGGAGCATGTCCACCGGCACTTCGCCCACTCCGTCGATCAGGGTTCCCATGGGCTGGGCCAGGGCCTTCATCAGCACGGAATTGGCCTCGCGCCCCACCACGAAGTCGAAGGGGGTGGCCAGCAGCACCAGGGCCGACACCGCGTCGGGCCGCCGCTGGGCCAGGGCCAGGGCCAGCAGGCCGCCCATGCAATAGCCCACCGCCGCCGCTTTTTTCCCTGTCAGGCGCACCACCTCGTCCAGCGCCGCTTCCAGGCGGCCGGCGATGTAGTCGGTCAGGGTGAAGCTCCGCTCCGCCTCGCCCGGCGCGTCCCAATCCACCAGGAACGGGGCCAGTCCCTTGGCGGCGAGATAGCGCATCAGGCTGCGCTTTTGCGAAAGGTCCAGGATGTAGGCGCGGTTGATCAGCGAGGGCACCACCAGCACCGGCGGGCCGTCGCATCCGGGCTGGCGGTAGTCGCGCAAGGACGTGGTGCCCTGGCGCCAGACTTCCGGGGCCGGGTCGAGGGCGCGGCGATAGGGGTGGTGGCGATAGGCCTCTATCCCCGCCAGGAAGGAATCATGGCGACGCGCCGATTCGGCGGCGACCTCCGCGTCAAGCCGGGTCCAGGCGTCGGGTCCGGCCTCCGCGAGGCTTTGCGTCAGGTTTCGGCCCGCCTCCACCAAGGGCGGCCTCCAGCCGAGCGACCCGTCCTTCAAGTGCGGCAAGGCGGCGCGCGAGCTCATCAGGGTCGAGGCGTGGGTCATCAGATGCAGGGCCAACGGGCGGGGCCCCGTTCGCGGTGCTGGGCTGCTGGGTCCGCTCATCGGCTTTCGGCCCATTGTTGGGTTGATTGACCTTCAGCCCGGTGGCCTGGGCCACGGCTGCGGCGCTTTGAGTCATCAGGGCGACGCCGCGGGCGACAGCCTCGGCCAGAGCGGGGTCGGCGGCCACGGCCGCCACCTGCTCCTGCCACAGGTCGAGATAGCGGCGCGCAAGCGCCTGGAAATCGGGCGGCGCATTCGACATGGGCGGATCATAGCCCAGCCCCCCGCCCTTGACCATATGGTGCGACGCCATATCGCATCAGCGAAAGAAAATTGTTGCTAATCGACGCGACACGTAAAATTCTGTTACTACTGGTGCAATGCAGCGGGCAATGCAGCCCGCCCGACAGAATCGAGACGAAAACGCAGATGTCAGAGTCCCAGACCTCCGCCAAGGCCCCGATCACGATCAAGAAGTACGCCAACCGTCGCCTGTACAACACGGCGACCAGCAGCTACGTCACCCTGGACCATCTGTCGCAGATGGTGAAGGACGGCGACGACTTCGTGGTCTACGACGCCAAGACGGGCGAGGATATCACCCGCTCTGTCCTGACCCAGATCATCGTCGAGGAAGAATCCAAGGGCGGACAGAACCTGCTGCCCATCAGCTTCCTGCGCCAGTTGATCGGCTTCTACGGCGATTCGCTGGGCGGGCTGGTGCCGCGCTACCTGGAATATTCCATGCAGGCCTTCTCCCACAACGAGACCCAGATGCGCGACTACATGCGCAACGCGCTGGAAGGGATGTTTCCCTTCGGTCCGTTCGAGGAGATGGGTAAGAAGAACATGGCCTTCATGGAAAGCGCCATGAAGATGTTCAGCCCCTTCTACCCCCAGGGCGCCGACGGCTCGTCGCCCAAGGTCGAGGATCTGCAGGCCAGCGTGTCGGCCCTGCAAAAGCAGATCGACCAGTTGACCAAGAAGAAGTAGGGCCCCTGCGGGCGAGACGCCCGCGCTCCGAACTCGATGCGGGCGAGACGCCCGCGCTCCGAACTCGATGCGGGCGGGACGCCCGCGCTCCGGCCGGATGTGGAGCGCGGGCGTCCCGCCCGCTTGTTCTCCTACTGCGCCGGCTTCCCCACCGCCACGAAAGACAACCCGTCCGCGTCGAGCAGACGCTTGGCGACTCGCCGCGCATCCTCCAGGCTGACCGCGTCGATCACTGCCGCCCGGCGGTCGAGGAAGTCGATGCCCAGGCGGTCCATCTGCATCTGAACCAGCAGGCCGGCGATGGCGGTGGTGGAATCCTGGGACAGCGGGAACGAGCCGTTGAGATAGGTCTTGGCGTCGGCCAGTTCCTTCTCGGTGGGCCCCTCGTCGTGCATGCGGCGGAACTCGGCCTTGATCAGGCCGACGCTTTCGGAAAAACGCGCGTTCAAGGTGGCCACCGAGCCGACGATCAGCCCGGAATGGGCATAGGGCGACAGGTAGGACGTGACGGAATAGGCCAGGCCGCGCTTTTCGCGCACCTCCTCGGTCAGCCGCGACGAAAAACCGCCGCCGCCCAGGATGTAGTTCACCACGTAAGCCGCGTACCAGTCGGGATCGTCGCGCTTGAGGCCGGGCAGCGCGAACAGGGCGGTGGTCTGGGGATTGTCCTTCGGGATCACCGCCAGCCCGGCGGGGGGCTTGGCCGCCACCTCGGCAATGTCGCCCAGGGGACCGGTGGCGGGCAGGCCGCCGAACACCTCGTCCAGGCGACGCGCCAGTTCGTCGGGCGCGATGTCGCCCACCACGCCGACCACCAGCCGGTCGCGGGTCAGCTGCGCCCGGACCAGGGCCCGCAGGTCGGCGATCTGGATGGCCTTGACCGTCTCGATGGTGCCGCGCGGCGAACGGGCATAGGCGTGGCCGGCGAAGGCGGCCTCGAACAGCCGGCGCGAGGCCTGGGCGCCGGGGTCCTGGCTTTCGCGCATCAGCCCGGCCAGCAACTGGCCGCGAATGCGCTCCACCGGCTCCTTGTCGAAGCGCGGCTGGGTAAGCGCCAGACGGAACAGCTCGAAGGCGGTGTCCTTGTTCTCCGACAGGGTCTTCAGATGCCCGGCGAAGCTGTCGCGGCCGGCGTTGAAGCCCAGCGTGATGACCTTGTCCTCGAGGATCTGCTGGAAGGCCTGGGAATCGTAGGGCCCCGCCCCTTCGTCCAGCAGGGCGGCCATCATGCCGGCCAGACCGGACTTGGCCGCCGGGTCGTGGGCGGCGCCGCCCTTGAAGGCGACCTCCATGGCGATGATGGGATTGGAAGGATCACGGACCAGCCAGGCCTCGACACCCTTGGGGCTGGTCACCTTCTCGACGGTGACGGCGCCGGCGGGCAGGGCGAACAGCAGCAGGCCGAGCAGAACGGCAACAGGACGCAGCATCTCAATGCACTCCCTTGGCCGGAGCCGATGGCGGCATCACGGCGCGGACCTGGCCCGGCTTGGCGGCAGCCGGGTCGGGCAGCAGCAGCCCGGTCACCGAGGAGACCGGATTGAACACGGCCGCCGCGGCCTTGGCCACCTGTTCCGGCGTCACGGCAGCGATGCGATCGGGCCAGGCTTCCACCTCGTCCACCGTCACCCCGGAGGCCAGGGCCTGGCCCAGGGTCTGCGCCCCGGTGTGGAGCGAATCGCGGCCATAGGCGGCGCTGGCCCGCAGGCGGGCCTTGGAGCGTTCGACCTCGGCGGCGGAGAAGCCCTCCTTGACGATGCGGGCCAGTTCCTGCTCGATCAGCGCCTCCAACTTGTCCAGCGGCACGCCGGGACGCGGCGTCGCCGCCACGCGGAAGGTGGTGCGCCCCACCGCGACGGGATCGTAGGAGGTGCTGATGGCCGCCGCCGCCCCCTTCTCCACCACCAGCGAGCGGTAGAGCCTGGACGTGGCGCCGTCGCCCACCAGATCGGCCAGAACCTCCAGCGGATAGGCCTGATCGCGGTCCCCGGCGCCCAGGCTGGGGGCGAGGTAGAGACGGCTCCACGACGGCTGGGCGACACGGCCGTCCTTGAGCGTGATGCGACGCTCGGCCCGGTGGGGCGGTTCCTCGGTGCGGGCGCGCGGCGGCGTGTCGGCGCGGGGAATGACGCCGTAATACTTCTCCGCCAGGGGGCGCACCGTCTCGGCCGTCACGTCGCCGGCCACCACCAGGATGGCGTTGTTGGGGGCGTACCAGCGGCGATAGAAGGCCAGCGCGTCGTCGAGCGACAGCGCGGCGATCTCGTCGGGCCAGCCGATGACCGGGCGGCGATAGGGAGAATTGAGGTAGAGCGCCGCCTCCATCTGCTCGCCCAGCAGCGCGCCCGGATTGTTGTCGGTGCGCGAGCGCCGCTCTTCCAGCACCACGTCGCGCTCGGTGCGGAAATTGGCCTCGTCGAGGACCAGATTGCGCATGCGGTCGGCTTCCATGCGCATCACCAGTTCCAGCTTGTCGGCGGCGACGTTCTGGTAATAGCCGGTGTAGTCCGACGAGGTGAAGGCGTTGTCGCGGCCGCCGTTGCGCGCCACGATCTTGGAGAACTCGCCGGGCGGCACGCTGGGCGTGCCCTTGAACATCAGGTGTTCCAGCAGATGGGCCAGCCCGCTCTTGCCCGCCTCCTCGTCGGCGGCGCCCACCTTGTACCAGACCATGTGGCTGACGATGGGCACCCGGTGGTTGGAGATCACCACCACCTGCATGCCGTTGGAAAGGGTGAAGGTCGCCGGATCGAACACCCGGGCATTGGCCGGAGAAGCGGCGGGGACAGCGACCAGCACGGCGGCCAGCACAAGCGCGCACAAACGGATGGGGCTCATCGGGCCTCCTGATGATCAGACGCGACGGATATGGGACGGAACAGGATGCTTGGCAAGCAACCTGAACAAAACGTCATGCCGGGCACCCGGCCCGGTCACGGCGGGGGCTAGTTGAAGACGCCTTCCAGCCAGGCGCGCTTGCGGCGCTGGACCTGGGGTGTCTCGCCGTCGGACACCGACTTGCCGAGCGCCTGGTTCTCGCGCAGGCGCTGGGTCTCCTTGGCGGCGTCCACGGGGGTGCCGGGAGCCTCGGGCTTGCGCCAGAACATGATGCGCTCCTGGAAGCTCTTATCCGCGTCGACCAAGGCCTGGGATTCCTTGTTCACCAGCACGCGGATGTCGGGCTGGATGGAATCGGCGCCCACCCGCTTCATCATGGCGACGTCGCCGGCGGTGCGGCCCTCGGTGGAAATGGGGGTGCCCATGCGGCTGCCCGTCAGGATGTTGCGGGCCTGGTCGCGGGTCGTGCCCTCCTGCGGGCGGACGGCGCCCGGCTGCGGCGGCCGCAGGGTGAATTCCGGCGGCATGGACAAGGGCGCGCGCTGCACCACCTGGAACTCGTCCGGCGGCTGCTTCTCGTAGCCGAGCGAACGCTTGACGTCGGTGCAGGCGGACATCGCCACCGTCGCGGCTAAGGCGGCCAGGGCAATCAGTCGGGCGGTGGTGCGGTTGGTCTTCATGGTCCTAATTCTTAGACGAATCGCGCGCGCCAAACAAGGAGTCCACGACGAGAAAAACGGCGCCGACGGTAATGGCCGAATCCGCCACGTTGAAGGCCGGCCAGTGATAGCCCGCCACATGGACGTCCAGGAAGTCCGCCACCGCCCCGAAACGGGCGCGATCGATGACGTTGCCCAGCGCGCCCCCGATGATTCCGCCCAGCGCCACCTGGACCAGCAGGGTCTCGGCCTTGGCCAGCCAGAAGGTCATGGCGGCGCAGATCACCATGGCCAGGGCCGAGAGAATCAGCGCGTTCCATTCGCCGCTATTGTTGCCGATGCCGAAGCTGACGCCCCGGTTCCAGGCCATCACCAGATCGAAGACCGGCAGGACCTCGATCCGGGTGGCGGAATAGAACGGCGTACCCTCCACGCCTTCCGGGCGCATGACCTTCTCGATGATCCAGTACTTGGAGAGCTGGTCGAGAACGATGATCAGGGTGGCGACGGACAGGCCCCGGGGCAGCGCGTTGGAGAGAACCACTCAGCCCGCCTCCACCGCGTCGGAGCACCGGTGGCAGACGCCTTCGTGCTTGGCGGAACCCACCTCGTGCAGCACCTTCCAGCAGCGCTGGCATTTCTCGCCCTCGGCCGGATTGGGAGCGACCGAGACGCCGGGCACCTCAGGCAACTGGAACTCGCCTTCGGCGGGCAGGCCGTCGATGACGCGGATGCCCGACGTGATGCAGATCTCCGCCATGTCGAGGCCGGCCAGCAGTTCGTGGATCTCCGACGACACGGTCAGGCGCGGGCTGGCCTGCAGGGAGGAGCCGATGCGCTTTTCGCGCCGCTCGATCTCCAGCGCCCCGGTGACCACCTTGCGCACGTCGCGGATCCTGGCCCACTTGGCGGCCAGGTCCTCGTCCCGCCAATCGGCCGGAATCGCGGGGAACAGCTCCAGATGCACCGAGCCGTCGTCGGAGGGATGGCGGGCCAGCCACGCCTGCTCGGCGGTGAAGCACAGGAAGGGGGCCAGCCACTTGGTCAGGGTGTCGAGCACAATGTCCATCACCGTGCGCGCCGCGCGGCGGCGCACCGACGACTGGGCGTCGCAGTACAGCGCGTCCTTCCGGATGTCGAAGTAGAAGGCCGACAGGTCGACGGCGCAGAAATTGTGCAGCTCGGTGAACAGCCCGTGGAACTGGAAGCCGTCGCAGGCGGCGCGGAACTGACCGTCCAGCTCGGTCAGGCGGTGCAGCACCCAGCGCTCCAGCTCGGGCATCTCGGCCACCGGCAACGCCTCGGCATCCGTGAAGCCGTCCAGCGCGCCCAGCAGGTAGCGCAGCGTGTTGCGCAAGCGGCGGTAGATGTCCACCTGGGTCTTCAGGATCTCCGGCCCGATGCGCAGATCGTCGGAATAATCCGAGCCGACCACCCACAGACGCAGGATGTCGGCGCCCATGGAGCCCACCACTTCCTGCGGCGCCACCACGTTGCCCAACGACTTGCTCATCTTGCGGCCGTCCTCGTCCAGGACGAAGCCGTGGGTCAGCACCGCGTCATAGGGTGCGCGGCCGCGCGTGCCGCAGGATTCCAGCAAGCTTGAATGGAACCAGCCGCGATGCTGGTCCGAGCCTTCCAGATAGAGCGAGGCGGGCCAGGACAGGCGCGGCCATTCGTCGCCTTCCAGCACGAAGGCGTGGGTGCAGCCCGAATCGAACCACACGTCGAGAATGTCGGTGACCTTGTCGTAATCCTCGGCCTTGTATTCAGGCGCCAGGAAGCGCGACGGATCGGAGGTGAACCAGGCGTCCGAGCCCTCGGCCTTGAAGGCTTCGACGATGCGTTCCATCACCTTGGCGTCGCGCAAGGGCTGGCCCGACTTCTTGTCCACGAACACGGTGATGGGCACGCCCCAGGCGCGCTGGCGCGACACGCACCAGTCGGGACGATTCTCCACCATGGAGCCGATGCGGTTGCGGCCCTGGTCGGGCACGAAGCGGGTCTCGGCGATGGCCGAAAGCGCCTTGGCCCGCAGGCCCGTGCTCTCCATGGAGATGAACCACTGGGGCGTGTTGCGGAAGATCAGCGGCGCCTTGGAACGCCAGGAATGGGGGTAGGAATGCTCCACCTTGCCGTGGGCCAGCAGATTGCCCGCCGCGGTCATGGCCTCGATCACCGGCTTGGCGACGGGGGAGTAGTACTTGCCGTTCTTGCCCTGGTTCAGCACCTCCATCCCGGCGAAGATCGCCACATGGGGGAAGTACTTGCCGTCAGGCTGCACGGTGTCGGGGATGGCGATGCCGTGTTCCTTGCCCAGATGCCAGTCGTCCTCGCCGTGGCCCGGCGCGATGTGGACGAAGCCGGTGCCGGTGTCGGTGGTGACGAACGAGCCGGCCAGCAGCGGCACCTCGAAATCATAGCCGCCCTTGGCCTGCTCGTGGAACTTCAGCGGGTGATGGCAGACGGTGCCGGCGAGGTCAGAGCCTTTGAAGCGGGCCAGTTCCTTGAAGGCGCACTTGGAATCCTTGGCCACCTGCTCGGCCAGGTCGGCGCACAGCACCAGCTTCTCGCCGGGCTGGGCGAGGCCGGTCTCGCAGGATTCGACCTCGACCAGCACGTAGTCGAACTCGGCCCCATAGGCGATGGCGCGGTTGCCGGGCATGGTCCACGGCGTGGTGGTCCAGATCACCACCTTGGCGCCGTCCAACGTGGGGCAGCAGGCCTTGACCACCGGGAACTTGACCCAGATGGTGATGGAGGTGTGGTCGTGGTACTCCACCTCGGCCTCGGCCAGCGCGGTCTTCTCCACCACCGACCACAGCACCGGCTTGGCGCCCTTATAAAGGGAACCGTCCAGCAGGAACTTGCCCAGCTCGGCGGCAATCACCGATTCGGCGTGGTTGGTCATGGTGGTGTAGGGATGGTCCCAGTCGCCGGTGATGCCGAGGCGCTTGAACTCTTCCTTCTGGATGGCGATCCACTTGGCGGCGAACTGGCGGCATTCCTCGCGGAAGGCGACGATGTCCACCTCGTCCTTGTCCTTGCCGGCTTCGCGGTACTTTTCCTCGATCTTCCACTCGATGGGCAGGCCGTGGCAGTCCCAGCCCGGCACGTAATCCGCATCCCTGCCCAGCATCTGCTGCGAGCGGGTGATCACGTCCTTCAGGATCTTGTTCAGGGCGTGGCCGATGTGCAGGTTGCCGTTGGCGTAGGGCGGGCCGTCGTGAAGAATGAACTTCTCCCGGCCCTTGGCGCTGGCGCGCAGGCGTCCGAACAGGTCGATCTTCTCCCAGCGGGCCAGCAGCTCGGGCTCCAGCTTGGGCAGTTCGCCCTTCATGGGGAAATCGGTCTTGGGCAGGAAGACGGTATTCTTGTAATCGACGCTCATGATCGGCTCTCAGACATCAGGATCGACGGGCACCATGGGCCCGGCGGCGGCGGAAAACTTGCGGGCGGCCAGCATCTTGCGGCCGGTCTCCACGTCGGCGGCGATCTGGCGGGTCAGTTCGTCCAGGCCGCCGAAGCGGCGTTCGGGACGGACATGCTCGACCAGCGCCACCCGCAGGTGGCGGCCGTAAAGGTCCTCGTCGAAGTCCAGCAGGTGGACTTCCAGCAATTCGTCGGTCTTGTCGAAGGTGGGCCGGCGGCCGAAATTGGCGACGCCGTCGTGCCAGACGGTGGCGCCGCCCTTGTCGATGCCGGCGCGCACCGCGTAGACCCCGCCGGCCGGGCGCTGATACTCGCCAAGCCGCAGGTTGGCTGTGGGAAAGCCCAGCAGGCGGCCACGGGCGTCGCCGTGCTCCACCCTTCCCTCCACCTCCCAGTAATGGCCCAGCAGGCGGGCGGCGGCGTCGGGGCGGCCGGCCACCAGATGGTCGCGCACGGCGGTCGACGAATAGGTCTCGCCGCTATCGGACATGGCGGGCGGCACCACGGTGACGCCGAAGCCCGATTCCTCGCCGCATTTCTGCAAGAAGGCGCCGGTGCCCATGCGGCCCTTGCCGAAGACGTAGTCGTAGCCCACCACCACATGGCTGGCCTTGAGGCAGCCGACCAGCACGTCGCCGACGAATTCCAGCGCGGTCATGGCGGAGAAATCGCGGTCGAAATGCTGCTGGTAGAGGAAATCGGTGCCCAGCGCCTCGATCAGGCGGGCCTTGACGCGAAACGGCGTCAGGCGGAAGGGCGGCTGGTCGGGATTGAACAGCGAGCGCGGATGGGGCTCGAAGGTCATCACCGCATGGGCCACACCCAGTTCGGCGGCGATGCGCCGGGCGGTCAGGATGACGGACTGATGGCCGAGATGGACGCCGTCGAAATTGCCCAGCGCCACCACGCAACCGCGGTGGTCGGGGGACAGTTCGCCGCAATGCCGGATCAGGCGCATCTTGAAGACTGGACCTCAGGAAAAAACCGAGGGCCAAGGGGTAGTGCAAAAGGCCTCGAAGCGCAAGACTTCCCCCTCTCCCGCCATGGAGAGAGGGGGTGCCTTGGCCTCAGCCCTTGGACGGGACCATCAGGGTGGCTTCGCCGTCCATGACGATCTTGCCGGCCACCGAGCAGGTGGTCTTGAAGGTGGCGAACTTCTTTTCCGGGGTCAGCGCGGTGACCTCGACGCGGGCGGTGACGGTGTCGCCGATGCGCACGGGGGCCTTGAACTTCAGCAGTTGCGAGACGTAGATGCAGCCCGGGCCGGGCAGCTTGGTGCCGAACACGGTGGAGACGAACGCCGCCGACAGCATGCCGTGGGCGATGCGGCCCTTGAACATGGTCTGGCTGGCGAATTCCTCGTTGATGTGGACCGGGTTGAAATCGCCCGACACGCCGGCGAAGGCGACGATGTCGGCCTCGGTCACGGTCTTGGCGAAGATGGCCGACTGGCCGACCGACAGTTCCTCGAAATACATTCCGTTCAGCGACTCGCCGCTCATCCTTCGTCTCCACATTTATGGTTGTTGCTGCGACGCAGCGCAAAGCGCCGGCGGAGTATAGACGGACGGGGGGCGATCCTCAACCGAGGGATTGGAGACGTTCAAGCCTTGCCTTGGACGCCCGCCTGTGGCCGAATGCCGGCCATCCAACGACCGAGCGTGGCCCGCCTTGACCTATCGCCTGATCCTCCTGCTTCCGCTGCTGCTGGGCGCCTGCGCCGCCGGCAACCCCTGGGTCAACCCGCAGATCCCCAAGGACCAGTGGGACCGCGACTATTCCGCCTGCCGCCGCACGGCCGACCGCGATTCCGGCTACCGCGACGACGGCCGCGACGGCTACAGCCCGACGCGGGACTACGAGCGCGCCCAGGCCAAACGCATATACGACGCCAGCATCAACGCCTGCATGCGTTCGCTCGGCTATTTCCCCGCCCCCAAGAAGTAAGGATCCCAGCCCATGCGCCGTGCCGCCCTGGCCCTTTGCTGCCTGCTCGCCGCCCCCGCCCTGGCCGAGGACCTGCCCAAGGGCCCCAAGGCGCCGCCGCCCGAGCCGCTGCCCGACGCCACCTGCGACACCACCAAGGCCGATTCCGGCGAATGGCTGCTGGGCCGCTGGGTCGCCCCCTACTCCAAGTGGGAATTCAAGCGGGACGCCCAGGGCCTGGCGTGGAAGCTGGAGCAGAAGCCCGACATCAACCGCGACCTGGGCTACAAGCAGGGAACGGTGATCGAGGGCAAGGTGGAGGCCATCAGCCCCTGCACCCTGAAGCTGACGGCCACCGAGAACGGCGAGACCACCTTCGCCTTCGAGGGCGTGCGCACCGAGGACGGCAAGATCTACGGCTACGCCCTCAACAAGGCGGGCCAGAACGCCCGCTGGACCCTCAGGCGGGAACGCTGATCATCATCTTCTCGATCCGCGCCCGCAAATCGTCGGGCAAGGGCGTCGAGCGCCGCGTTTCCTGATCGGCCAGCACCAGCACCGAATCGGCGACGGCCACGCAGCGATCGCCCACGAACACGCCCTGGCCCAGATGGAAGGACGAGCGGCCGATCTGGGTCACGCCGGTGCCGATGCGCACCTCGCCCGGCCAGTGGATCTCGCCCAGGAAGTCCAGCACCAGCCGGGCGATGACCATGAAGGTGCCGGGCGGCGTCAGCGGCCGGCCCGGCTCCAGCAGGAATTGGGTGCGCCCCGTCTCGCAGAACACCGAGAACGCCACGTTGTTGATGTGCCCCTGGGCGTCGGTGTCGCAATAGCGAAGCGTCTCGCGACACCAGTGGGGGTAGATGGCGGAATCCTTCAGGTCGGGCTTGGCGGTCATCTCGTCTCTCATGACTCAGGCTGGGCAGGTGCGCCGCCGCGACGGCAGCATGGAGAATATCACGGCGGCGATCACCACGGCACCGCCGCCCAGCTGCGCCGGATTGGGGGGCGTGCCGCCCAGCGTGGCGATGATGGCGGCGAAGACCGGCACCAGATTGAGGAACAGGGCGGTGCGCCCCGCGCCCAGGCGGGTGATGGCCATGCTCCAGAACAGATAGGCCAGCACAGAACCGGTCACCGCCATGGTCAGGAGCGCCGCCCCCGCCTTGGGCCCGGGAATGACGAAAACCGATCCCTCCAGCATTGCGGCGGCGGCCAGCACCAGGGCGCCGGCGGTCATCATCACGGTGGTGTTGGCCATCTGCGGGCCGGGCGGAGTCAGCTTGCGGGCCAGCACGTTGTAGGCCGCCCAGGCCAGATTGGCGCCCAGCATCTCCAGGTCGCCGAAGCCGAATTCCATGGCGCCGCCGGCCGCGCCGCCGCCCAGGATCACCATGGACACGCCGGCCAGCGCCACGGGAATGGCGGCGATCTGGCGGCCGGGCAATTGCTCGCCCAGGAACAGCGCCGCCAGCAGGGCGGTCAGCAGCGGATTGGTGGCCATGATCAGCGCGCCGTTCACCGCCGAGGTGGTGCGCATGGCGTCGAAGAACAGCAGGTTGAAGCCGGCGATGCCCACCACGCCCACCAGGGCCAGCCGGCCGCCGTAACGCCGGGCCGTTCCCAGCATGGCGGAGAACTCGCCGCGCCAGGCGACGAGGGCCGCCATGATCAGCGCCGCCAGGACGAAGCGCCCGGCCGCCGCGCTCATGGGCGCCATGTCGGCCAGCACCGGTCCGGCCAGATTGAAATTGGCCCCCCAGAACAGGGCCGACAGGGCGGCAAGGGCATACAGCGCGGTCTGGCCCATGGGAGCCTCCATTGAGATGGACTAATCCATGCCTCGACGATACGCTTTGGAAATACTTGGCTTCAAACGAGCTTTTCTCGCCTTCGGGTTAAGGAAAACTAACGATGCGCCGCCGCCTGCCCCCGCTTCGCGCCCTGCATGCCTTCGAGGCGGCCGCCCGCCACCTGTCCTTTGCGCGGGCCGCCGACGAACTGGGGGTCACCCCGGCCGCCATCAGCCAGCAGATCAAGCAGCTGGAAGACATCCTGGGGGTGTCGCTGTTCCATCGCGGCGCCCGGCTGTCGCTCACCCGCGCCGCCGCCCTGGCCGCGCCGGAGTTCAACGACGCCTTCGACCGGTTGGCTACGGCGGTGGGGCGGCTGGCCCCTAACGGCCCGGCCCGGCCGCTGGTGGTCTCGGCGCCGCCCACCTTCGCGGCCCGCTGGCTGGTGCCGCGCCTGACCCGTTTCCAGGAAGCCCATCCCGCCATCGACCTGCACCTGTCGGCGACCACCCGGCTGGTGGACCTGGACCGCGAGGGGGTGGACGTGGCCATCCGCTACGGCCCCGGCCGCTATCCCGGCCTGCTGGTGGAGCGTCTGCGCCTGGAGGAGGTGGTGGCGGTGGCCGCGCCCCGCCTGGCGGCCAATCTGAGCGAATTGCCCGACCTGGCCCGCACCACCTTGCTGGTCAACGAATTCATGGGATGGGACTCCGACTTCCCCACCTGGCCGGGCTGGCTGGCCGAAATGGGGGTGGCCCCCGAAGAACAGCTGAAGCTGCGCCCCTTCGGCGACGCCTCGCTGGTGGTGGAAGCCGCCCTGGCCGGGCTGGGCGCCGCCCTGGTCTGGCGCACCCTGGTGGGAGACGAACTGGCCACCGGCCGGCTGGTGGCCCTGTTCCCGGGCCGCCCGCTGGCCAGCGCCTATCATCTGGTCTGCCAGCCCGACCGGGCCGAATCCCTAGCCATCCGCGCCTTCCGGGACTGGGTCAAGGCCGAGGTCGTCACCTCGTAGAGGACGAGAGGAGCGTCAGACGATCCCCGCCTTGGCGCGCGGATCATACCCATGACGCGGCCCCCACTTTTCCACCAGGGCGCGGAAATCGGCGTCTTCGGGCAGCACCACCGACAGGGTGACCAGCTGGTCGCCGCGGGTTCCATGGGGGCCGGCGATGCCCTTGCCCTTGAGGCGCAGCACCGCACCGCTGTTGGAGCCGGGCGGCACCGTCACCATCACCTTGCCGTCGATGGTGGGCACCGGCACCTTGCCGCCCAGCACCGCTTCTTGCACCGTCACCGGCAGGTCGAGCAGCACGTCCAGCTCGCGGCGCTTGAAATGGGAATGCTCTTCCACCTTCAGCTCGATGAAGGCGTCGCCGGGGATCGCCCCGTCGTCGGCGCCGTGGCCCTGGCCCTTGAGCCTGAGCGTCTGGCCGTCGGTGCTGCCCGGCGGAATGCGCACCTCGACGGTGCGGCCCGACATCAGGGTCACCCGCTTGGTTCCCCCGGCGGCCGCGTCGAGGAAGGAAATGGTCAGGGTATGGCGGACGTCGCCGCCCCGGGTCTTAGCCCTGGCCTGGGCCTTGGCCTGATCCTGGCCCTTCTGCTTGCGGCGGAACAGCTCGGCCAGGATGTCGTCGACGTTCTCGCCGAAGCCGCCGAAGCCGCCCCCCGCCCCCGCGCCGGGACGAGCGCCCGAGCGAGAGCGCCACGCGCCACGCTTCGGCGTGCCGGAGGCGTCGATCTCGCCTGCGTCGAACTGGGCGCGCTTGGTGGTATCGGACAGGAAGTCGTAGGCCGCCGAGATGTCCTTGAACCGCGATTCCGCCTTGGAATCGCCCGGGTTCAGGTCGGGGTGAAGCTCGCGCGCCAGGGCGCGGTAGGCCTTCTTGATCTCGTCGTCGGAAGCGGTGCGGGCCACGCCCAGCACCAGATAGGGATCCTTCACCGCGTCATCATCCCGGCTGCAATGAAAAAAGGCGGCATCGCCAACCCGTGACCATGCCGCCCTTTCGGTTAAGGAACTATGAGTTAGTTCACCGCGCTCCACGAGCCGTCGGGCTGCTTGCAGGCGGTCCCCTGGACCACCTCCTCCTTGCCGTCGACGCTGATGGTGGACTTGAAGTCGCGGCAGATCCGGCCCTGGGCGTCCTTGCTTTCGCTCACCGGGGTGACCGTGCCGGACTTGCCCGAATCGGGATTGCTCCACGCCACCGTCTCGCCCACCGGGGCGGTGCTGGCCTTCTCCTCGGCCTTCATCACCTCTTCCTTGTCGGCCTTGTCCAGCGTCTTGCCCAGTTCCGAGCCGGCATAGGCGCCCAGCGCCGCGCCCAGCGAGGTCATCAGCACCCGGCCGATGCCGCCGCCGAACTGCGAGCCCAGCAGGCCGCCGCCCACGCCGCCCAGGATGACGCCGGTGGTCTGGCCGACCTTGGCATTCTCGCAAGCACCCAGCAGCGACACGGCGAGAAGGACGGAAACGATCTTGGGAGCGTGGCTGCGCATGGCTGTCTCATTGAAAAGGGGGTATGCGAGGAAACGTCTACCATATGGCTCTGAATCTGGGCATTTTGAGGGCGATGCGTCAACACCTGCGGTAGAAGCGATGTCAGCACCCGAAGCCGATCCCCTGGTCCTGTTCCACAAATGGATGGAAGAGGCCGAGCGGTCCGAGCCCAACGACCCCAACGCCATGGCGTTGGCCACCGCCGACGCGCTGGGGCGGCCCAGCGTGCGCATGGTGCTGCTGAAGGGCGTCGATCCCGCCGGCTTCGTGTTCTACACCAACCTGGAAAGCCGCAAGGGCCAGGAACTGGCGGCCAATCCCCACGCCGCGCTGTGCATCCACTGGAAAAGCCTGCGCCGCCAGATCCGCGCCGAGGGCGACATCACCCCGGTTTCGGACGAAGAGGCCGACGCCTATTTCGCCAGCCGGGCGCGGGCCAGCCAGATCGGCGCCTGGGCCTCCATCCAGTCGCGCCCGCTCAACGGCCGCTTCGAGCTGGAAAAGCGGGTGGGCGAGTTCGCCGCCAAGTTCGGCCTGGGCAAGGTGCCGCGCCCGCCCCACTGGTCCGGCTTCCGCCTGGCGCCCCGGCGCATCGAGTTCTGGCAGGACCGGCCGTTCCGCCTGCACGACCGCTTCGACTATGTGCGCGACGGCGATGGCTGGCGTCTGGAGCATCTCTATCCATGAGCACTTCGAGCGATCATGGCCGCCTGATGCGGCTGGCGACCTATGCCTCCACCGGCACCGCCGCGCTGCTGATCGCCGTCAAGCTGGTGGCCTGGGTCGCCACCGGCTCGGTGGCGCTGCTGTCCACCCTGATCGATTCCACCCTGGATCTGGCCGCCTCGGCGCTGAACCTGATGGCGGTGCGCCATGCATTGGTGCCGGCCGACGACGACCACCGCTTCGGCCACGGTAAGGCCGAGGCCCTGGCCGGATTGGGCCAGGCGGCCTTCGTGGTCGGCTCGGGGGCCTTCCTGCTGGCCGAGGCCGGCAGCCGCGTGGTCCACCCCCAGCCCGTCAATCACGGCGAATGGGGCATCGCGGTGATGGTGTTCTCCATCCTGGCCACCCTGGCCCTGGTGTGGTTCCAGCGCATGGTGGCCAGACGCACCAACTCGCTGGCCATTTCCGCCGATTCGCTGCACTACACCGGCGACCTGCTGATCAACGCCAGCGTCATCGTCTCGCTGCTGCTGGCGGCGGGCACCGGCTGGCCGCTGGCCGATCCGCTGTTCGCCATCGGCATCGCCGGCTGGCTGATGATCAACGCCTGGCAGATCTTCCGCCTGTCGCTGGACACCCTGATGGACAAGGAACTCCCCGAGGCCGACCGCGAGCGCATCCGCGCCATCGTCGCGGGCCATCCCGGCGTGCTGGACCATCACGACCTGCGCACCCGCACCTCGGGCCGCCAGGGCTTCATCCAGTTTCACCTGGAACTGCCGGGCGATCTTCCCCTGGTCGACGCGCACCGCATCTCGGACGACGTGGAAAAGGCCCTGCTGGCCGAATTCCCCGGCTTCGACGTGATCATCCACGAGGACCCGGCGGGAATCCGCGAAAGCCGGACGGAGTTCAAGTAGAAGGGGTCAGGCGTGGCCGGCGTCGGACGACAGCAGGCCCATGTCGATGCCCAGCTTGTGGATGGCCTGCTCGTATTTGTGCTCGAGATCGCGGCTGAACAGCAGGGCCGGGTCGGCGGGCACGGTCAGCCAGGCGTTCTCGCGGATTTCCGAATCCAGCTGTCCCGACCCCCAGCCGGCATAGCCCAGCGCCAGCAGGCTTTCACGCGGGCCGGTGCCGTCGGCCATGGCGCGCAGCACGTCCACCGTGGCGGTCAGCGCCACGTCGCCCTCGACGATCATGGTGTTCTCGTGCAGGTAGTCGGCGGAATGCAGCACGAAGCCGCGCCCGCTTTCCACCGGCCCGCCGAAATGAATGCGGATCTCGTCGCAGACCGGAGTGGGGGGAATGTCCAGCTGCTCCAGCAATTGCGGGAAGGTCAGCCCGCCGAACAGCTTGTTGACGACGATGCCCATGGCTCCATCGGCGTTATGGGCGCACAGATAGACGATGGCGCGCGCGAAGCGCGGGTCCTCCATCTGGGGCATGGCGATGAGAAGCTGGCCGGCCAGATAGCCGGAGGTCTGCTGTGTAGTCATATCTCTCAGATATTCTGGAGACGCTCCAAACGCAAGCCCGCTCGTATCAGCCGGCTGCTCAATAAATCGAGCAGCCTTTAAGTCCCTCAATCGCCGGGCGCTCCGCTTGGCTCTCGCGGTATAAGCCGCGGCGCGCCTTGCGCTTGCCGCAGTTCCGATGCCTTGTCATCGGAACTGCGGAACGTCAGTCCTGCAAGCTGGACAGGAAGGCCCAGAGGTTCTTCCAGTCCTCGGGCGTCTTGGCCTTCATGATCTCGATGTCGTCATGCTGGCGCTTGCCCGACAGGAAGCTGTCCACCTGGGTCTTGAGGTAGCCGATGTGCTGGGGCGCGATGGACGGCTTCTTCAGGCGGCCCTGGCCCTTGTTGCCGTGGCAGGGGCCGCAATCGGCGGCATAGAACGCCTTGCCCGCCTCGACGTCGCCCGGCTCGCGCGGGATCTGCAGCACCTTCTTCATGATCTGCAGGCGGGCATAGCCGTCGGCGGGCATGTTGGCCGGGGGCTTGGTCTCCAGCTTGACCTCGGACAGGAAGCGGGTAACGTCCAGCACGTCGCGCTCGGACAGCTCGCGGTCCACGGCGAAGGGGATCATGGGGATGTTCTCGCGCTCGCGGCTCTTGAACTTGCGCATCTGCTCGGCCAGGTAATCGGCGTTCAGGCCGCCCAGGCGGGGATAGGCGCCGCCGCCGCCGCCGTTGCCCAGCTCGCCGTGGCAGCCGGCGCAGATGCGCATGACGTCCTGGGCGTTGTCCTTGTCGTAGACGTAGGGCTCGCCCTTGATCATGATCGGCGCCTGCTGGGCCTGGGCGGTACCGAGGGACGCGACCAGTCCGGCCAGCACCAACGCCGCCAATCCCTTGCCGAAACCGATCCTCATCGCCCATCCTCCGAAACCATGCCGATGTGGCACTGGTTACGTGCGCCAACGTCGCTTTGCATTGAGCAAGGTCAAGTCATCGCCCTTCGCCCTGTGGTTAGGTCCCCTCCCCGTTTCCAAGGAAGACCGCCATGAACCGTACCGCGCTCGCCACCCTGATGGTTTTCGCCACCACCCCCGCCCTGGCCCTGGACTGGGGCAGCGTTCCGGCCAAGGAGGTGGCGCTGTTCTACCCCGGCCAGTCGTCGCTGGAATGGGTTCTGTCGGGCGACCACGGTGGCGCGCCCAAGGTGAAGAACGGCAAGGCCTGCAAGGAATGCCACCTGAGCGAGGAAAAGGACATGGGCGCCACCCTGGTGAACGGCTCCAAGAACGAGCCCGCCCCCATCGCGGCCAAGCCGGCCTTCATCCCGGCCATGGTCAAGGTCGCCCAGGAGGGCGGCAAGCTGCACGTCCGCCTGGAGTTCAAGGAGGGCGCCCAGCCCAATTCCAAGATGGACCCGGACTTCGCCACCAAGGTCACCATGATGCTCGACGACGGCAAGCTGCCCGAGGCCGCCCAGGCCGGCTGCTGGGGCACCTGCCATGAGGACGCCGCCAAGATGCCGGCCGGCGGCGCGGGCGAGCGCACCAAGTACCTGAACCGCACCCGCGCCAAGCCCGGCCGCCAGGGTGCCGGCGACGAGCTGGTGGCCGCCGCCGAGCTGGAGAAGATGCAGGCCTCCGGCCAGCTGATGGAATACTGGCAGGCCCGCATCAAGCCCGGCGCTGCGGCCGTGGCGGCCGGCGGCACCATCTTCGACAAGCGGGTCGAGGTGAAGAACGCTCCCGTCACCGCCGAGGCCACCCAGGCCGGCGACACCTGGACGGTGACGCTGTCGCGCCCGCTGGCGGCCCCGGCGCCATTCAAGGCCATCGAGGCGGGCAAGACCTACAATGTGGGCTTCGCCATCCATGCCGGCCACACGGCGCGGCGCTTCCACTATGTGTCGCTCGAGCACTCGCTGGTGCTCGACAAGGGCGACGCCGACCTGATCGCGGTGAAGAAGTAGCCCTTGGCCGGACCCCAAGCGGGGCGCCTCAGGCGCTCCGCTTGGCGGCCTTGACCAGGTCGCCGATGGAGACCAGGCCCTGCACCTCGCCGTCCCTGACCACGGGGATGTGGCGGCAGCGGGTCTCGGTCATGATCTCGAGGATTTCATCGACGCTGTCGGTGGCGGCGCAGGCGACCACGTCGCGGGACATGGCGTCCCCCACCGAGAGCGCGATCATGTCGGCGCCCATGCGGGCGAAGGCGCGGGCGACATCGCGCTCGGACAGGATGCCGACGATGCCGCCGCCCCCATCGGAACAGATCACCGCGCCGATGTTCTTTTCCAGCAGCAGGGAGGCCGCTTCGCGCAGCGAGGCCCCCGGCGAGATCTCATAGATCTTGTGCCCCTTGTAGGCCAATACCTCGGAAATCAGCATGGTCCATCCCTTCCGCAAGCCAGACGCTTCCCGCGGGCCAGAGATAACAGCCCAATACGAATGGATTATCCTAAGATAAGTAATAGAGCTTATCCGGGTTAACAACAACCTGCAAACGCCCCTTCGGGGGGAACCCGGCGGCCGAACAGCAAAAATCCCCGCCCGTTTCCGGGCGGGGATCCTTGAAACTCCCGAACGGTCAGACCGCTCAGATTTCCTCGCTGGCCATCTCCCACACGGCGGGAGCGCGCCACAGGCGCGACTTCAGCAGCTCGCGCTCGAACAGCATTTCCTTCGGCACGCGGTCCAGGAACTTGTCGAACAGCTCTTCCTGGCTGCGGGCGTCGGCGACGCCGGCCTCGCGGTCGATGCG
Source organism: Magnetospirillum sp. XM-1 (assembly GCF_001511835.1). Lineage (NCBI taxonomy): Bacteria > Pseudomonadati > Pseudomonadota > Alphaproteobacteria > Rhodospirillales > Rhodospirillaceae > Magnetospirillum > Magnetospirillum sp. XM-1. Next base: position 4,496,377 of record NZ_LN997848.1, read on the forward strand.
CATCAGCTGCTTGAAGGTGTCGCGCGAGAAGTCGAGGCCCTTCCACTCCAGGTCCTCGTACTGGGGTACCAGGCCGATGGGCGACTCGACGGCCTTGGCCTTGCCGGCGACGCGGTCGACGATCCACTTCAGGACGCGCATGTTCTGGCCGTAGCCCGGCCACATGAACTTGCGGTTGTCGTCACGCAGGAACCAGTTGACGCGGAAGATCGGCGGCGGGTTCTTCACCTTACGGCCCATGTTGAGCCAGTGGTTGAAGTAATCGGCCATGTTGTAGCCGCAGAACGGCAGCATGGCGAAGGGGTCGCGGCGGATGGCGGCCTGGCCGACGGCGGCGGCGGTGGCCTCCGAACCCATGGTGGCGCCGAGATAGACGCCGTGGGCCCAGTTGAAGGACTGCACCACCAGCGGCGCGTTCTTGGACAGGCGGCCGCCGACGATGAAGGCGGAGATGGGCACGCCGGCCGGGTTCTCCCAATCGGGATCGACGCTGGGGCACTGGCCCACGGGCGCGGTGAAGCGCGCGTTGGGGTGCGCCGCCGGAGCCTCGGAAGCCGGGGTCCAGTCGTTGCCCTTCCAGTCGATCAGATGGGCCGGAGCCTCGTCGGTCAGGCCTTCCCACCACACGTCGCCGTCATCGGTCATGGCGACGTTGGTGAAGATGGAGTTCTTGGCGCAAGCCGCAATGGCCGACGGGTTGGTGGCGGCACCGGTGCCGGGCGCCACGCCGAAGAAGCCGGCTTCCGGGTTGATGGCGTAGAACTTGCCGTCGGGGCCGGGCTTGATCCAGGCGATGTCGTCGCCGACCGTCCAGATCTTCCAGCCCTCGAAGCCCTTGGGCGGAACCAGCATGGCGAAGTTGGTCTTGCCGCAGGCAGACGGGAAGGCGGCGGCCACGTAGGTCTTCTCGCCCTGGGGGTTCTCGACGCCGACGATCAGCATGTGCTCGGCCAGCCAGCCCTCGTCGCGGGCCATGGCCGACGCGATGCGCAGCGCGAAGCACTTCTTGCCCAGCAGCGCGTTGCCGCCGTAGCCCGAGCCGTACGACCAGATCTGCCGGTCCTCGGGGAAGTGGGAGATGGTGATGTTGTCGGGGTTGCAGGGCCAGGGAACGTCCGTGGCGCCATCGGCCAGCGGCGCGCCCACCGAATGCAGGCACTGCACGAAGTCGCCCTCGGCGCCCAGGATGTCCAGCACTGGCTGGCCCATGCGGGTCATGATGCGCATGTTGGCGGCGGCATAGGCGGAATCGGTGATCTGCACGCCGATATGGGCGATGTTCGAGCCCAGCGGCCCCATGGAGAACGGCACCACATACATGGTGCGGCCCTTCATGCAGCCCTCATAGAGCTTGGTCATGCGGGCCTTCATCTCGCGCGGCTCGACCCAGTTGTTGGTGGGGCCGGCATCGTTCTTGTTGTGCGAGCAGATGAAGGTGCGGTCCTCGACGCGCGCCACGTCGCGGGGGTCGGAGCGGCAGAGGTAGGACCCGGGACGCAGCTTCTCGTTCAGCTTGATCATGGTGCCGCCGGCGACCATCATCTCGCACAGGGCATCGTATTCCTTCTGGGAGCCGTCGCAGATGTGGATGCCGGAGGGACGGCACAGACGCGCCATCTCGTCGATCCACGCCAGCAATTTGGCGTTCATGGTGGTCCCGCCAGGAATACCGCTCTTGGTCATTTCCATCCTACTCCGTTGAAGACCGGAGGCTTCGGCCCACCCGCCGCCCGTGGGGGACGATACCCCCCGGATGGATCGGGCCTTCCTTGGACCGGCCGCCGGTCAGGCGCTTTTTGACGATTGCGCCACCGCCGCGAAAGAGGACGCGAAGATAGCCGCCCGACGTCCCCGGAGCAATGCTCTTGGTGCGAAAACTTCATGCATTCTTAAGAAAGCTGGGTTGAAAGCGATACAGGGCATCGCCTTGCCTGCGTCAGGTTGATTGGCTTGCCACAAGGCTTTGCAGGCAGGAAAGCGCCGAACGCTCTGCGGCCGGCGGCTGTTCGAAGGCCAGTCGGAGCACCGACTCGCCCGCCTCCAGCTCGCAGCCGTCGGGGTCGATTCCCACCAGCCGCCAACCGGAGGACGGCTCGCCGCCGCCCCGCCTCGCCAGAGCGTCGAGCAGGTCCGGATGGGAATCGTTGATCTCGGCCAGGGCGGACTCTTCGGCCCCGACCATGAAGGCCGTCTCCTCGGGCGCCACCAGCGGCGCGTCGAACCACACGGCGCGGCCGAAGCCGCCGACGAAATGGGCCCGCTCGACATTCATGCGCCAGATGGCGAAATCGCCGAAACCGGCATAGAGCGAGGCGCCGGGATGGCGGGCGAGAAAGCGGCGGCGCAGCCGGGGGTCGGCATCCTCGGCCACGCTTCCGGTCAGGGTGACGCGCGGGCCGGTCTGGGGATTGGCGTAGCCGTCGGTGCCGTCGAGCAGCAGCGCGGCGCGGCTGTCGGCCAGAAGGTTGCGGGTATGGTCGGCGAGGCGCGACAACAGCAGGATCGGCGACAGGTCATGGTCGAAAGCCAGCGCCACCAGCGAGACGTAGGGGCGCCCCCCCTGATCGCCGGCCTGGCTGGTGGCCAGCGCCGCCTTGCGGGCCGCCCGCGTGACCCGGCGCAGCGCCGTCCGGTTGTTGCCGGGCAGCGTCGCCGCCGCCGTTCCTTCGGATCTTTCGTTCATTGCTTTCCCCGTTGCCCCGGAGTTCAATGACGCCATCTTGCGCCCATCCATGGAGATCATCGCAGATGAAAATCGTTCTGGGAATCGCCGTCGCCCTGGCGCTTGGCTGGAACTCCGTGGCCGGCGCCGCCGAAGGCAGCGTGCGCGCCGCCGATCCTTGGGCGCGGGCCACCGGCCCGGACACCAAGGTCGGCATGGTCTTCATCACCCTGACCAACACCGCCGCCGGACCCGACCGCCTGGTTTCGGCCACCACCCCGACGGCCGCCAAGGTGGAGTTCCACCGCCACGTCCATGCCGACGGGGTCATGAAGATGCAGCAGCAGAGCGCCATCGACCTGCCGCCGGGAAGTCCGGTGCGCTTCGCGCCGGGCGGCCTGCACGTGATGCTGGACGGCCTCAAGGCCCGCCTCGTCGCCGGGCAAAGCTTCCCCCTGACGCTGACCTTCGCCGCCTCGGCACCGGTCACCGTTCCGGTGGCGGTGGTCGCCCAGGGAGCGCCGCCGCCCGGCGCGGCCCAGCCGGGCCCGGCCATGCCCGGCCAGCCCATGCAAGGCGATCACGCCCACGACCCCGCCATGCACGAGCAGCACATGCAGGACCCGGCCTACCGCTCCATGCATGAAGAACACATGAGGGACCCCGACCACCGCGCCATGCACGAGCGCATGCACGGGACGGCAAAATAGTTTCCGTACCGGGACTCCACCCGATTGCGGAAATCCCACGCCCGAAGCTATTATCGATTTCTTAACTCTTGGGCGGAGCCTTTTCCTTGTCCATCGGCGCCATCACCGGCTCGGGCAGCACAGCCAACCTGATCGACGCGATCAAGGCTTTGCGCGCCGGCGCCGTGGCGGCCAGCCAGGCGGTCAACAACCAGCTGGACCCGCGCGACTACGCCGAGGTCGAGGAGCAGCAATCCTCGGCCCGGCAGCAAGCCGCCCAGGCCCAGTCCGAACAGCGCCGCCAGACGCTCGACACCGAGCGCCAGAACCAGGACCAGCAATCCGGTTCCCGCCCCTCCTCCGCCTACCTGACCCAGGCCCTGGCCCAGGAGCAGGAGCAAAACCGCACGTCCGAAACCTCGGCGCAGTCCCCGTCGGCGACGGCCGGCAGCGCCGCCTACGCCAACGCGGCCTATGCCGACGCGGCGGAACGGGCCTCGACCCTGTCGGGACGCGACCGCGGCCGCGGCGTGGAATTCGAGGTTCTGTCGCCCAACCCCTCCGCCGCCTCGGGCCGGGGCGTGGATCTGAGCGTCTAGATTGGGCCTAGCCCAATCGGAACAGCGCCCCTTCCATTCGCACTAGAGCGGTTCGCGATCTAACGGAATCGCAGGGGATTCACAGGCGCGGCTAATCGTGATTCACTTCCTGTGGAGGTGGCCCACGATGACTCGACCTTTATCCGTAGATCTGCGCGACCGTGTTGCGCGATATGTTCTGGCTGGCCATTCGCGCCGACAGGCGGCCAGTGTCTTCAATATCTCGGTGAGCTCGGCGGTACGCTATGTGGCGCAATATCTGTCGAGTGGGACGGTGGCGCCAAAGCGGCAAGGCGGTGATCGGCGCAGTAAATTGGGCGACCATCGGGCCTATGTGCTGCTGCGTGTTAAGCAGGTTCCGGATATCTCGCTGGCCGATTTAACCAAAGAACTGGCCGAGCGGGGCGTTCAAATCCATCTTTCCAACCTTGCCCGGTTTCTCCGGGCACAGGGGCTGACCTATAAAAAAAACTTTGGTCGCGTCCGAGCAGATGAGGCCGGACGTCCGGTTGCTGCGCGAGGAGTGGATTAAAGGCCGCCAACCGCTGATGCGGCGTCAGGCCCATCGCCTGGTGTTCCTCGACGAGACCGGAACCAATACCAAAATGACCCGTCTGCGGGGCCGCTCACCCAAAGGGGCGCGGTTGAAAGCCGCTGTGCCCTTCGGACATTGGAAGACGGAAACATTCATCGCCGGGCTGCGTCATGATGGCTTGGTGGCGCCCTTTGTCATCAATTGCCCGATGAACCGGAAGATGTTCGAGGCCTATATCGAGACCCAACTGGCCCCAACCCTGGAGCCGGGCGACGTCGTGATCCTCGACAATCTCTCAGCTCACAAAAGTCCTCGGGCAGAACGGATCATCCAAGATCGTGGTGCCTTCATGCTGTTCTTGCCGCCGTATTCCCCCGACCTCAATCCCATCGAAATGGCCTTCTCGAAGCTCAAGGCACACCTCAGAAAAACGGCTGCCAGGACCATTCAGGACCTATGGGACGCCATCGGCCGAATCTGCGATCTCTACGAACCTCAAGAGTGCCGAAATTTCTTCAAGGCTGCCGGATATGAACCAGTGTGATCGCGAATTGCTCTAATTGGCCGGGCGCCCCTGGTGCCCGCCTGTGGCCGTCGCCATATGTAATTTCCGAAGAAAACGCCTCCGAATAAAGGAGAACGCCCCCCGCAATCCGGAGCGGGAACGCCCCGGTTGCATTGTCTTCGAACATATTTACACAGTAAATTAAATACACATTCTAGAATCCTTAAATACATCTTTCGGGTTTCCGATACTTGCCTAGTTTCGGGTTGCTTGCCTTACCAATTCCGACTATGCACGGGGAAGGGTAGCCATGCCTGATACAGCGAAGCAGTCGCGACTTCATCGCGGTTTAACAAGAGATCAATTAGACACTATGCCGACAACTGCCGGGGCCAAGCCTGCCCGCCCCATGAATCGGGCCAACGACACCGACAAGCATGTGGGTAGCCGCATTCGCGAACGCCGCATCATGCTCGGTCTGTCGCAACAGCAGATGGCCGACCTGATCGGGGTGACCTATCAGCAGGCCCACAAGTACGAACGCGGCATCAACCGCATCTCGGCCGGGCGCCTGTTCGAGATCGCCCAGGTTCTGGGCGTTCCCGTCGGCTTCTTCTACGAAGGGCTGGAAAACCGGCGCGGCAGCGATCTCTCGGCCCGCCAGCGCATGTGCCTGGAACTGGCCCGCAACTTCACGTCCATCACCAACGAACGCCACCAGGAAGCCCTGTCACAGCTTGCCCGGGCCCTGGCGTCCGAGGACTGACAAGGCCCAACGGGCCGCATCGCGGATGAGCGGCGACGGATCATCGCGTCGCCGCTCCGCCTCGCTTCCCAGATCATCGCGACCGCTGTTGCCGACAGCGATCATCACCCCGGCCATGAACCGCTCGTAACCGGCCCGCTTGACCGGGGACGCGGTGAACACCTCGCGGAATGCCGCCTCGTCCAGCCGGGCCAGATCGGCCAGTTTCGGCGCCGTCAGCTCGACGCGGGGCAGGAAGTCGGGCTCGCGGGTGGGCGGGGCGAACTTGTTCCACGGACACGCCGCCATGCAATCGTCGCAGCCGTAGAGACGGTTGCCCAGGCCGGGGCGCAGCTCCTCGGGCACCGGGCTCTTGCTCTCGATGGTCAGGTACGAGATGCAGCGCCGGGCGTCGATGCGTCCCTCGCCGTCCAGGGCCTGGGTCGGGCAGGCCTCGACGCAAGCCCGGCACGAACCGCAATGATCGGTCTCGGGCGGGTCGGGCTCGATCTCCAGGGTGGTGAACACCTCGGCCAGGAACAGCCACGAGCCGAAACGCCTGGACACGATGTTGGTGTGCCGCCCGCGCCAGCCCAGCCCGCCTTGGGCCGCCAGCGGCTTTTCCATCACCGGGGCGGTGTCGACGAAGACCTTCAATTCGCAGCCCCAGCGCTCCGCCATCCAGCGGCCCAGTGCCTTCAGGCGCCGCTTGACCAGATCGTGGTAGTCGCGGTTGCGGGCATAGACGCTGACATTGCCGCGCTCGGGCATGCGGGTGAGCTTCAAGGGATCGCCGGCGGGCGCGTAATTGGTGCCCAGCACGATCACGGATCGGGCCTCGGGCCACAGGACCTGCGGATCGGCACGGCGCTCCGCCGTCTCGGCCATCCATTCCATGTCGCCGTGGCGGCCCTCGGCCACATAGGTTTCGAGACAGGCCTTCCACTCGGGCAAGGCTTGGGCGCGGGCGAAACCCACGTCGGAAAAGCCCAGCTCAAGGGCCTTGGCGCGAATAGCGGCTTTGATGTCCGCCCCGGTCATCCCCGGCCGCGATAGCCGGCCACGCCCTGGTCGGGCAGCCACAGGCCCTCGGGCGCCGGGCCGGTCTGCCAGAACACGTCGATGGGAATGCCGCCGCGGGGATACCAATAGCCGCCGATGCGCAGCCATTTCGGCTGACAGGCCGCCACCAGCCGCTTGGCGATGGCGATGGTGCAATCCTCGTGGAACGCGCCGTGATTGCGGAACGAGCCCAGAAACAGCTTCAAGGACTTGCTTTCCACCAGCGCGCCCTCGGGCGCGTAGTCGATGACCAGCTGGGCGAAATCGGGCTGGCCGGTGATGGGGCACAGCGAGGTGAATTCCGGCGCGGTGAAGCGCACCAGATACAGCGTGTCCGGATGGGGATTGGGCACCGTCTCCAGCACCGCCTTGTCGGGGCTTTCGGGCAGCGCCGCCGCCTGCCCCAACTGGGTGAGGTTCAGGTCGCTCATCTCAGTTCCCGTTCATCTTCTTGATGGTGTTGGTGGTGCTCTGGCCGTCGACCAGTTCGGCCAGCACCACCTTGCCGCCCCACGACTGGACCAGGTCGGCGCCCACCACCTTGTCGATGGTGTAGTCGGCGCCCTTGACCAGCACGTCGGGCTTGAGCACGCCGATCACCTCGAGCGGAGTGTCCTCGCCGAAGATCACCACCAGATCGACGGTGGCCAGCGACGACAGCACGGTGGCCCGCGACGCCTCGGACTGCACCGGACGGGTCGGACCTTTCAGGCGCTGGACCGAGGCATCGGAATTGAGCCCCACCACCAGCTTGTCACAGGCCGCCCTGGCCTGGGCCAGGATCGAGACATGGCCGGGATGCAGCAGGTCGAAGCAGCCGTTGGTGAAGCCCACCTTGTGGCCCTTGCGCCGCCAGCGGTCGACCATCTCGGCGGCGGCATTGGCCGGAACGATCTTGGAATCGCCCAGCATCAGATCCTCGTGATGCAGCGCCGCCACCAGTTCGTCGGCATAGGCCACGGCGGTGCCCACCTTGCCGACCACGATGCCGGCGGCCACGTTGGCCAGATGGGCGGCCTCGGGCAGGGTGGCGCCCGACGCCAGGGCGGCGGCCAGGGTGGCGACCACGGTGTCGCCGGCCCCCGACACGTCGAACACCTCGCGCGCCTCGGCCGGCAGGTGGTTGATCTGGCCGCTGGAGTGGACCAGGGTCATGCCGTCCTGGCTGCGGGTGACCAGTACCGCCTCGAAGCCGCAGGTGGCGATGAGATGGCGGGCGGCGGCGACCACCTGCTCGTCGCTGTCCACCTCCATGCCGGTGGCCTCGTGCAGTTCCTTGCGGTTAGGCGTCACCAGGGTCGCCCCGGCATAGATGGTGTAGTCGGTGCCCTTGGGATCGACGATCACCGACTTGCCCGCCGCCTTGGCGCGACGGATCAGCTCGCCGGCGACGGGGGCGGCCAGCACGCCCTTGCCGTAATCGGACAGCACCACCACCCCGGCCTTGGGCAGCAGGCGCTCGACCCGGGTCAGCAACTGGTCGCGGATGGCATCGTCCACCGGGCTGCGCGACTCGCGGTCGGCGCGCAGCAATTGCTGGTGGCTGGCGAAGAAGCGGGTCTTGATGGTGGTCTGGCGGCCGGGCTCGACCACGATGCAGGGATCGATCTCGCCATGTTCGCCCACCAGCCGGGTGACCTCGCGCCCGGCGGCGTCGTCGCCGACCACCGACACGAAGGCCGGCGCGGCGCCCACCGCCACCAGATTGCGCACCACGTTGCCGGCGCCCCCCAGCATGGCGGTTTCGCGCTCGATGCACAGGACGGGAATGGGCGCCTCGGGGGAGATGCGCTCCACCGCGCCATAGACGAAGCGGTCCAGCATGGCGTCGCCGATGCACAGCACCATGATGCCGCGGAGCTTTTCGACGCGTTCGACGAGGGCGGAAAGTTCGGTCATGGAAATCCCGGTTCCTTGATGGCGTGATGCCTGCTAACCCAACCGTCTGCGCCTTGCAAGACAAAAGGCGGCGTCAGGTGCGCAGATAGCGCCGCCCGCCGCCGTCCAGCACCAGCGCGGTCAACCGGCCGGTGCGGTAGGCGCCGGTGTCGATGCCGATCCGGTGGACGCGTTCCTCGGGCTCGGACGCCACGGTGTGGCCATGCACCACCATCTTTTCCATGGGCTCGGCCGCGCTCAAGAACGGTTCCCTGATCCACATCAGATCGTAGGGATCCTGGCGGTCCAGCGCCACGCCGGGCCGCACTCCGGCATGGGCGAACAGGTAGTCGCCCTCCTCGTGCCGGGCGGGGATGGACGACAGGAAGCGCAGGTGATGGCTGGGCAGCGCCCGGTACAGCATCTTCTGCAAACGGGGGTAGTCATGGGCAAGCAGGCCGTCCACCTCACCCACATAGGAGCGGATCGCTTCCAGCCCGCCGTTGCGGAACCATCGCGGCCCCACCGAAAAGTCGGCCAGGAATTGCAGAAGGATGTCTTCGTGATTGCCGCGCAGGCAGACATAGCGCGCCCCGGCCAGCGGCCCCTGATCCGGCGGGCCGGCAATCACCCGTTCGATGACGGCGCGCGAATCCGGCCCCCGGTCGATGAGGTCGCCGAGAAACACCACCACCACCCGGCGGTCGGGAGCCTGGGCGGCATCGGCGGCGATCTGGCCCAGCAGACGGTCCAGCAGGTCGAGCCGCCCGTGGACGTCGCCGATGGCGTAGACGCGGCTGCCGGGGGGCACCTGATGTGTTCGACGCACAGATTCGTCTATCATTTCCACTAGGGTACAGACCTTGGCGATGGTACTTTTTTCCACCCAGGTAACCGGGTCTTTATATATGGCGGATCACAATGGGGGTTGCGACCGACTTTTGGGAATAGCGGTTCGTTGATAACGGGGTGCGTATGAACGCCAGCGCGTTCGGAGGAAGACAACAGGAAGTCGTCACGCCGGAAAGCCTTCTCTACGATGCTGCCGAACGCGTAGGCAGGATTCGCGAGGGCCGGGTGGGTCTTCACCTGCATTTGTCCCGCCTTCTCCCGGCCAATCGGGAGGAGGGCCGCATCCGTATTGCCTTCCGCATGTTCGAATCCATGGTCGACGCCTATCGCGGCCAGATGTTCCTGATGACCAATTCGGACATCATCCTGATCTGCAAGGACGCCCGCTTCGCCGATCTGGACGCCATCGTCTACAAGCTGCGCGCCCTGTTCTCCACCGATCCCCTGACCTACGCCGAATCGCCCGACGGCGGCGACCGCTTCGTCAGCTATTACGACCTGGAAGCCGATTACGATTCCTTCTTCTCGCTGTGCGGGCAGATGGTGGTCGAGGCCAAGAAGGCCGTGGCCGACCAGCGCACCGCGCCGCAGATCCAGCCGCTGGACGCCAAGAACCTGACCCGCGTGCTGGAGCGCATCGGCGCCACCGACATCGCCGGCGTGGTGCGGCGCCAGGCCTGCATCCGCATCAACGAGAACATGCACGCCGAGGTGGCCTTCCAGGAATTCTTCATGTCCATCATGGACCTGCAGAAGGCCCTGGCGCCTGACGTCAACATCTTGTCCAACCGCTGGCTGTTCCAGCACCTGTCCCAGGTCCTCGACCTGCGGGTGCTGTCGGTGCTCCAGGACGTGGGTTTCCGCAAGATGCCCACGGCGTTCTCCGTCAACCTCAACATGGCCACCGTGCAGACGCCGGTGTTCCAGCAGTTCGAGGCCGCCATCCGCGGCCGGGCCGGGCTGGTGGTGGAATTCCAGCTGCTCGACATCTTCAACGACCTGGACGGCTTCTTCCGCGCCCGCGACCTCTTGCGCTCGCGCGGGCACCGCTCGGTGCTGGACGGCATGACGCCGGTGACGCTGCAGTTCATGGACGCCGAGCTTTACGACACCGATTACGTCAAGGTGGCGTGGAGCAACGACATGCTCGACGACATCAAGACCGCCGAATTGCTGGCCGCCCTGGGGCCGGTGGGCTTTGACCGGGTGATCCTGTCGCGCTGCGATTCCGAGACCTCGGTGTCGTGGGGCCTGGCCCAGGGCATCCGCATGTTCCAGGGCCGCTTCCTGGATTCCATGATCTCGGCCGTCACCATGGCCCAGTGCGAGAAATCCTCGGCCTGCACGCTGCAGCAATGCACCCACCGCCACGCCGTCATCAACGGCCGGCCGCGGGCCGAATGCGGCGACAACGACATGCTCGACCTGTTCCCCGTCTTGAAGGCGCTGCGCTGATGATGAACGCGCCGCCCACGGGGGGGATGCCCCGGCCCAACAGCCAGGAAAGCCTGCTGCTCGACTACGTCCACCGGCTGGAGCGCCACCGCGCCGACCGCCGGGCGGTGCATGTGCATCTGTCGGGGCTGCAGGCCCAGAACCGGCGCGAGCATCACACCCGCATCGCCGGCAACACCTTCGAGCAGCTGGTCAAGCTGATGCAGGCCCAGGTGTTCACCCTGACCAACGCCGACCTGATGGTCATCTACAAGGCCCAGGCCCAGGACGAGGTCGAGGCGGCGGTGGTCAAGCTGCGCTTCCTGTTCTCCGACGACCCCCTGGTGATCGAGGAGCAGCGCACCCGCCAGGCGCTGTTCTGCACCTGGTACTCGCTGGACCGCGAATACGACATGCTGCTGTCCCTGGCCCAGAAGATGGTCCAGGAGGAGAACGCCAAGCGCAACGCCGCCTCGGAGCGCAAGGCCCAGGAGGCCAAGTTCCAGGCGCAAAAGCCCAAGGGCAGCCCGTTCACCCCTGAACTGCTGCACCGGGTGGAAAGCTCGCTGGGCCAGGCGGACCTCGCCAACCTGATGCGCCGCCAGGCGGTGTGCGCCGTGGTCGGCAAGTCACCGCCCACCCCGGTCTTCCACGAGCTGTTCATTTCCATCGCCGATCTGCGCCAGACCCTGTTTCCCAGCGTCAACGTCAATTCCAGCCCCTGGCTGTTCCAGCAGCTGACCGAGACGCTGGACCGCCGCGTGCTTTCCATGCTGAACAAGCACGACGACCGCACGCTGGAAGGCGACATCAGCATCAACCTCAACGTCTCCACCATCCTGAGCCCCGAATTCCTGGTGTTCGACGACAACGTCAAGGCGGGCATGCGCGGCACCATCGTGCTGGAGCTGCAGAAGGTGGACATCTTCGCCGACCTGGGCGGCTATCTCTTCGCGCGCGACTTCGCCCACGACCGCGGCTACCGCATCTGCATCGACGGCCTGACCTATTCGCAGCTGCCCTTCGTCGACCGCGAGCGCCTGGGCGCCGACCTGATCAAGCTGGTGTGGGACCCCTCGCTGACCGAGGAAAAGGACAAGAAGACCGAGGCGCTGCGCCGCATCGGCGTGACGCGCATCATCTTGTGCCGCTGCGACAACCAGGCCGGCATCGAATACGGCCATTCGGTGGGCATCACCCTGTTCCAGGGCCGCCACATCGAATCCATGGTCCAGGGCGACCCCCGCAACAAGCGGGGCCTCAGGGCGCGGCCCAGAGGTTGAGCGCCGTCGAGGTCCGTTCCCTGTTCAAGAGCTTCGGTCCGGTCAAGGCCGTGGACGGCCTCGACTTCACCATCCGGGCCGGCTCCACCACCGCGCTCCTGGGCGGCAACGGCGCGGGCAAGACCACCACGCTGTCCATGCTGCTGGGCCTGCTGCTGCCCAGTTCGGGCTCCATCACCGTGCTGGGCGAGGACATGGTGCGGCACCGTTACCGCGTGCTGCCGCGCATGAACTTCTCCAGCCCCTATGTGGACCTGCCCCATCGCCTGACGGTGCGCCAGAACCTGATCGTCTATGGCGGGCTGTACGGCGTGCCCCGTCTCAAGAACCGCATCACCGAACTGGCCGCCGAGTTGGAGCTGGGCGAGTTCATCGACCGCCCGGCGGGCAAGCTGTCGGCAGGCCAGAAGACCCGCGTCGCCCTGGCCAAGGCGCTGCTCAACAAGCCCGATCTGCTGCTCCTGGACGAACCCACCGCCTCGCTCGATCCCGATACCGCCGATTGGGTGCGGGGCTGGTTCCAGTCCTACCAGCAGGCCACCGGCGCCACCATCGTGCTGGCGTCGCACAACATGACCGAGGTTGAGCGCATGTGCGACCACGTGCTGATGATGAAGCAGGGCCGCATCGTCGACCAGGGCTCGCCCGCCCAGCTGATCGAGCGCTTCGGCCGCGCCAGCATGGAGGAGGTGTTCCTGGACATCGCGCGCGACCGGCAACGGCCGGAGGCGGCGTCATGACCTCGCTTTCGCTTCGCCGCATCGAGGCCATGTGCCTGCGCCACCTCTACATCCTGAAGGGCTCATGGCCGCGCCTTCTGGAAATGGCCTACTGGCCGGCGGTCAACATGGTGGTGTGGGGCTTCACCAACCGCTTCTTCGCCGAGCATTCCACCTGGGTGGCCCAGGCGGGCGGCATCCTGATCGGCGCCGTGCTGCTGTGGGACGTGATGTTCCGCGGCAATCTGGGGGTGGCGCTGTCGTTCCTGGAGGAGATGTGGTCGCGCAATCTGGGGCACCTGTCGGTCAGCCCGCTGCGCCCGCACGAACTGGTGCTCGCCATGCTGACCATGAGCCTGATCAGGACGGTGATCGGCGTGCTGCCCGCGGCACTCCTGGCCATTCCGCTCTACCACTACTCCATCTTCACCTTAGGCGCGCCCCTGGTGGCCTTCTGGTTCTGCCTGATGGTCAGCGGCTGGGCCATGGGTCTGGCGGTATCCGCCCTGGTGCTGCGCTTCGGCCTGGGGGCGGAGAGTCTGGCCTGGGTGCTGATCTTCGCCATGGCGCCCCTGGCCGGCATCTACTACCCCATCAGCACCCTGCCCCACTGGCTGCAGCCGGTGGCCTGGGCCCTGCCCCCCGCCCATGTGTTCGAGGGCATGCGCGCCGTGGTGTTCGAAGGGGCCGTGCGCCTCGACCTGCTGGCCTCGGCGCTCGCGCTCAACGCGCTTTACCTGTCGCTGGGCGCCGGCCTGTTCCTGTGGGCCTGGCACGGAGCCAGGGTCCGGGGCGCGCTGCTCAACGTGGGCGAATAGCCTTTAGCCGACGATCTTGTAGATGCCGACGTCGCGCTGGGCCTTGTCTTCCAGGTCCAGACTGGTGATCACGGTATAGTGCCCGACCCGCAACAGGCCGGTCTTGGGCAGGTAGGCGCGCCCCGGATCGGCCATCACCACCATGGCGCCCTCGGCGGCGAGCCTGACCAGCCACGGCCAGATATGGGCGGTCATGGGCGCCTCGTAGCAGACGTCGCCGGCCATCACCACGTCCCAGCGGCAGGGCGCTCCCACCACATCCTCGTCCAGCACATGCACGTCCACGCCGTTGAGTTCGGCGTTGAGGCGGATGGCGTGGCAGGCCATGGAATCGATCTCGGCGGCCTCGACCCTGGCCGCGCCCACCTTGGCGGCGGCAAGGGCCGTGACCCCCGAGCCGGCGGCGAAGTCCAGTACCCTTTTGCCCGCCACCAGTTCGGGATTGTCCAGCACCCAGCGGGTCAGCGCCTGGCCCCCGGCCCAGCAGAACGCCCAATAGGGCGGCGGCAGGTTGACGCGCAGCAGCGCCTCTTCCGTGGCTTCCCACAAGGGCGTCACCTCGGTGGCGGTCCACAGCTTGATCTCGGGACAGGCCGGCGGATGGGAGACTTCCGTGTTGGCGCGGATGAACTCGGACGCGGCCTCGTAGGTGGCGGAGACGGGGGTCACAGCACCTTCCCCGCCACGATGGCCGCCAGAACCAGCCAGCCGAAATGGCGGTTGGACTTGAACTTGGCCAGGCAATCGGCGCCGTCGTGGATGTCGACGTTCCTGATCTGCCACAGGAGATGTCCGCCGGCCAGTGCGAGGCCCGGCCAGAAGGCCCAGGACAGACCCGCCGCCCAGCCCGCCGCGCCGATCAGGGCCAGCGTCATGGGATAGAACAGCCACAGCCAGGTCACCGTCTTGTCACCCAGGCGCAGCGCGGTGGACTTCACGCCGATCAGGGCGTCGTCCTCCTTGTCCTGGTGGGCGTAGATGGTGTCGTAGCCCAGGGTCCAGAACGGCCCGGCGGCGTAAAGCAGCAGCGCGGGCAGGCCCATATGGCCGCTGACCGCCGCCCAGCCCAGCAGCGCCCCCCAATTGAAGGTCAGCCCCAGCCAGGCCTGCGGCCAGTAGGTGATGCGCTTCATGAAGGGATAGGGAAACACCAGCAGCAGCGAGGCGATGCCCACCGCGACGGCGAAATTGTTCAGCTGCATCAGCACGACCAGGCCGGTCAGCAACTGCAGCCCCAGGAAGGCCAGGGCCTGATTGGGGCTGACCGCGCCGGACGGAATGGGGCGCGTCGCGGTGCGCGCCACGCGGCCGTCGAAGTCACGGTCGGCCCAGTCGTTGAAGGTGCAGCCCGCCCCCCTCATCACCACCGCGCCGATGGCGAACAGCGCGAACAGCCACAGATCCGGCCAGCCTTGGCCGGCCAGCGCGATGCTCCACCAGCAGGGAAACAGCAACAGCCACGTGCCGATGGGCCGGTCGAGGCGCATCAGGCGGAAATAGGGCCGGGCGGCGGCGGGGACGTAGCGGTCGATCCAGTTGCCGACCGGAATGTCGCCCTGCAGGGTCTGGGACGAGTTCATCCCCCATGCTTATCGCAAAGCCGGGCGGGAGGAAACGAGTTTGCGCCCTATTTGGTGAAGTAGAGCAATCCCTGCTTCCACCCCAGCGTCGGGGTGCGCCAGGCGGTGCGGATGTCGTCGGACGACGGGCGCAACGGCTTGCCGAAATACCAGCCCTGGCCGAAGCGGACCTTCAAGAGCTTCAGCAGATTGGCGGTCTCGGCGTCTTCCACGTATTCGGCGGTGGTGGTGACGCCCAGTTCGGTGCAAAGCCCGACGATGGCCTTGATGAACGAGACGTCCTCGTTGTTGCGCATGGCGTCCTTGATGTAGGAGCCGTCGATCTTGACGTTGTCCACCTTCAAGGCCCGCAGGTAGTGGAAGGCGGCATGGCCGGCGCCGAAATCGTCCAGACAGACCTCGTGCCCCTGCTTGCGGATGGTCTGGATGACCTCGTTGACCGCCTTCAGGTCGCGGACCTGGGCGGATTCGGTCATCTCGAACACCAGACGCTTGCGCAGGTCCTTGGTGGTGGTGAGGATTTCCTTCAAGCGCCGCACCACCGTGGGATCGGACAGGGAATAGCCCGACAGGTTGACGGCGAACTTGAGCGATTCGGTGTTGGCGACGTTGGAGCGCATGAACTTGATGGCGCGCTCCAAGAGCGCCATGTCCAGCATGCCGACCATGCCGGTGTCCTCGGCGAAGGTCACCGTCTCGTAGGGCGACTTGTTGTCGTCGCCCTTGAAGCGCACCAGGCATTCGAAGTGATGCACCACGCCGGTCCACAGGTCGACGATGGGCTGGAACATCAGGTCGAATTCACCGCCGGTCACGGTGTTGCGCACGTCGTTCATCTGCTTGACGGTGGCCGACAGGCGGGGCTGCAGGTCCTTCATCAGATCGGCGAGGTTGCCGCCGTTCTCGGCTTCCAGGGCGAAGCGGTTCAGCGTGTAGGTCAGGGCGCGCGCCGCTTCCTCGGGCGGCACGTCGGCCACGTCCAGCATCAAGGTGGCCAGCGTCGCCTGGATGGGCGGCGCGTCGGGCAGCACCACGGCGGCGGCCTGGGTCACCGACTGGCTGATGGAATCGGCCGAGACCGAGGCGGAGTGCAGAACGCCGAACTTGCCGTCGTCCAGCTGACCGACCCCGTCGCCGCCCACCGACAGCGCTTTCAGCCTGTTCCCCAGTTCGGTGGCCAGTGCTTCCTGGGCCTCGGAATCGCCGGACAGGGCGTCGATCTTGGGCAGCTCGACCAGAGTCAGCTGATAGGGGTCGTCCGGCGCGGCGCTTTCCAGCAGGCTGGCCGCCATGGCCTGGAAGCTGTCCTTGTCCAGCAGCCCCGTTTCGCCCACCCGGTCTTCCTTGTGGGCGTGGAAGCCGCCGGGATGGCCGAGCGCCACCATCAGCCGGTCAGGCGTGCTGGGATGGCGATAGCCCGACAGCGTCACCTCGGACGCCTTGCCGTCGGGGCGCAGCACGCGCAGGACGGCGTTGCGCACCCGCTCGCCCCCCGACATCTGCTTCAAGGCCTGATTCAGCGCGGTATGGTCATTGGGATGGATGATCCTGGCCAGCGGCTGGCCGGTCAGGGCCCGGGCGCCACGGCCCAGCAACGCCATGGCGGCGCCCACCGCGAACACGGCGTTTCCCTGGTAATCCAGCTCGAGCAGAACGTCGGCGGCCGCGAAGGCAAAGGCGACATACATGTCGCTCGACCGGCCGAGATCGTCCTTTTCCGCCATGCCCATTCCCCTCGTATCCAGGCTCAAAGCCTAGGCCAAAGGTTGGCGGGTAGCAAGTAAGTGTTGGTGCGATTCCGAACCGCTTTGTGATGGGGCGGAGGCACCCTCCTCCACCCCACCGCGTGTTACGGCTATTCGGCGGCCGGCTTCCAGCGCAGCACCGGGGACCGGGCCGCCAGGGTCTCGTCCAGACGCCGCCGGGGGGTGAGCCGGGGGGCCGCCTTGAACTCGTCGGCGGCGCCCGCCCTGGCCTTGGCGGCCAAGCCCTTCACCACCCCGATATACTGGTCCAGGGCCTCCTTGGACTCGGTCTCGGTGGGCTCCATCAACAGGGCGCCATGCACCACCAGCGGGAAGTACATGGTCATGGGATGGTAGCCCTCGTCGATCATCGCCTTGGCGAAATCCAGCGTGGTCACGCCGGTATCCTTGAGGAAGCGGTCGTCGAACAGCGCCTCGTGCATGCAGGGGCCGTCGAACGAGGCCGACAGATCGTCCTTCAGCGAAGCCAGCAGGTAATTGGCGTTCAGCACCGCGTCGGAGGACGCCTGGCGCAGGCCGTCCGAGCCCATGCTCATGATGTAGGCGAGCGCCCGGATGAACACGCCGAACTGGCCGTGGAAGCCCTTGACCCGGCCGAAGGGCTTGGCGCCGTCGCGCTTGCCCTCGACCAGTTCCAGTCCCTTGGCCCCATGCACCACGTAGGGCACGGGAGCGAAGGGCGCCAGCGCCGCCGACAGCACGGTGGGGCCGGCGCCGGGACCGCCGCCGCCATGGGGCGTGGAAAAGGTCTTGTGCAGGTTGATGTGCATGGTGTCGATGCCGAGATCGGCGATCTTCACCCGGCCGACGATGGCGTTGAAATTGGCGCCGTCGCAGTAGAAATAGGCCCCGGCCCCATGCACGGCTGACGCGATCTCGATGATCTCGGTCTCGAACAGGCCGCAGGTGTTGGGGTTGGTCAGCATCAGGCAGGCCACGTCGGGGCCCAGCTTGGCCTTCAGCGCCGCCAGATCCACCCGCCCGTTCTCCAAGGCCGGAATGGGATCGACGGTGTAGCCGCACATGGCGGCCGAGGCCGGATTGGTGCCATGGGCGCTTTCCGGCACCAGCACGCGCTTGCGGTGCCCCTCGCCCTTGTCCTCGTGGGCGCTGCGGATGGCCATCAGGCCGCACCACTCGCCATGGGCGCCGGCCGCCGGGCTCATGGCCACCGCCGGCATGCCGGTCAGCTCCTTCAGCCAAGTGGCCAACTGGTCGATGACCTCGAGCGCGCCCTGCACGGTCTTCTGCGGCTGCAGCGGATGCAGGTCGGCGAGACCGGCGAGGCGCGCCACCTTCTCCGACAGGCGGGGATTGTGCTTCATGGTGCACGAGCCCAGCGGGTAGAAACCGGTGTCGATGCCGTAATTCTTCTGCGACAGGCGGGTGTAGTGGCGCACCACCTGGGGCTCGGACAGATCGGGCAGCGCCACGCGTCCGCGCCGGGGCGCGTCGCCCAGCCGCTCCAGGTCGAAGGGTGCGGGCTCGGCCAAGTCGATGGCGACGGAGCCGGGATTGTCCATCTCGAAGATCAGCTTCTCTTCGATCAGGAGGGCGCGGTTGCCGCTGATGGTGTTGACCTCGCTCATCACACGGCCTCCTTCAGGGCGGAGACAAGCTTGTCCATGTCGTCCTCGGTGTTGGTTTCGGTGGCGGCCAGGATCAGCACCGGCTTGAGTTCCGGGAAACTGGGATAGAAGCGCGATGCCGGAACGCCGGCCAGGATGCCCTTATCGGCCAGGGCGTCGACCACGGCCGCCGCGTCCGCGTCATCGCCCAGATGCACCGCGAACTCGTTGTAATAGCTTTGCGGCAGCACGCGCACGCCTTTCACGGTCTTGAGCTTCTGCTCCAGCCTTGTGGCGGCCAGATGGTTCAGCTCAGCCAGACGGCCGAAGCCGGTGCCGCCCAGCATGGTCAGGTGGATGGAGAAGGCCAGCGCGCACAGGCCCGAATTGGTGCAGATGTTGCTGGTGGCCTTCTCGCGGCGGATATGCTGCTCGCGGGTGGACAGCGTCAGCACCCAGCCGCGCCGTCCGTCCACGTCGACGGTCTGGCCGGCGAGGCGACCGGGCATCTGGCGCAGATACTTTTCCCGCGTGGCGAACAGGCCGAGGCCGGGGCCGCCGAAATTCATGCCCATGCCGAGGCTCTGGCCTTCGCACACCACGATGTCGGCCCCCATGGCGCCGGGGGATTCGATCAGGCCGAGGCTGGTGGGCTCGGCCACCATCACCACCAGCAGGGCGCCGGCCTCGTGGCACAGCGCCGCCAGCGGCCGCAAATCCCGCACCGTGCCGAAGAAGCCGGGATTCTGCACCACCACGCAGGCGGTCTTGGAATCCACCCGACCGATCATGTCCTCCAGCCCCAGGGGGTCGGGGGGCAGGATGTCGGCCTCCATCTCGGTGTAGCGCAGCGAGGTTTCCACCGTCTCGGCGTAATGGGGATGCACGCCGCCCGACACGATCACCTTGTTCCGCTTGGTGATGCGGCACGCCATGATCGCCGCCTCGGCGGTGGCCGTGGCGCCGTCATACATGGAGGCGTTGGCCACATCCATGCCGGTGATAGTCGCCACCTGGGTCTGAAACTCGAACAGCACCTGCAGCGTGCCCTGGCTGACCTCGGGCTGGTAGGGCGTGTAGGCGGTGAGGAACTCGCCACGCAGCAGCAACTGGTCCACCGCCGCCGGGATGTGGTGGCGATAGACGCCGGCTCCGATGAAGAAGGGGGCGCAACCCGCCGAGAGGTTCTTGCCGGCCATGCGGGTGAAGGCACGCTCCACCTCCATCTCGCCCTGGTGGCGGGGAAGCGGCAGCGGCTGGTCCAGACGGGCGGATTGGGGCACGTCGCGGAACAGTTCGTCCACGGT
The DNA here is from genome assembly GCF_001511835.1 of Magnetospirillum sp. XM-1. Taxonomy (NCBI): domain Bacteria; kingdom Pseudomonadati; phylum Pseudomonadota; class Alphaproteobacteria; order Rhodospirillales; family Rhodospirillaceae; genus Magnetospirillum; species Magnetospirillum sp. XM-1. Next base: position 4,516,379 of record NZ_LN997848.1, read on the forward strand.
CGGAGCCCCGATCACGTCGAGCATGGCACGGCGGTCGGACTCGGTCAGCGGCAGGTAGCGCATGGGTTGGTCACCTTGAGGTCAGCAATTCGACTTTCCTTGTCGTCACCCCCGGACTTGATCCGGGGGTCCATGGATGCCCGGGTCAAGCCCGGGCATGACGAGCGGCCAAGCCTATTCCAGGGTCTTGAGATACGCGTCGTAGGCGGCCTGATCCATCAGGTCGTTCAGTTCGGCCGGATTGGCGAGCTTCACCTTGAAGAACCAGGCGGCGCCCTCGGCATCCTCGTTGACCAGGCCGGGCTGGTCGACGATGGCGGAATTGCCGGCAGTCACGGTGCCCGATACCGGGGAATAGACCTCGGAGGCGGCCTTGACCGATTCGACCACGGCGGCCTCGGCGCCCTTGGCCAAGTCACGTCCGGCGTCGGGAACCTCGACGAACACCACGTCGCCCAGCGCGTGCTGGGCATAGTCGCTGATGCCGACGGTGCCGATGTCACCCTCGACGCTGATCCACTCGTGATCCTTGGTGAAACGCTTGCTGCTCATTTGAAGATTTCCCCTCAGCCTTTGAAATAACGATGCGGCACGAACGGCAGGGCACAGACATGGGCGTCCATGGCCTTGCCGCGCACCACCAGCTTCAGCTTGGTCCCGATTGCGGCGAAGGCGGCGGGGACATAGCCCATGGCCACCGGCCCGCCGGCCGACGGGCCGAAGCCGCCGGAGCAGATTTCGCCCAGCCGGTTGCCCGCCTCGTCGGTGATCTCGGTATGGGCGCGGGCCGGGGCCTTGCCATCGGGCTGGATGCCGACCCGAAGGGTGGGCGCGCCCTCGGCCAACTGCTTTTGGATCACGGCGGCACCGGGGAAGCCGCCTTCGGCCTTGCGGCGCTTGCTCATGATCCAGGCGATGTTGGCCTGGACCGGCGTGGTGGTGGTGTCGATGTCCGAGCCGTAGAGACACAGGCCGGCTTCCAGGCGAAGCGAATCGCGCGCCCCCAGCCCGGCCGGCATGACGCCCGGCGCGGCCAGCAGGGCGCGGGCCAGCTTTTCTGCGTCGGCATTGGCCACCGACATCTCCCAGCCGTCCTCGCCGGTATAGCCCGAACGGGTGGCCAGCACGGGAATGCCCGCCACCTTGATCTCGGCGATGGTCATGAAGGTCATGGCAACCGCCTCGGGGCACAGGGTCGCCATGGCGGCGGCCGCGCCGGGCCCCTGCAGCGCCAGCAGCGAGCGGTCCTCGATCATGCGAAGCTCGACCTTGCCGCCCAGATGCCGGGCGAGGTGGGCGAAGTCGGCGTGCTTGCAGGCGGCGTTGATCACCAGGAACAGGTGGTCGTCGGCCAGCTTGCTGATCATCAGGTCGTCGAGGATGCCGCCCTGGTCGTTGGTGAACACCGAATAACGGGTCTTGCCGATTCCCAGGGCCTGGATGTCGCCGGGCACCAGGGTTTCCAGCAGTTCCACCGCCTTGGGCCCGCGGATTTCCGCCTGCCCCATGTGGGAAACATCGAACAGCGCCGCCGCCGACCGGGTGTGCAGGTGCTCGGCCAGCACGCCGGCGGGATACTGCACCGGCATGGCATAGCCGGCGAAGGGCACCATCTTGGCCCCCAGCTCGCGATGCAGGGCGTCCAGGGGGACAGTCAACAGGGGAGTATCGGACTCAGACACCGGGTTCCTCCTTCACGGCAGCGCCGCGCGGGAAATTGAAGGGCACCGGGCATGGCTGTGACGTCACCCGGCTTGCCCCCCTCTGTCTGGGAACCTGAAAGATTCACCGCTCTGCCCGAAGGGACGTCGCGGCTTTCATCGTCGGTGGGCCGCCTGACCCTAAAGGGTCCGACGACGCGCTTTCCAGAGTTTCATCCCCCCGCGGTCCTTTTGCCTGAGAGTTTCCAGGGGCGGTTGCTCCTTCGGCGCCGACCCGATAAAGGGCCGGTCTCTCCCACGGGGATCATCTGTGCCGGCCATCTTATCAACCACGCCGGCGATGGAGTCAACGGGAGTCCGACTCCCTAGCGCTTGTTGCGCCGGTTATCCTCCATCTCCTCGGGGGTCAGCTGAAACCCGAGGTAAATTTCATAATTATCAATGAGTTCCTTATCGCGTACCGGCAGCCGCATGCTCACCTCGTCGTCGGTGACGCGGATGCGGTCCACGGTCTCGGGGAAGGTCACCGGGAAGGTGAACACGCCCTTGGCGCCGGGGGCGGGATAGTATTTGGGGACGGCGACGAAATAGCTGACGTCCAGGGTGCGGCCCTTGGCCGCCGGGCCGCGCCGCAATTCGAAGGCCAGTTGCAGCGACACCTCGCCACCCTTGTCGTCGTAGACGCAATCGCCCTTGAAAGCGACCACCTCGCCTTCCATCTCCACGTCGGTCAGGTCGCGCCCAGAACCGGGCCGGTATTTGGTGATCTTGGCGGCGTCGGCCATGATGTAGACCGGCGGACAGGGCGGCGCCGTCCTGCCCTTGACGCGCGACCAGGAATCACACCCCGAAAGCACCAGCGGGGCCGCCAGGACGAAAAACAGCAGGCGGGCAATGCGAGGGGTGTTCATGCCAAACTTCCTTAAACGCCACATGATCTGGTAAAGGTGCCCCCGACTGTAGTGAAGCCGGGGCGCGGACACAAGCCGCCAACCCCCTGCCCCCAGCCAAACCGGAGAACGACAAAGTGACCACAAGCGTTGCCAAGAGGCCCCTGACCCTGGTGCTGGCCAGCCCGCGCGGTTTCTGCGCCGGCGTCGACCGCGCCATCCACATCGTCGAGCGGGCGCTTGAGAAGTACGGCGCTCCGGTCTATGTCCGCCACGAGATCGTCCACAACAAGTTCGTGGTGGAATCCCTGGCCCAGAAGGGCGCGGTGTTCGTCGAGGAACTGAACGAGGTTCCCGACGAGGCGGCGGTGGTGTTCTCGGCCCACGGCGTGCCCAAGACGGTGCCGGCCGAGGCCGACCGCCGGGGCCTGACCTCGCTGGACGCCACCTGCCCGCTGGTGACCAAGGTCCACCGCGAGGCGGAACTGCACCACGCCATGGGCCGCCAGATCATCATGATCGGCCATGCCGGCCACCCCGAGGTGATCGGCACCATCGGCCAGGTCCCCGAAGGCACCGTGCTGCTGGTCGGCACGCCGGAACAGGCCGAGACGGTGGCCCCCAAGGACCCCTCCATGCTGGCCTACATCACCCAGACGACGCTGTCGGTGGACGACGCCGCCGCCGTGATCGACGTGCTGCAGCGCCGTTTCCCCGACATGGTCGGCCCGAAACGCGAAGACATCTGCTACGCCACCACCAACCGTCAGGCCGCCGTCAAGACCATCGCGCCCCATTGCGAGGCGCTGATGGTCATCGGCTCGCCCAATTCCTCCAACTCGTCGCGTCTGGTGGAAGTGGCGGCGCGGGCGGGCTGCGCCCGCTCGGTGCTGGTGCAGCGCGCCGCCGAGGTGGATTGGAGCCTCCTGGACGGCGTCGACCGCCTCGGCATCACCGCCGGCGCCTCGGCCCCCGAGATTCTGGTGGAGGAAGTGGTGGCGGCCGCGCGCGAGCGTTTCGACGTCACCATCGAGGAAATCCGCGTCACCACCGAGACCGTGACCTTCAAGCTGCCACAAGCCCTGTCGGAATAGGCTCTCTCCTCTGGCATCGGCGGAAGAAACATCGTACCTTCCGCCGATTCCAGCCGTTTGGACCCCATCGCCCGATGGGCCGAAACGGCCCGTTGGGCGATGGCAAGGGCAAGGCCCGCCGCGGCTTGTGCCGCGAAAGCCAAGCGTGAGCGCTTGGGCCGACTGAGGGCAATGGGGCAAGAGAGCATGGCCGTCTACACCGAGGTTTCCGACGACGAATTGGAAGAGTTCGCCGCCGAGTACGACATCGGCGAGGTGGTGTCGTGCAAGGGCATCGCCGAAGGCGTCGAGAACACCAACTACCTGCTGCAGACCGACCAGGGGAACTACATCCTCACCCTCTACGAGAAGCGGGTGAACCCGGAAGAGCTGCCGTTCTTCCTGGGCCTGATGGAGCATCTGGCGGCGCGCGGCCTGGCCTGCCCCACCCCCATTCGGGGGCGCGACGGCCAGGCGCTGCGCACCCTGTGCGGCCGCCCGGCGGCCATCGTCAGCTTCCTCAAGGGCATGTGGACCCGGCGCATCACGCTCAACCACTGCGCCGAGCTGGGTCCGGCCATGGCGAGCATGCATCTGGCCGGGGCCGATTTCCCCCTGACCCGGGCCAACAACCTGTCGGTCGCCGGCTGGCGGCCGCTGTTCGAGGCCATCCGGCCCCGCGCCGCCGAGATCAAGGCCGATCTCGAGCAGGTGATCGCCGACGAGCTGGACTATCTGGAGGCCCACTGGCCCAAGACCCTGCCCATGGGGCTGATCCACGCCGACCTGTTTCCCGACAACGTCTTCTTCCGCGCCGACAAGGCGGCAGGCGTCGACCGCATGTCGGGGTTCATCGACTTCTATTTCGCCTGCACCGACATCCTGGCCTACGACATCGCCATCTGCCTCAACGCCTGGTGCTTCGAGGACGACGGCGCCTTCAACGCCACCAAGGCGAGGCTGATGCTGAACGGCTACCGCAAGGTCCGTCCGCTTTGCGCCGACGAGTTGCTGGCCCTGCCGCTGCTGGCCAGGGGTGCGGCCATGCGCTTCTTGCTGACGCGCAGCTACGACTGGCTGAACACGCCGGCCGGCGCCATGGTCAAGCGCAAGGACCCCATGGAGTATTACCGCAAGCTCCGCTTCCACCAGGGTGTCGGCGGCCCCGGCCAATACGGCATCGAATGAGCGAGGCAGCCCCCAAACCCGAATCCGTAGAGATTTATACGGACGGCGCCTGCTCCGGCAATCCCGGCCCCGGCGGCTGGGGGGCCATCCTGCGCTTTCGCGGCATCGAGCGGGAGTTGAAGGGCGGCGAGGCCCAGACCACCAACAACCGCATGGAAATGACGGCGGTGCTGGTGGCGCTCAACACCCTGACCCGCCCCTGCGCCATCGACCTCTACACCGACAGCGAATACGTCAAGAAGGGCATGACCGAGTGGCTGCGCGGCTGGAAGGCGCGGGGCTGGAAGACCGCCGACAAGAAGCCGGTGAAGAACGACGACCTGTGGAAGGCGCTGGACGAGGCCGCCGCGCGGCACCGCATTTCCTGGCACTGGGTCAAGGGCCATGCCGGCCACCCGGAGAACGAGCGCGCCGACGCCCTGGCCCGCGAAGGCATCGCCGACCTGCGGGCGGCGGCCCAAATCTGAACTACTCTTCGGCCGTTTCCTCAGCCATCAGCCTGTTCCAGGCCAGCGCCATGGTTCCCGCCGTCAGCGCCATGCCCAGATAGCGCGCCGGCACCAAAGCCGCGTCGCGCAGGGCCAGACCGTCGAACAGATCCATCTCGGGCAGCAGGCGAACCCCTTCCTGCAGCAGGTTGAGCGGCAGCCAGCACAGAAAGGCCGCCACCCCCAGGGCCAGACCGCCCCGGATCATCAGGTCGGGTACGCGCCAGCCCAGGTTGCCCGAATGGCCGGCCCGCTCCAGCGCCGCATCGGCGGGCACCAGATAGAACCCGCCCAGCAGCAGATTGGCCACTCCCGACAGCACCATCACCGAATCGGCGATGGGCACGCCGGTGGCGATGGCCAGGGACGCGGAAATCACCTGGGCGGGAAAGCCGATGAACACCTCCGACGCCATCCAGGCCAGGGCCCCAAAGGTCTCGCGGCGGCCCAGGCGGAAGTAGTGGCGGCTGGAGGGAACCTCGCCGAGGCCCACCAGGCGCAGCCACGCCACCACGAAGACGCCGCGCGCCAGCAGGTCGGTGATGCCGCCGGCCATGGCGTGGCGCGACGACACGGCGGCGCCCAGCAGGCTGACCGCCATGCACAGCCAGGACAGGCGAAGAAAGACGGGAAACTGCTCGATCAGGATCAGCAGGCTGCGAAACGCCAGACGGCAATAGCGGAAGATCCCCATTGCCCCCCCTTGCCTTCGCCTTAGCGCCCGGCCTCGAAATGGCCGCGCACCAGATTGATCTGGCGGATCAGGTCGTCGGCGCCGATGGGCTTGGTCAGCACCTTGGAGGCGCCCACCTGCCGGGTGATCTCGTGGGCCTGCTCGGATTTGTCGCCGGTCAGGATCAGCACCGGCTTGCGGCTGTTGAGGTTGCCCTTTTCGGTGCGCAGGGTGCGCAGGAACTCGATGCCGTCCATGTGCTCCATGTGCAGGTCGCAGATGATGACATCGGGGTCCACATCGCCCGAGCGCAGCATCTCCAGCGCCTTCAGGCCGTCGCTGGCCTCGGAGATCTGGGCGGGATTGGCCTTGCCCAGCAGCTTCTTGATGATGTTGCGCATTACTTCCTGGTCGTCGATGACCATGATGTGCAGCCCGGCGCCGCCGATCTGCATGGTCAACGCGGCGCCGTCCTTGAACTTCTCGATCTGCTTGGCCGAGTTCTTGGGCAGCGGCACCTTGCGCTCGCGGCAATACAGCGTCAGCGCCTGACCCACGTCATCGCGCGAGAAGACGAAATCCTTGGGCGATCCGCCGGCGAACACCGCCGGAAAGCGGATGGTGAGCGCGATATCCTGGGACGGATCGAAACTGAGCAGATCGGGCGCGGTGTCGGGCAGCATCTTACCGATCCGTTCACCGTAGCGACGGATGGCGTCAAGGAAATCCGCTCGGGGAAAAACGATGACGCGACGTTCCAGAATCATCTTGGACCACACACCGGCGATTGTCGCGACCCCACCCGGCCACGCGCTCCAGCAGTAATACAGGCGGCGGCGGCGCGGGTCCAGGGGCGCATCTATTTCGCCGCGTCGGTGAGCGGATTTTCCAGGTGCGCCTCGCTCTTCACCCGGTTGCGCCCGTCGCGCTTGGCCAGATACATGGCCTCGTCGGCGCGATGGACCAGTACCTCGGGGGCATCGTCCGGCCTCAGCACGGCGGCGCCGATGGACAACGTCACCTGCCCCAGGACCTGGCCGGTCCGCCGGTTGGTCAGGCGCTTGGTGGAGACCTGGCTGCGGATGGCCTCCGCCACTTCGACCGACTTGTCCAGCGAGGTGGCGGGCAGGATCACCGCGAATTCCTCGCCGCCGTAGCGGGCGGCGGTATCCTTGGCCTGGGCGATCTCGGTCAGCGAGCGCGCCACCAGCTTCAACACCTGATCGCCCAGCTGGTGGCCGTAGGTGTCGTTGAACTGCTTGAAATGGTCGATGTCGATCATCAGCAGGGACAGCGGCGCGTCCGAGGCCCGGGCGTCGAGCACGGCCAGATTCAGCGAGTGGTCGAACAGCTTGCGGTTGGCCAGCTGGGTCAGGGCGTCGGTGGACGCCTCGCGCTTCAGGTCGTCCAGATGGTTGCGCAGCCGGGCGATCTCGTTGGACGAGTTTTCCAGGCGCTGTTCCAGTTGCCGGTTCAACTCGGCCATCACCTTGGTCTCGGACAGAATGCCGGAGATCAGCTCGGACAGACCGGCGGCCGACGGCCCGTCGGCCAGCTTGCCGCTGAAATCCTCCAGCGCGGCGCCGTAATTGGAGGTGCCCTGGTTGGCGTTGCTCAAGTATTCCAGCACGCGGCCCACCGCTTCCTCGACCCTTTGGCCCACCTCGCGCAATTCGGCGGTATCCTGGGGAAAGACGGCGAAGCGCTCGTAAAGCTCGTCGTTGACCTTGGTCGTGAACTTCTTGCCCGAGGCCAGGATCGCGTCGATGGCGGCCGTCAGCTCGGGATTGCGCCCGGCGACGTAGGCGTACCAGATGGCGTAGTTCTCCGGATGCGGCGGCACCTTGTGCCGCTCCATCATGGCCAGCGCCGCCCGGGCGCAATGGGCGGCGACATCAAGGGTATCCGGGCTCTTCATCGTTACCTGAACCTCAGTTGCACTGGCCGAGGGAGCCCTCGGCGCAAATGGTCTTCCCGTCCGTCCACCGGGCGCCGGACAGATCGGCGTTCAACAAGTCGGCCCCCAGCGTCTTGGCCCCCGTCAGGTCGGCGCCACGCAGCGAGGCGTAAAAGAAGCGGGCGCGGCGCAGATCGGCCCGCGCCAGGGAAGCCCCCGCCAGATCGGCCTTGGTGAAATCAGCGTCGCTGAACACGCCGTCGTCCAGCCGCGCGCCCGTCATGACGGCGCTGATGAACTTGCCCCGATAGCCGTCCACCTTCGCCAGAACCGTTTCCGCCAGCCGGGCACGCTGAAAACTGGTCTCGCGCAGGCGCGCCCCGCTCAGGTCGTGCCGCGACAGGTCGCGGCCATCCATGTAGCAACGCTGCCAATCCACGCCCGGCGCCGCCGGCTGGGTGCAATCGGCGCCAAGCGATACCGACGGGCGGACCAGGGCGATGGCGGCAAGGATCAGGACCAACCTCATATCCGATTTTTATTCCCCCCTGCGTCCACATAAAAGGAATATTTGGTAGCGGCGTGAGAGAAGTTTACCCTAGTCCCGTCGCAAATTCGTCACGGAGGGCAAGCATGAGCCGCAGCGAAGCCGACCGGGTGCTCGACGAGGCGGAAAGCCTGTGGCTGTCGGGCGAAAAGCAGCGGGCGCGGGAATGCTGCCTGCGGGCGCGCCTGATGTATCACGAGGCGGGCGACGGACGGGGCGAGGCCGACGCGCTGACCCGCATGGGCGATATCGAGGCGGAGACCGGCCACGGCAACGCCGCCCGCCAGGCCTTCGTCGAGGCCCGCCAGCTTCACGCGCGAAACGGCGAACAGCGCGAGCAGGCCGCCATCCTGGTGCGCCTCGCCCATCTGTCCCTGAGGGAAGACGACAGGCCCGAGGCCCGCTCCATCTACCTCTCCGCGCTGGAACTCTATCAATCCGCCGCCGATTTCTCCGGCCTCGGCCATGTCCATCGCGCGCTGGGCCACATGGACCGCGACCAGGGCGACCAGGACCGGGCGCTGGACCGCTACCGCGAGGCCCTGGCCTGCTACCGCCGCGCCTCGGACACCCTGGGCGAGGCCGGGGCGCTGAAATCCATGGCCGCCATCCAGCGGGCGCTGGGTCACCCCGACCGGGCGAGGGCCGAGTGCGAGGAGGCGCTGGGCCTGCTGCGCCAGGCGGGCGACATGCTGGGCGAGGCCAAGGCCACCCGGCTGATGGCCCGCATTCTGGCCGACGAGGGACGCCGCGACGAGGCCCGCAAATCCATGCACGCGGCGGCCAAACTGTTCGGACGGGCGGGCGACGTGGCCGCCCACGACGAGGCGGAGGCCGAAGCGCGGGAGATGTAAGCACCTTCCGGCCATCCACGCGGCCCGGCCTGAAAGCCCCATGACGCAATGGCCCGGGCGGATGGGCGTGGATCACCGGGACAAGCCCGGTGATGACGGTACTCTCGAAAGATGCCCCTTGCCGGCTACAGGCCGATCGGCGCGAAGGCCGTCTTGCCCTTGACCTCGCGCTCGTAATCCAACGCCATGCGGACGTTGGGATAGGCGAGATGGTCCCAGGGAATCTCGTCCCAGGTGAACAGCCCGACCTCCAGGCTTTCCGGCCCGGCGGCGAATTCGGGAGCCACCATGCGGGCGCGGTAGATCATGTGGACCTGGCTGATCTGGGGAATGGAGAACACCGCCAGCAGGCCGTCCACCTCGGCCACGGCGCGGGCTTCCTCCCACACCTCGCGCAGCGCGCCCTGCTCGGTGGTCTCGCCCAGTTCCATGTAGCCGATGGGCATGGTCCAATAGCCCAGCCGGGGCTCGATGGCCCGCTTCACCATCAGGTACCTGTCGCCCCAGGTGCAGACGGCGCCGACGATGACCTTGGGATTCTCGTAAAGCACGAAGCCGCAATCGCCGCAGACCAGGCGTTCGCGGTCATCGCCTTCGGGGATGGAGCGAAGGGTCGGCCCGGACGGCTTCATAAGACCTCAGGCCAGGATGTCGAGATAGGTGCCCCGGGGCGCGTTGCGGTCCAGGCTGTCCACGGAGGTGTTGGGCGACAGCATGCGCCGCCCGCGCGGACCGGCGGGAGTGGCGCCATGGATGGCGGTCACCGCCTCGCCGCCGCCGGCCGCGATGGAGGCGCGCTGGTCGCGGCTGAACGCATCGCGGATACCGGAAACCGCGTTGCCTAATGCCGACGAGCCGAAGCCGCGAGTGGAATCAACCATGGTCTTGCCAAATTCCCGACGAACCCAATTCGCCATCCTAGCACTTCGTCGCCGCCGGGAAAAGATGCAGGAATCCCAATACCCTTGCTCCCCCGCCGGTATTGTGGCTGAATGCGATCATGGCTACTACATACGCCCCCATCGCCGATCCCCTTGCCGCCAGGCCATCCGATCTGGCGACGCATTTCATGGAATGCGGGGCGCTCAACACCAATCTCAGCCTGGCGCCGGGCGAACGGCTGGTGATCACCGACGATCTGTTGAACGGCACGGTGGGCGACGTGGCCGCGCTGTCCATGGCCGCCATCGTCGCCCGCGATTCCCAGGTGGCCCTGGCCGCCATGCTGCCCTTGTCGGTGGCCGCCTCCAAGGTCAAGCCCCGCCACCGCCCCAAATACGAGCAGCTTTTCCAGCTGATCGAGGAGACCGCCTTCGATACGGCTGTGCGCGGCTCGGCCGAGGCGATGATCGCCGCCGGCTTCCGCGAGGCCCGCATCCGCGAGCTGGCCGCCGAACTGGGCGGCAATGTGGGCCCCGCCCGGGCCCGCTACCGCGCCTTCCTCGACGTGATCAAGCTCTTGATCGAGAAGAAGATCTCCGAACCGGGCTTCCTGGACGAGTTCCTGGACTTCACCCGCAGCGTGGCCGGCAAGCTGGATTTCGGCATCTACGCGCTGTGCGTCGACCGGCTGTTCGTCAGCCCCAACATTCCGCTGATGGTCAAGGTCTCGCTGGTCAGGGAAGTGCTGAAATACCCGCCGCTGGTGCGCAAGGAATTGCTGACCAACCTGCTGGCCTCCAACGCCGCGCCGCTGGAACTGGTCCAGTTCGCCCAGGGCGAGCTGTCGGGTGGCATGACCAGAGACCAGATCACCGAGATCGTCCTGTTCACCACCTTGAAGCGGGCCTGGGCCGCCCAGAAGCACGCGCCCGGCCGCCCCACCATCTGACATCCCCTCGAGAGATTCCATGAAAGCCGTAATCTGTCCCGCTTTCGGCCAGGATCTGGTCGTCACCGACTTCCCCGCGCCCGCCATGATCCCCGGCGGAGTGCGCATCAAAGTGCATGCGGCCGGCGTCAACTTCGCCGACTCGCTGATCACCGGGGGCAAGTACCAGGAAAAGATGGAGCCGCCCTTCGTCCCCGGCATGGAACTGGCCGGATTGGTCACCGAGGTGGCGGCGGGCGTCACGAATTGCAAACCCGGCGACCGGGTGATGGCCACCGTGACGGGGGGCGCCTTCGCCGAGGAGGCGGTCTGCGCCTGGACCGACGTCTACGTCCTGCCCGAGAACCTCGACTTCGTCACCGCCGCCGGCTTTCCCGTCGCCTACGGCACCTCGCATCTGGGGCTGAAGGCCAAGGCCAACCTCAAGGCGGGCGAGACCCTGGTGGTCCATGGCGCGGCGGGCGGCGTGGGCCTGACCGCCGTCGAGGTGGGGCGCGCGCTGGGCGCCACGGTGATCGGCACCGCCGGCGGCCCCGACAAGGTCAAGGTGGCGCTGGAACACGGCTGCCACCACGGCATCGACTACAAGGTCGAGGACATCCGCGAACGGGTCAAGGCGCTGACCGACGGCAAGGGCGCCGACGTGGTCTACGATCCGGTGGGCGGACAGGTGTTCGATGCGTCCTTGCGCTCCATCGCCGCCGACGGGCGGATTTTGATCATCGGCTTCGCCGGCGGCACGGTGCAGCAGATTCCCGCCAACATCCTGCTGGTCAAGAACGTCACGGTGATCGGCTATTACTGGGGCGCCTACCGCAAGATCGCGCCCCAGCTGGTGCGCGAGTCCATGCAGGAATGCCTGGACTGGTGGGCGGCGGGAAAGCTCTCGCCCCACGTCTCCAAGGTCATGGACCTGTCTCAGGCGGTCGAAGCCATCGGAATGTTGAAGGGCCGCGCCGCCACGGGAAAAATCGTCCTCGTCTGTCGATGAGGATGAAACAATCTGTTACCGAATACGGAATTTACGCAGGGGGTTATATTAGATAGCCTGACTGGAAGTTCTCTTCCCCCAAAGCCGTTCGGAGACCTCGCCATGAAGTTCAAGCTTCTGATCGCCGCCACCGCCCTCGTCGCCCTGGCCGGTACCGCCAGCGCCCAGATCAAGCCGGAAGACGCCATCAAGTGGCGTCAGTCGGGCTACGGCTTCATGGCCTGGAACATGGCCCGCATCAAGATGAACGTCGAAGGCGCCGCCTATAACAAGGACGAGGTGATCAAGGCCGCCAACGCCATTCAGGCCATCGCCAATTCCGGCATGGGCGCGCTGTACCTGCCTGGCACCGACACCGGCACCGGCTGGGAAAAGACCCGCGCCAAGCCCGAGCTGTGGACCAACAAGGAGACGCTCGGCAAGGTGGCCACCGCCTTCAACAAGGAAGCCAACGAGATGGCCAAGGTCGCCGCCGCCGGCGACGCGGCCGCCGCCAAGGAGCAGTTCGGCAAGCTGGCCGGCACCTGCAAGGGCTGTCACGACGAGTTCAAGATCAAGCAGTAGAGTTCAGCATTCCTCCTCTTGCCGTCACCCCCGGACTTGGATACCGGGGGTCCATGGATGGCCGGGTCAAGCCCGGCCATGACGACGGACGAGAATGCCTCTAGCTGAAGCAACAGGCGGAATACGCCATGAGCCAACCGAAATTCCGCCTGTGGGACCTGCCCACCCGCCTGTTCCACTGGCTGTTGGTGGCGGCCATCGTCGCCGCCTCTTTCAGCGGCCAGCTGGGCGGCGGCCTGATGACCTGGCACGGGCGCATCGGCCTGGCCGTGGTGGGATTGCTGGCGTTCCGCCTGGTCTGGGGTGTGGTGGGATCGACCTATGCCCGCTTCGCCCACTTCATTCCGACGCCTGCCAGGATCAGGGCCTATCTGAAGGGCGAGTGGCATGGCGAGGGCCATAACCCGCTGGGCGCCCTTTCGGTCATCGGCCTGCTGGGCCTGCTCTCGGTCCAGGTGGCCACCGGCCTGTTCGCCAACGATGACATCGCCTTCACCGGCCCGCTCTACGATCTGGCCGGCAAGACGCTGTCCAACCGCCTGACCGCAATCCACCACCTGCTGTCCAAGCTGGTCTACCTGCTGGTCGCCCTGCATGTGGGCGCCATCGTCTTCTATGTCCGGATCAAGAAGCAGAACCTCGTCCTGCCCATGCTGACCGGCGAGAAGGAGGGACCGGGCGAACCGGCCGCGGGCGGCGGCCCCGTCGCCCTGGTCCTGGCGCTGGCCGTGGCCGCCCTGGCGGTATACGGCGCGACCGGCCGCTGGATGCCGCCGCCTCCCCCGCCGCCGCCCGCCGCCTCGACGCCGGATTTCTGAGCCCCGACAGCGGGTTAGATTTCCTAACGGCACGGCTGAACAAATCTCGTTTGCGCCAGCCGCCCGGCGCACATTAGCATCGTTCTGGTCTTACCACTCGAAGGCTGCACGGATCATGTCCCGTCCCGCATGGCTATCACCCGCCGTCCTGCTCGTCTTCATCGGCGGCGCGCTGATGATGAGCGTCTCCATGGGAGCCCGCCAGGCCCAGGGCCTGCTGATCGGTCCGCTGTCGGCCGAGCGCCATTGGCCGCTGGCCACCTTTTCCCTGGCGGTGGCGGTCCACAACCTGATGTGGGGCTTCTTCCAGCCGTTCACCGGCGCCGCCGCCGACCGTTTCGGCGCGGCCAAGGTCGCCGCCTTCGGCGCGTTGGCCTTCGGGCTCGGCATGATGATGGTGGGCATGGGCGGCATCGCCATGACCACCATCGGCCTGGGCGTGGTGTCGGGCTTCGGGCTGGCCGCCACCAGCTTCGCCGTGGTGCTGGGCCCTGTGGGCCGCGCAGTAAAGCCCGAACACCGCACCTCGGCCATGGGCATGGGCTCAGCCCTGGGCTCGCTGGGCATGATGGCCATGATCCCGCTGGCCCAATGGCTGATCAGCGAATTCGGCGCCACCCAGGCGGTGTGGATCCTGTCGGCCTTTTCCCTGGCCTCCATCCCGCTCGCCCTGGTGCTGGCCAAGGGCGAGAAGGCGTCCCAGCCCCCCGCCTCCAACATTGCCCCCCAAAGCATCGGCCAGGCGCTGCGCGAGGCCTGGAATCATCCCGGCTATCGCCTGCTGGCCGCCGGCTTCTTCGTCTGCGGCTTCCAGGTCACCTTCATCGGCGTGCACCTGCCCGGCTATCTGGCGCTGTGCGGCATGAGCAAGGGAGCGGGGGCCACCGCCCTGCTGGTCATCGGCGGCTTCAACGTGATCGGCACCTGGATGATGGGCCAACTGTCCCAGAAGTACCGGCCCAAATACGTGCTGTCGGGCATCTATCTCGGCCGCGCCGTGATCACCTTCGCCTTCGTCATGGGACCCAAGAACGAATGGACCCTGCTGGCCTTCGCCGCCAGCATCGGCCTGTTGTGGCTGTCCACCGTGCCGCCCACCTCGGGCCTGATCGCCGGCGTGTTCGGCCCCCGGTATCTCGGCATGCTGTTCGGGCTGGTGTTCTTCACCCACCAGGTGGGCAGCTTCCTGGGATCGTGGCTGGGCGGGCTGATCTACGACGCCACCCTGTCCTACGACGTCATGTGGGCCGGCACCGCCATCTTAGGCGTCTTCGCCGCCCTGGTTCATCTGCCCATCCGCGACCAGACCCTGGCGCGGGCGGCGGCGTGACGACAATCCGCCGGCGCGGCTGGGCTGTCGCCCAGACCCACTCGGAGGCGCAGTCTCCGAACCTCCAGGATATCTATTCATAGGAAACTGGAGGGTCGGGAGGCTGTGCCTCCCGATTGGGGGATCGGGGGCAAACGCCCCCGAAATAAATGCTACTCCTCGCCCCGCAGGCGGGTGACGAAGTCGGGCAGGCCCACCTGGCGGTCGCGCTTCAGGCGTTCGGCGGCCAGGATGGACTGGACGGCGGCGATGGATTTCTCCAGATCGACGTTGACCACGATGTAGTCGTATTCCGGCCAGTGGCTCATCTCGTCGCCGGCCTTGGACATGCGCTTGGCGACCACTTCGTCGGAATCCTGGGCGCGGCCCCTGAGGCGGCGCTCCAACTCCTCCACCGACGGCGGCAGGATGAACACCGAGACCAGATCGGCCCGGGCGTTCTGGGCCATCTGCTGGGTGCCCTGCCAGTCGATGTCGAACAGCACGTCACGGCCCGAGCGCAGGATCTGGTCCACCGGGCCTTTGGGGGTGCCGTAGAAATTGTCGAAGACGCGGGCGTGTTCCAGGAACTCCCGCTTCTCCACCATCTGGTGGAAGGTCTCGACCGAGACGAAGTGATAGTCCTTGCCGTCCACCTCGCCGGGGCGCGGCGCCCGGGTGGTGGCCGAGACGGACATGCCGATGGCGCCGTCGCGCTCGAGCAGGGCCCTTGAAATGGTGCTCTTGCCCGCGCCCGAGGGCGAGGACAGAACCAGCATGAGGCCACGGCGGCTGATGGTGGGAAGGGTATCGCTCATCATTCCTACTCGATGTTCTGGACCTGCTCTTTGAACTGGTCGATGACGGCCTTGAGGTCGAGCCCCACCCGGGTCAGCTCCACGTCCGAGGACTTGGAGCACAGCGTGTTGGCCTCGCGGTTGAACTCCTGGGCCAGGAAGTCCAGCTTGCGGCCGATGGCGCCGCCTTGGGCCAGCAGGTCGCGGGCGGCGGCCACATGGGCGGCCAGGCGGTCCAGTTCTTCGCGCACGTCGGCCTTGACGGCGATCAGCGCCACTTCCTGGGCGATGCGATCCTCAGGCAAAGTCGGCGCGGCCTCCAGCACCTGGGCCACCTGGGAACGCATGCGCTCGCGCACCGCCTCGGGGCGCAGCACAGCGCAATTGCCCGCCCGGGCGGACAGGGTAGCGATCTCGTCCAACTGGGCGGAGAGCACGGCGGCGATGCGCGCCCCTTCCACCCGGCGCATGGCGGCCAGCTGGTCGAGCATGGCCTCCAGCGAGGCCTTCATGGCCTCGTCGCGGGCGGCGCGCAGCGAATCGGCGTCGCCGGTTTCAGCCGCCTCGGCCACCGGCTCCAGCACGCCCTTCAGGCCCAGCAGCCCGTCCATGCGGGCCGGGGTGATCTCGGGGTGACGGGCCTGCCACTGGCCGCAGATGGCGATCAGCTGGCCCAGCAGCGCCTCGTTGACCCGGACCTGGGACTGCTCGGTCTCGGCCCGCACGTTGAGGGAGATCTGGAGGTTGCCGCGCTTCAGGCGCTTGGCCGCCGCCTCGCGGGCGTGAACCTCCAGCCCGTCATAGCCAGGGGCGGACTTAACCCTGAGCTCCAGGCCGCGGCCGTTGACGCTCTTGCCTTCCCACACCCAGGAACCCTGGGAATCGCGACCTTCGGCGCGGGCGTAGCCGGTCATGCTGGCGACGGTCAAGGCGGAGCCTCCTTACATAATGTCTGGCAGGGTTTATAGCCTTGCCGGGGCGAGGCAACAACCGTGCTCCTTTCCACAGGGTGAATGGCGGTCTATCCTTTGGTCATGAAGGAACGCCGACGGCCGGAACGCGGCCGCCCCAACGTCATCGAGATCGTGGTGCGCGTGCCCGCCGACAAGGCCGACGCGGTCAAGGCCTATGCCGGACGTATCTCGCGCCGCCGCAACCCCGCCGCCCGCGACGAGGTGATCGGCCGCCTGCAATCGCGCCCCGACATCATGCAGCGTTTCGGCGTCAAAGCGCTGTTCCTGTTCGGCTCGGTGGTCAGGGACGAGGCGCGGCCCACCTCCGACATCGACCTGATGGTGGACTTCCTGCCCGGCAAGCCCGGCGGCCTGTTCGCCTATGTGGAGCTGAAGCACGCCCTGGAGGGGCTGCTGGGCCGCCCGGTGGACCTGATCACCTCGGGCAACATCAAGCCGCGCCTCAAGCGGCGCATCCTGGACGAATGCCTGCCGGTCTACGGCGAGGGAGTGGAGGAGACGTGACCTTCAAGGATTGGCGGGTCCGCATCGAGGACATGATCGAGGCCATCGAGCGTATTCGGCGCTACACCGACGGCATGGACGAGGCCCGCTTCGTCGCCGACGACCGCACGGTGGACGCCGTGGTCCGCAACCTGGAGATCATCGGCGAGGCGGCCAAGCGCGTGCCCTCCCAGGTGGCCGAGCGCCACCCCGACATCCCCTGGAGCCGCATGACCGAGATGCGCAACATCCTGGTTCACGAATACCATTCGGTGGATCCAAGCATCGTGTTCGATTCGGCCCGCCACGATCTGCCGCCGCTACTGGGGCCGCTCAAATCCCTGCTGGCCGAGAAGAACGGCAACGGAAACGGCGGATGAAGGCCTTCACCTCCGTCCTGATCACCGGCGCGTCGTCGGGCCTGGGGGCCGGACTGGCGCGAATCTTCGCCGCCCCCGGCACCACCCTCCACCTGTCGGGGCGCCATGGGGCGCGGCTGGACGAGGTCGCCGGGCAATGCCGGGCCAAGGGCGCCGAGGTTCACGCCCGGCAGATGGACGTCACCGACCCGGCCGCCTGCGCCGATTGGGTCCAGGCGTCGGATTCCACCTCGCCCCTGGATCTGGTCATCGCCAATGCCGGCATCTCGGCGGGTACCGGCGGCGGCGGCGAGACGGCGGAGCAGACGCGGGCCATCTTCGCCGTCAACGTGGACGGCGTGTTCAACACCGTGATGCCCGCGCTGCCCCTGATGCAGGCCCGCTGCCGGGGCCAGATCGGCATCATGAGCTCGCTGGCCGGCTTTCGCGGATTCCCCGGCGCGCCGGCCTATTGCGCCTCCAAGGCGGCGGTGCGGGTGTGGGGCGAGGGATTGCGGGGCGAGACGGCCCCCTTCGGCATCGGCGTCTCGGTGATCTGCCCCGGCTTCGTCGAGACCCCCATGACGGCGGTGAACCGTTTTTCCATGCCCTTCCTGATGGACGTGGACCGGGCCAGCCGCATCATGGCCGACGGGTTGAAGGCCAATCGCGGCCGCATCGCCTTTCCCTGGCCCATGCACCTCATGGCGCGCGTCGCCGGCTGCCTGCCCAGCGCGCTCATGGACCGCATCGCGGCGGGAATGCCGAAGAAGTAAGACCAAACTGCGAGGAGCGTGGCTCATCGCAGTTTGGGTAGGCCCCTCCCTCCGGGGGATCGGGATATATCCCGATGGCCGCGCGCCTTATGGCGCGGAAGCCGAGCCGCCACCGGCGGCGCCCGGCGATTGAGGGCGATGCGGTGATCGGTTTCGATCATCGCATCTAGTTATAAGTTCCCGGGGCTTGCCCAGGCTCCGCCGACAGGCCATAAGGGAAGGCATGGATAGCTTCGTCGTCACCGTCTTCTTCCTCACCTATCTCGGCATGGCCATCGGGTCCGTGCCGGGGCTGAAGCTCGACCGCACCGGAATCGCCCTGCTGGCGGTGGTGGTGCTGCTGGTTTCCGGCAAGGTGGGCGTCAAGGCCATGGGCACCTCCATCGACGTGCCGACCCTTTTGCTGCTGTTCGCCCTGATGATCATCTCGGCCCAGTTCCAACTGGCCGGGGTCTATGGCGCCGTGGCGGAGAAGGTGGCGGAATCGCCCGGTTCGGCCCGGCGGCTGCTGGCCCTGGTCATCGCCGTGGCGGGCGGGCTGTCGGCGGTGCTGGCCAACGACGTGGTGTGCTTCGCCATGACCCCGATCATAGCCGAGGGCATCCGCCGGCGCGGCCTCGACCCCCGCCCCTATCTGCTGGGTTTGGTGGGCGCCGCCAATGCCGGCAGCGCCGCCACCCTGATCGGCAATCCCCAGAACATCCTGATCGGCCAGGTGGGCGGGCTGGATTTCTGGAACTTCCTGGCGGCCTGCGCCGTGCCTGCCGCCCTGTCCCTGGTCGCCGTCTATTACTGCATCGTCTGGGTCTGGCGGCGCGAGCTGGACGCCACGCCCGAACCCGTGGCCGCCCATCCGCCGCCCGAGGGCCATCGCTGGCAGGCGGTCAAGGGCGGCATCGCGCTGGCCATCCTGGCCCTGCTGTTCGCCGCGCCCTTGCCGCGCGAGGTGGGCGCCATGGTCATCGCCGTCCTGCTGCTGACCAGCCGCCGCATGAGCTCGCGCGAGATGATCGGCCTGGTGGACTGGCACCTGCTGCTGCTGTTCGCCTGCCTGTTCGTGGTCACCGGCGCCTTCGCCGACACCGACATGGCGCGCCACTGGGTCAACTGGCTGGCCGAGCACGGCTGGTTCCCCGACAGCTTGAAGGCCATGCTGCCGGTGGCGCTGGTCGCGTCGAACTCCATCGGCAACGTGCCCGCCGTGATGCTGATCCTGGCGGTGTGGCCCACCCCGGACCCCGGCGCGCTCACCGGGCTTGCCCTTTTGTCCACCCTGGCCGGCAACTTCCTGCTGGTGGGCAGCATGGCCAACATCATCGTGGCCGAGCGCGCCCAGGCCGCCGGCTGCCGCCTGTCGTTCGGCGATTTCGCCCGCGCCGGCATCCCCATGACCCTGCTGACCATGGGCCTTGCCGTGATCTGGCTGCGCCTGGGCGGCTGGATGACCTGGTAGGACGAACATGACCGCAGCGACCACCCTGCCCCACATCACCGCCTTCTTGAACGCGGTGTCGCTGGCCTTCCTGATCACCGGCTTCGTCCATATCCGAATGGGCCGCAAGGACAGCCACCGCAAGGCCATGCTGGGCGCGGTGGGGGCCTCGGCCCTGTTCCTGGCCTTCTACGTGATCTACCACTTCGCCGCCCCCATCTTCGTGTTCCGGGGGACCGGGATGGTGCGGCCGGTCTATTACACGCTGCTGATCAGCCATGTGGTGCTGGCGGCGGTGGCCCTGCCCCTGGTGGCGCTGACCCTGCTGCGCGCGCTCAAGGGCCGCTTCGACCTGCATCCGAAAATCGCCCGCTGGACGTTGCCGCTGTGGCTTTACGTTTCTATCACCGGCATCGTTGTGTATCTTATGCTGTATCATCTATACACCTGACCCGCGGAATAACCGCGGGCGCGGAGGCGGGTTTGACGTTCAGGCAATTCATCGAGCTTTTGAAGCCGCGTATCGCGCTGATGATCGCGCTGACCGCGATCACCGGCTATGGCGCCGTGGCGACCAAGGTCGACCCGGTGGCGCTGCTGCTGCTGACGCTGGCCATGATCCTCGGCTCGGCGGCGTCGGCGGTGTTCAACCATGTCTGGGACCGCGACATCGACCGGCTGATGCGCCGCACGTCCCGCCGCCCCATGGCTACGGGAGCCGGCACGCCCGCCGTGGGCTTCACGCTCGCCATCGTGCTGATGGCGGCCGGCATGGCCCTGGCCAGCACGGTGTTCAACTGGGTGGTGGCGCTGCACCTGTTCCTGGGCGGCTTCGTCTATGTGGCCATCTACACCGTCTGGCTGAAGCGCCGCCATTGGACCAACATCATCATCGGCGGCGCGGCCGGCAGCTTCGCCGTCCTGGCCGGGGCGGCCGCCGTGGACCAGACCCAGTGGATGCTGCCCATGGTGCTGGCCCTGGTGCTGTTCCTGTGGACGCCCAGCCATTTCTGGGCGCTGGCCATCCTGCTGGCCGACGACTACCGCCAGGCCGGCGTTCCCATGCTGCCGGTGGTGGTGGGCAACCAGCGCACCGCCTGGTGGATTCTCGGCAACAGCATCGCCCTGGTGGCGTCGTCGCTGCTGCCCTGGTGGATGGGGTTGCTGGGCAGCGCCTACGGCATCATCGCCGCGCTGTCGGGCGCGGTGCTGCTGGGCTTCAACGTGGTGCTGGTCAAGGACCCGTCGCGCAAATGGGCGGGATGGAACTTCGCCGCCTCCATGCCCTATCTGCTGCTGGTGTTCATCGCGGTGTTCGTCGACAAGCACTGGTAAGGGGAATGGGCGCTACTGCGCCATTTCCGCCAGGGCGACGAACAGCGGGCCGAAGACCTTTTCCGGCTCGCTGCCCCATTTCTCCATGAAGGCGGCCTTGCGCTCGGCCGAGAAGGTGTCGGGCCGGCAGGAGGCGAACAGGGCCTGGAACAGCCGCACCATGTGGGCCTCGCTGAATTCGCGCAGGACCTTGTCCTCGGGCCGCTTGGGGATGAAGGCGTTGGACGCGGTGGAGATGGAGGACGGGCTGGAATTCATGATGATCAGGAACCAGTCCTTGCGCGGCTCGAAACGCCGGAAGCTCCGCGCCATGGTGACCAGCACCTCCTCGAACACGACGCGCACGTCGTCGTCGGCATAGAAATCGGGCCAGGACACCAGCCCATCCTCGGTACGGTGACGCTCGGCCGCCTTGTTGGCCCGGTTGCGCAGCAGGTCGAACGGCTCCTCGCCGATGATCATGCGCACAGCCGAGAAAAATTGCGGCAGGTGCTTGCGCTCGATGCCGCTGTTCTTGTCGTCGAAGCAGTCGGAGAACGGCCGGGCGATGATGCGGCCCAGGAAATCGGCCCGCTGCTGCTCGATCCGGCGGAGCGAAAAGGCCGCGTCGCAGCCGTCTTCCCACAGGGCGTAATGCTCTCCCAGCGGCCCGCGGGCCGCCAGCACCGCCTTGGCGACGCGACGGACATCGTCCATGGTGACCGTGCCGTCGACGGCGGATTCCTCGAGAATATCCGTCAACGCAAGGATGGCGACGGCTGCAACGCTGCGGCATCGCTTCCCCCCCGGCTCCCTTGCCGTTATGGCGCCACCCGGTTCGATGGCCGGCACCGCTTCCTGCGCTCCCATATCATCTCACCTGGAGAGCTTGAACACGACAGATGCCCATCCGAAATTACTATTCATGCTACATATTTTTCCATGTCCTATAAAGATCTTACTTAGGGCGCTCTCCTTACGTCTAGGGTGGTCTCCGTATGCAATACTTCTGCTGCACTGCGGTAATCGCGTTTTTTGCATATTCCGTAATTTTCAGACCCTAGCTGTTCCAATTTCCCCCCTCCCTGGCTTGGGCCTTATGCGCTAGGGTTCCCCCATGACTCATCAAGCCTCTCCGGCCTCGTCCGCCGACCGCCTCGCCCTGCTGCGACAGGAATTGAAGCGCCGCAACCTGAACGGCTTCGTGGTTCCGCGCGCCGACCAGCACCAGGGCGAGTACGTCCCGCCCTCGGCCCAGCGCCTGGGCTGGCTCACCGGCTTCACCGGCTCGGCGGGGGCGGCGGTGGTGCTTGCCGGCAAGGCGGCGGTGTTCGTTGACGGCCGCTATACCCTGCAGGTGCGAAACGAGGTCGACACCGCCCTGTTCGCGCCCCTTCACCTGATCGACCACCCTCCTCATCACTGGCTGGGCGAGGAACTGGCCAAGGGCGACCGCCTGGGCTTCGACCCCTGGCTGCATACCCAGGATCAGGTCCGGACCCTGACCATGGCCTGCGAGCGGGTGGGCGCGGTCTTGGTCCCCTGCCCCGACAATCCCCTCGATTCCGTCTGGGCCGACCGGCCGGAGCCGCCCGCCAGCCCGGTGACCGCCCATCCCGAGGGCTTCGCCGGCCGCTCCGCCGCCGACAAGCGCCAGGACATCGCCGCCCAGATGAAAGCGGACCGGCAGGACGCCGCAGTGTTGAGCGCGCCGGAATCCGTGGCCTGGCTGCTGAACATCCGGGCCGCCGACGTGGCCTTCACGCCGTTGCCGCTGTGCTTCGCCATCCTCCACGCCGATTCGTCAGTGGACCTGTTCATGGAAGCCGGGCGCGTCGCCGCCTCCATCCGCGCCGCCTGGGGAGAGCAGGTCAGGGTCGAGGAGCCGGCCCGCTTCGAAGCATTGCTCCGCCTGTTGGGGCGCGGCGGCAAACGGGTGCGCCTGGATTCGGCCTCCACCCCGTTCCAGGTCTGGGAAACCCTGCGGGCGGCGGGCGCCCAGGTCGAAGCGGGAGCCGACCCCTGCGCCCTGCCCCGCGCCTGCAAGAACTCCGTCGAGATGGCCGGAACCCGCGCCGCCCATCACCGCGACGGCGTCGCCATGGTGCGCTTCCTGGCCTGGCTGGAGGGCGCGACGCGCGACGGCACGGTGGACGAGATGGCCGCCGCCGACGCGCTCGAGGCGTTCCGCCGCCGGGGCGCGCATTTCCAGGGCCTGTCCTTTCCCACCATTTCGGGCGCGGGCGCCAACGGCGCCATCGTCCATTACCATTCGACGCCCAAGACCAACCGGCCGCTTGGTCCCGGCGAGCTGTATCTGGTGGATTCCGGCGCCCAGTACCTGGACGGCACCACCGACGTCACCCGCACGGTGCTGATCGGCGACGAGCCCCCCGCCGAGGCTCGCCGTCGCTTCACCCTGGTGCTGAAGGGCCATATCGCCCTGGCGCGGGCCGTCTTTCCGGCGGGAACCACCGGCAGCCAGCTGGACGCCCTGGCCCGCCAGCCGCTGTGGTCGGCGGGGCTGGACTACGACCACGGCACCGGCCACGGCGTCGGCAGCTTCCTGTCGGTGCATGAAGGCCCCCAGCGCATTTCCAAGGTGGGCAACACCGTGGCGCTGAAGCCGGGGATGATCCTGTCCAATGAGCCCGGCTACTACAAGACCGGCGCCTACGGCATCCGCATCGAGAATCTGGTGCTGGTCACCCCGCTCGCCCCCCCGGCCGGGGCCGAACGCGACCTGCTGGGCTTCGAGACCCTGACCCTGGTGCCCATCGACCGCGCCCTGGTGGCGGCGGAGATGCTGGACGCGGCGGAGCGCGACTGGCTGAACGCCTATCATGCCCGGGTGCGGGGCGAGATCATGCCGCTGCTGAGCGAGCCGGCGGAGCGCGACTGGCTGGAGCGGGCGACGGCAGCGCTTTAGGGACTACTCGGTCCAGCCGTGGTCGAGGGCATAGCCCGAGGTGACGTAATCCATGGTCGCCCGGTGCTCCAGGAACCATTGGGGCAGGTCCACGGCGAAATATTCGTCGCAGGTCTCGCCCGCCTCCAGGGCCCGGATCACGTCTTCCAGCTCGGCGATCACCCGCCGGTGCTCGTCGCGATGGGGATCGAGGGCGAAGAAGCCGGTCTTCACCATCATCGCCTCCTCGCGGGCGAAATGCTCCACGCAATGCCGGGTGAACGTCCGGGTCAGTTCCAGGCGCTCGGGCGGGGTGGCGGCGGCCAGGCGGTTGATCATCTCCACCGCCTCGCAATGATCGTGATCCACGAAGCCGACCCCAAGCAGCAGGGCTTCGCCCCACCGGATGACCGCATGCCGAGGAATCATCGCCACGTCTTCCCAAGTCTGACGAACCGGCCGCAATGTACGCCTCTGGCTTTCAGACGCAAGCCAAAGCCACACCCGGCCCATGGATATTGAAGCCTCAGCCGGCCAGCAATTGCGCCCGGTTGCGGAAGAAGGAACAGGCCAGACAGGGATCGTCGCTACGCAACTTCTCCGCGTGGCCGATGCGCACGACCCAGCAATTGTCATGCTGCGAGTGGCTGAGATCGTTGCCTTGGGCTCTTCGGCTCACCGAGGCGACGGCTTCGGGGCAACCGGCGCAAGGCAGCGCGCATTCCCCGGCGCAATGCCCTGTCGACATGTCAGGATGAGACGCGTCCTTTGCCTGCACGTCCACCTCCATGCATGCCGTCAAACCCGGAAGGAACATCGGAAACTAGCGAAAAGCCGTCACCGGCGAAATCAGATGCCGCAGCCGGTCCACCAAGCGAGAGCGAACCGGCGCCCCCTGATGCAGGTCGCCGGCACACCGGGCGATTTCGCGGGCGCAGGCGTCATGGTGCGAGCAAGTGGAATCCTCGGGGCAATGGGCGATGTCGCCGAGGATGACCAGGGCGTCCACCCATACGCCACACGCGATGCAGTTGGAGGTCGCCGCGAACTTGCGTTGACAGGCCGAGGGCAGGTCACAATTCGTCATACGGGGATGATAGGGATGGCGAGGTTGATTCTCAACCACATCTTCCATGCGGGAAACACGGGGCGATCATGCGACCCATCCGATGGAGCTAGGCCGACAGGGCGAGAACCCGGTCATGCTCGGCCGCCGCGATGGCGCTTTCCGACAGGCGCGTCGCCACGATCATGGCCATCCACGAGCAGCCCAGACGGCGCGGGCAAGACAGCAACGCGCTGCACGAACCGGCATTGCGCAGCACCGACAAGGCATGCTCGGCCGGGTCGGCGTCGCCGGCCAGGCTCATCAGCCCATCGAATGCGCAACGTGTGTTGTCCTGCAGTCCCATCGTCGGAATCCCTGGTGGAGACCATACGTGATTTTACCTGGAATAAGGCAAAGGACAATCAGGTGGAGCCCCCATTCATCGAACGATAATATTGATGAAAGTTGACGAAGGAATACGGCCCATCACCTTGGCCCAGCCCATCCGATATATAAGACCTCGAACGGCCACCGCTAAAACGGGCACGAGCGTTCCAATGCGCACGATTTAACCGAGCTGTCACTTGAGCCATGCGGCAGCCCGGCCTAGGCCTTCTCCCCAAACATCGGGAGAACATCATGCGCATTGCCCTGGTCACCGACGCCTGGACACCCCAGCGCAACGGCGTGGTGCGGGTGTTGAGCACCCTGACCGCCATGCTGGGCGATCTCGGCCATCTGGTGCGGGTCATCGAGCCTTCGGCCTTCACCACCATGGCCTGCCCGTCCTATCCCGAAATTCCCCTGGCCCTGCTGCCCCGCCGCAAGGTGGCGCGCCGGCTGGACGAGTTCGCCCCCGACGCCGTCCACATCGCCACCGAGGGGCCGCTGGGTTGGGCGGCGCGGGCCTGGTGCCTGCGGCACCAACTGCCCTTCACCACCGCCTACCACACCAAGTTTCCGGAATACATCCACGCCCGCACCGGCGTGCCGCTGGCCTGGCCCTACGCCCTGATGCGGCGCTTCCACAATCCGGCGGCGGCGGTGCTGTGCCCGTCGCCCTCGATCCACCGCGAACTGCGCGCCCAGGGCTTTTCCGGCGTCGTTCCCTGGTCGCACGGCGTCGATACGGGGGTGTTCCGGCCCGGCCCCAAGGACTTCCTCGACCTGCCGCGCCCCATCTTCATGTATGTGGGACGGGTGGCGGTGGAGAAGAACCTGCCCGCCTTCCTGGATCTCGACCTGCCCGGCTCCAAGGTGGTGGTGGGCGACGGCCCGGCCAGGGCCCAGCTGATGGAGCGCTACACCCAGGCCCATTTCCACATCGTCAACGGCGACGAGGAACTGGCGCGTGCCTATCGCGCCGCCGACGCCTTCGTCTTTCCGTCACGCACCGACACGTTCGGGCTGGTGATGCTCGAAGCCCTGGCCTCGGGCGTGCCGGTAGCGGCCTATCCGGTGACCGGCCCGCTGGACGTGGTGGGCGGCGCGCCGGTGGGCGTGCTGGACGAGGATCTGCGGGCGGCCGCGCTGCGCGCACTCTCCATCCCGCCCGAGGATTGCCGCCGCCATGCCGGCCGCTTTTCCTGGACACGGGTGACGGCGGAATTTCTCAGCCATCTGCGCCCCTTTCAGCGGCGCGCACAGGCCGGTTGATCTTTGCCCCCCGAGACGGGCAGACTGTCGCCTCCATCGACCTGCCGGGACACAAGCCTTGAGCCACCGCACCATTGCCCTCGCCCTTGCCTTCGGGCTCTTCGCCCTTCCCGCCGCGGCCGGATCGGCCTGCGGGTCCCCCGAAGAGATCAGGGCTGCCCAGCTGCGCCAGTTCCATTACCAGCTGCAGGTGGCGGCCCTGAACTGCCGCGGCGACGACCCCTCGCTTCCGGCCAAGTGGAGCAGCTACGTCCACCGCCACGGCGGCACCATGAGCGTCAACGCCAACGTCATGCGCGCCTACTTCACCCGCACCGGCAAGGGTGTCTCCGGCTTCGACCGCTACAACACAGTGCTGACCAACCGGGAATCGGTGCGGGTCCACGAGACCGAGGGCTATTGCGAGATCAGCCAGCCGCTGTTCGAGAAGGCCATCGCCGCCAACGGCCAGCAACTGGCCGCCCTGGCCACCGACACGGTCGGCAAGCCGGCCGATATCACCGCCTGTACCGAGACCAAAGCGGCGGATTCCGAGAAGAAGCCCAAGAAGGTCGCCAAGAACTAGGCTCCCGCCGTCCATGGCAATACCGCAAGATCGGTCGAGCGCTTTACCTTTCGATTACGCTTAGCTGGTGCCGCCACGGAGAACGGAACCATGAAGGCGGCAATTCGTAACCACCAGACCCGAATGCAGCGGGTGCTGGACCACATAGACCGGCATCTGGACGAGGACCTGGACCTGGAAACGCTGAGCCGGGTCGCCGCCTACTCGAAGTATCATTTCCACCGGCAGTTCACGGCGACCTTCGGGCTGTCCGTGCATCGCTATGTCCAGCTCGCCCGCATGAAGCGCGCTTCGTACCGGCTCGCCTACCGGGATAGCCAGAATGTCACCGACATCGCGATGGATGCCGGCTACGACGCGCCCGACGCCTTCGCCCGCGCCTTCCGGCAACGGTTCGGGCAATCCCCCTCGTCGTTCCGGAAGTCTCCCGATTGGGAGCCGTGGCTTGCGGCCTTCACCCCCCTGGACAATGCGAGGAGCAAGCGCATGCAGAGAACCTTCACCGCGGACGACGTGACCATCCGCGATGTCCCCACCACCCCGGTGGCGATCATGGAGCATCGGGGCGACCCGGCGACGCTCGGCGCCACCA
The DNA here is from genome assembly GCF_001511835.1 of Magnetospirillum sp. XM-1. Taxonomy (NCBI): domain Bacteria; kingdom Pseudomonadati; phylum Pseudomonadota; class Alphaproteobacteria; order Rhodospirillales; family Rhodospirillaceae; genus Magnetospirillum; species Magnetospirillum sp. XM-1. Next base: position 4,544,067 of record NZ_LN997848.1, read on the forward strand.
TCCAGCGGTTCATCGCGTGGCGCAGGGCCGCCGGCCTGCACCCCAGGACAAGCCCGACCTTCAATGTCTGGCGTTCCGAGCGCTGTCCCGAATCGCCGGCCGATTATAGCGTGGACCTCTGCGCCGGGACCGACCGGCCGGTCGCGCCCAACGGCGAGCACGTCAAGGCCGGCGAGATCCCCGGCGGGCGCTGCGCGGTGCTGCGCGTCGTCGGCCACACCGACAACCTGGAGCCAGCCGCGCTCTTTCTTTATCGCGACTGGCTTCCGGCCAGCGGCGAGGAAGCGCGCGACTTCCCGATCTATTGCCAGCGGCTGAGCTTCTTTCCGGAGGTGCCGGAACACGAGGCGGTGGCGGAGGTATTCCTGCCGCTGAAGGCCTAATCCTCGTCCTCGGCCTTGCGCCGGGCGGTTTCCCAGTCCCGCGGCAGCACCATGTCGGCGGCCCACAGGCCGCGCTTGGCGGCGACCGCCTGTTTCTGCGCCTCGGCATAGGGGCCGTCCTTGGCGGCGCGGGCCAGACCGCCCGCCACCAGCAGGCGGCCCAAATCCCCCTCGGCCACCTTGCAGCGTCCCCACAGCTGGCCCGAAGCCACGTCGACGATCTCGCAGGCCACGCCCTTGGACAGCAATTCGCCCATGCGCTTCCTGGCCGGACGGGCGCAGTCGAATTCATTCCTGGCCGATTTGGAGCCGCACAAATCCTTGCGCCCCGGCGCGGTGATGCCGGCCAGCGCCACATGCAGCCCACGCACCTGGACGGCCCCGGCGTCGAAGCCCTCGGCCTTGCCCCAGACGCAGGCACCGCCGTCCCCATCCTCGGCGCAGCGGAGCGGCGGGGGAGCGGCGGGAGGCGGCCCGGCGGCCAAGGCCGGGACCGACAGGAGCAGCAGGGTCAGGACGAACGCGATTGCATGCATTCGCCCAATCTACGGCACTTATTGCGCGACGTCGATGCGGAACCCGGAATGGCAGGTGGTGCAGCGGTCCAACTGCTCGATCAGGCGGCGGTTGAGCTGGGCGGGGTTTTCACCCTTGGCCGCCGCGTCGGCCATCTGGTCGAAGCCGCCGTGCAGGCCCATGGCCAGACGCTTGAAGTCCAGCGGCAGCTTCAGCAGCAGGTCGGGGGCCTTGTCGTGGGCCTCGCCCATGCCCATGGAGCGGGCGATCTTCGCCACCTTGGCGGTGTCGCCCTCGGCCAGGGCGGCGGTGATGTCGCGGACCGCCACCAGCAGGCCGCGCATCTCGGAGAAGACCATCTCGCGCTCGGGCCCGCTCATCAGGACGGCGGTGCGACCGTCGGGGGCCTTTTCAGTCCGTCCATGGACGAACAGCACGCCCAGGCCGATGGCCGAAACCAGCCACAGGACCACGGCGACCAGCCCCAAACGGTTCATCATCGTCTTTTCCCTTTCTCAGACGGTCCGCGAAATGCGCACCCGCCAGACCTCGGGGCCTTCCTCCAGGTATTCCCAGCCGAAGGTGCCGGCCCGCTCGGCGTTGAAGTGATAATAGAGCGGCTTGGGATCGTGGTCATTGACCAGAATGAAAGCGCCGCCCACGGCCAGGGATTCGAAGGTGCCGAAAATCTGCGGGTGGCGGTCGCGGGGCTGGATGGCGCGGACGTCGAGTTGAGGTTCGGACATGGAAGTCACGGCTCCTGAAAGAATGGGGAGGCCCCGATACGGCGGGAGGGGAGTGGGGAGGGGAGGGCCTGCCGCACCGGGGCGCGAACAAATACATAAGCGCCACGCTGTGTCTTTGCCTTGAGCCTGGTCAAGCGATCTCATCGGCGTCACTTTACAAAACCACAATCCCATATAAGGTATTGCCCCGAGCCCCCTGCCCCGGCGTCGGGCCGCCCCTGGACAGCCCGTCCCCCCACGGGTTAAAACCGCCCGTTACGCCGCACCCCTAGCCCACGATGGATGCCATGCAGACCGCCAACGAGATTCGCCGCACATTCCTCGACTTCTTCGAGAAGAACGGCCACACCGTCGTGAATTCCAGCCCGCTGGTGCCGCGCAACGATCCGACGCTGATGTTCACCAACGCCGGCATGGTGCAGTTCAAGAACGTCTTCACCGGCGTCGAGAAGCGCGACTACGTCCGCGCCGCCACCGCCCAGAAATGCGTGCGCGCCGGCGGCAAGCACAACGACCTGGACAACGTGGGCTATACCGCGCGCCACCACACCTTCTTCGAGATGCTGGGCAATTTCTCGTTCGGCGACTATTTCAAGGACCTGGCCATCGAGCATGCCTGGACCCTGATCACCAAGGATTTCGGCATCGACAAGAACCGCCTGCTGGTCACCGTCTATCACGACGACGACCAGGCGGCCGACGCCTGGAAGAAGATCGCCGGCCTGCCGGACTCGCGCATCATCCGCATCCCCACCTCGGACAATTTCTGGGCCATGGGCGACACCGGGCCTTGCGGTCCGTGCTCGGAGATCTTCTACGACCACGGCGACCACATCCCCGGCGGCCCGCCCGGCAGCCCCGACCAGGACGGCGACCGGTTCATCGAGATCTGGAATCTCGTGTTCATGCAGTTCGAGCAGGTGGACAAGGAAACCCGCATTCCGCTGCCCAAGCCCTCCATCGACACCGGCATGGGCCTCGAGCGTCTGGCCGCCCTGCTGCAGGGCAAGCACGACAATTACGACATCGACCTGATGCGCAGCCTGATCGAGGCCTCGGCGGACGCGTCCAACACCGACGCCGACGGCCCCCACAAGGTCAGCCACCGCGTGGTCGCCGACCACCTGCGCTCGTCGTCCTTCCTGATCGCCGACGGCGTGCTGCCGTCAAACGAGGGCCGCGGCTATGTTCTGCGCCGCATCATGCGCCGCGCCATGCGCCACGCCCACCTGATGGGCTGCACCGAACCCCTGCTGCACAAGCTGGTCCCGGCGCTGACCAAGCAGATGGGCGAGGCGTACCCTGAGCTGGTGCGCGCCAATGCCCTGATCACCGAGACCCTGAAGCTGGAGGAAACCCGCTTCAAGGTGACGCTGGACAAGGGCCTGAAGCTCTTGGACGAGGAAGTCACCCGGATCGGCGGCGGCGGCCAGCTGGCCGGCGAGGTGGCGTTCAAGCTCTACGACACCTACGGCTTCCCGCTGGACCTCACCCAGGATGCGCTGAAGGCCAAGGGCCTCTCCGTCGATACCGACGGCTTCTCGGCCGCCATGGAGCGCCAGCGCGCCGAGGCCCGCAAGGCGTGGTCCGGCTCGGGCGAGGCGGCCACCGAATCCCTGTGGTTCGAGCTGCGCGAGAAGCTGGGGGCAAGCGAGTTCCTGGGCTACGACGCCGAGCAGGCCGAGGGCAAGATCATCGCCCTGGTGGAAGACGGCAAGGCTGTCGAGGCCGTCCATCCCGGCCATCAGGTTGCGGTCATCGCCAACCAGACCCCGTTCTACGGCGAGTCGGGCGGCCAGATGGGCGACACCGGCATCATCACCATCGGCATGCCGGGCTCCTCGGCCAAGGCCATCATCACCGTCACCGACACCTTAAAGAAGCTGGGCGACCTGATCGTCCATTTCGGCACCGTCGAGGGCGGACCGGTGGCAGTCGGCGAGGACGCCCATTTCGCCGTGGATTCGACCCGCCGCGACGCCACCAGGGGCCACCACTCGGCCACCCACCTGCTGCACGCCTCGCTGCGCTCCATCCTGGGCGACCACGTGACGCAGAAGGGCAGCCAGGTCGGGCCCGAGCGCCTGCGCTTCGACTTCGCCCACACCAAGGCGCTGTCGGCCGAGGAGACCCGCGCCGTGGAGGCCGACGTCAACCGCCGCATCCGCGCCAACGCGGAAGTGGCCACCAAGGTCATGACCCCCGACGACGCCATCAAGGCCGGCGCCATGGCCCTGTTCGGCGAGAAATACGGCGACGAGGTGCGCGTGGTCTCCATGGGCGATCTGTCCACCGAACTGTGCGGCGGCACCCACGCCAACCGCACCGGCGACATCGGCGGCTTCAAGATCGTGGCGGAAAGCGCCGTGGCGTCGGGCGTGCGCCGCATCGAGGCGGTGACCGGCCCGGCCTTCCTGGCCTGGGCGCAAGCGCAGGAAGATCTGCTGGCCAAGGCCGCCGACACCTTGAAGGCGGCGCCCGCCGACCTGCCGGCCCGCATTGCCGGCCTCATGGACGACCGCCGCAAGCTCGAGCGCGAACTGGCCGAGGTCCGGAAGCAGCTGGCCACCGGCGGCGGCCAGGGTGCGGCCACCAAGACCGTCAACGGCATCACCTATGCCGGCAAGGTCATGGCGGGCGTGCCCGCCAAGGACCTGAAGGGCATGGCCGACGAGATCAAGAAGCAGATCGGCTCGGGTGTCATCGCCCTGGTGTCGGACGCCGACGGCAAGGCCTCCATCGTGGTCTGCGTCACCGAGGACCTGACCGCCAAGCACAGCGCCGTCGACCTGGTGCGCATCGGCTCGGAGGCCCTGGGCGGCAAGGGTGGCGGCGGCCGCCCCGACATGGCCCAGGCCGGCGGCCCCGACGCCAGCGCCGCCCAGGCGGCCATCGACAAGATCGAACAGGCCCTGGCGGGATAGATGGAGTCGGGGCTGCCGCCCCGCACCCCGTCTTTTCAACAAAAAATCCCCTCGGCCCGTAAGGGCGGGGGGATTTTTCATTCCCCCCTCGCCCGCTTGCGGGAGAGGGGGCCCGCCGTCACCTTGCCCAAAAGCCCGGCCTGTGGCACCGTCTCTCGCCATGAGAGACGATAACACACAAAAGACCACCGAAAATCGCGTCCGTAAAGCCGCGCGGACGGGTGAGTGGGTCGAGTTCACCGAGGGAGAAATCATTCCCGCGGCACTCATTGTTAAACTAGCAACGCTCCCCACTGGCCATCAAGACGCCCACCCCAAAGGTCTACGCATTGAGGGAGCAACTATTGATGGCGACCTTGATTTTGAAGACTGCACTATAAATGGGCCTTTTGGGCTTAAAAAGTGCGTTATCAATGGCACTATCTGCCTACTTCGCACACAAGCCAGCAACCTCGTACTTGACAGCTGCTCAATAACAGGCGACGTGCTGGCCATAGGCCTTCGAATTACCGGACTTCTTATTTTAATCAATACCATTTTTAAAAGCACCGTAAACCTTACGCATGCTTCCGTTGGGGTGTTGGCCGATGACAAGGTTTCTTGGCCTCCAACAGGAAACCTGCATCTTACAGGTTTCACCTATGGCGCCATCTACGCCGAATCTCCCCACACTGCGGCCGAGCGTCTCGATTGGCTGGGGCGGCAGGGCGATATGGGCGTCTTCGACCCCCAGCCCTACGAACAACTGGCCAAGGTCCTGAAAGCCCAAGGCCATGACGGCGAGGCCCGGCGCATTCAGATTGCCAAGGAGGACGACCGCCTGAAGCGCGGCAAAATGGGCCGCTGGCATCGTGTGGCGTGGCGGCTCTATGGCTGGCTGGCCGGGTATGGCTACCGCCGGGCACGGCCCCTGTTGTGGCTGCTGGGTGCCATCGTTCTCGGCGCCATCGTGTTCTGGGAGGCTGATCGATATGGGATCATGGTTCCCGCCAAGGAACGCATCTACATGCATGCGGACTACGTATCCAAGCACCACATCCCGCCGGAATATCCGCGACCGGTCTGGCCCATCTATTCCGCCGACCTGCTGCTGCCCTTCGTGGATCTGGCCCAGGACAGCTACTGGATTCCGTCCATCACCGGCAAGGGCTGGGCCGGGTGGGTGGTAACCATCTACATGTGGCTGCACATTGCCTTCGGCTGGATCGCCTCGGCCCTGTTCGTGGCCGGCATCACCGGTCTGGTTAAGCGCGACTAACGCGTCCACTTGTCATCCTGAGCGTCAGCGAAGGATCTCCGCCTGAACCGGCCATGCAGAATCTGAAAAGCCGTGCCAGGACGAGATCCCTCGCCTGCGCTCGGGATGACAGGAAGGAGTGAAACGCCTACTTGGTGACGGGGGCGGCGCCGCCCTGGGGCTCGTTACGCTTCAGCACGCCGGCTTCCACCAGCTTGGTGACCAGATCGCCCATGGTGTTGAGCGAATGCAGGAAACCGTCCACCGGCATGGCGATGCGCTGGCGGACTTCCATCTTGCCCTGGCCGGATTCGGTGGGCTCCAGCGACACCAGCTCGATGCGGACCACGCCACTGACGAAATCGACCCGGCCGACACCATCGGCGAAAATCTCGGAAACCATGGGCAACGCCCCTCCCGTTGTTGAACAGCCGGGATGGTGGGCCATGCCCGGCCCGAGGTCAATCGGTCAAAGGCCGGATCACGCCGACGCCCCCCAGCGACGGCCCACGCCAAGGGTCGGCGTCCGGGATCAGGATTGGTGCTTGGGAAGGGCCACCAGGAAGGTGCTGCCCTCGCCCAGTTCGGATTCGGCCCAGATGCGGCCGCCATGGCGTTCGACGATCTTGCGGCACACCGCCAGGCCGATGCCGGTGCCTTCGTACTGTTCGCGGGCAACCAGGCGCTGGAAGATGCCGAACACCCGCTTCAGGTCGTCGGGGGGAATGCCGATGCCGTTGTCCTTGACCCCCAGCACCCATTCGCCGCCGGCATCGCGGCACAGCACCTCGATGCGGGGCGCCCGGCCCTCGGGCATGTACTTGATGGCGTTGCCGATCAGGTTCTGGAACAGGCGGATCAGTTCGTTGGCGTCGCCCGAGATCATCGGCAGCGATTCGGGCACCGCGATCTCGGCCCCGCTTTCGGCCACCGCCACGTCCAGATGGCGCACGGCGTCGGCCACCACCCCCGCAAGCTCCACCGGCGCCATGGGCGCCCCGATGCGGCCGATGCGCGAGTATTCCAGCAGGTCGACGATCATGCGGTCCAGGCGCTTGGCTCCGTCCAGGGCGAAGCCGAAGAAATCGCGGGAATCCTGGTCGAAATTGGCCCCCAGCTTCTTCTCCAGAAGCCCCAGATAGGCGGTGATCATGCGCAGCGGCTGGCGCAGGTCGTGGGAGGCCACATAGGCGAACTGCTCCAGCTCCTCATTGGAGCGGCGCAGTTCCTCGACCAGTTCGGCCAGTTTGGCGTCGGCTTGCTTCTGTTCGGTGATGTCGGTCTTGACCGCCAGGTAGTTGGTGATCTCGCCTTCGATGTTCTGGATGGGCTGGATGGTGGCCAGTTCCCAGTAAAGCTCGCCGTTCTTGCGCCGGTTGACCAATTCGCCTTCCCACTTCTCGCCCATGGACAGCGCCGCCCACATGGCGTTGTAGGTCTCGGACGGGGTCCTGTCGGAGCGCAGGATGCGGGGATTGCGGCCGATCACCTCGTCCATGGAATAGCCGGTGACCTTGAGGAACGCCCCGTTGACGTACTGGATGTCGGCCTTCAGGTCGGTGATGACGATGGAGACCGGGCTCTGTTCCACCGCGCGGTTCAGCATGTGCATGCGGTGCGCGTTTTCCACCGCCGCCGTGATGTCGGTGCCGGTGCCGCGATAGCCGATGAACGCACCGTCGTCGTCGAAGCGGGGCAGGCCGTTGACCTTGATCCAGCGGGCGCGGCCGCTGCGGTCCTCCAGCCAGTACTTGAAGTCGCGGAACGGCCGCTGGGCGGTCAGGTCGGCGATGTGGGCCTGCCACTGGTCGGAATCGATCTCCATGCGCTCGCTGACGATGTCCCACGACCGCTGGCCCAGCAGGTCGTCGGACGAGACGTTCATCACCGTGTCGAAGGAGGACGAAAAGAAGGTGAAGCGCTGCTCGGAATCGCTTTCCCAGAACCAGTCGGCGGCCGCCTCGGAATACTCGCGGTACCGCTCCGAGCTCTCCTTGACCACCTCGGACAGCAGGCTGAGGCGGTCGCGCTCCTGGCGGAGCGACGCCATCTGGGTTCGCAGCCTCTGGACTTCCTCCGCCTCGTCGCGGCCGCAGCGCGACGCCAGCCACAATATCGCCGCCGCGGCCGCGGCCAAAAGTGCCAGCCCCCAGGCCGGCAGCCCGGACGGCAGCGCCGCCAGGACCGCAAGCCCCGCCGCCAGAATCGCCGCGATCACGATAAGATTGCGCCTGCGCCCGTTCATCACCGCCGCACGGGCCGCCCATTCCCAATGAACATCAGCTTGGTTTCGCCCCCATCTTGCGCCGCCCCGAAACGGCGACGCACCCTTTCTGGATTTGTGTCCAAGCGCTATAATAGCCAACTTGCATAATCCTGACATCAGGGATGATCGCCATGGTCAGAGTCCCTTATAAGCTCGCGACTGCCGCCCTGCTGCTCGGCCTGCTCTCCGCCTGCGTTCCGCCCCCGGACCAGCCCGCGCATTTCACCCGCATGGGACGCTTCATGGGGCTGATCGCCAATTGCGGCTGCTCCGATATCACCCCCGCCCGCATGCTGGCGGAATACCCCAAGGCGCTGGGTGACCGCTACCCCGCCGACGAAGTGACAGCCATGAAAGGCTATATCGACTACTCCTCCATGGAGCGCTGGGAGAATCAGTATCTCATCTGCGCCGAGACCTGTGCGCAACGCTGCATGGTCCAATCGGTCGTCGAGCCGCTGGGGGGAAAGGGCACCGGCGAGGCCGCCTGCCTGGTCAGCGAACGCGACCTGCACCTCACCGACGGCGTCAAATATCACTCCGGCGACCCGGGTAACAACTGACCCTTGGCGACAAGCCAGGAAAATACGGTATGTTATGGATGCTTGCATATCCATTTACATTGCGTTGACAGCACGCAACAATGCTCGACACATACATCCATTAGTCTAGCCGACAGGTCATACCAAGGGGTGCGGGGAGCGGGACCATGAACGTGGCGAGCCGGGGAGGGCGACTGATCCGCCTGCCCAGCCGAACCGGCGGCTGGCGAACCGATCCCGAGAGCGGAGAGACGGGGGCCATACCCGGAACCAGCGCCTCTCGGGTGGTGAAGGACGTCCTGCACGTCCTCCTGGTGGAGGACGAGCCCGGCGACGCCCGTCTGGTGGAATATGCGCTCAGGATGTCGAGCACCCCCACCTTCGTGGTCAAGCACGTGACCACCCTGGCGGCCGCCATCGCCCATGTGGGCGGCGACGAGCCGGTGGACGTGGTCCTGCTGGATCTCAGCCTGCCCGATTCCACCGGCATCGCCACGGTCTCGCGCATGCAGGAGGCCACCTCCAGGACGCCCATCGTCATCATGACCGGCCTGGACGACCCGCGTTTCGCCTCCTACGCCCTGGAGGCCGGCGCCCAGGATTACCTGATCAAGAGCGACGACCCCGAACGGACGGTGGGCCGCGCCATCCGCTACGCCATCACCCGCATGGCCGGCCAGTTGGAACGCCAGGCGCTGCTGGAGCGCATCGCCCAGCAGCAGCGCCATCTGGTCGAGGAGGTCAACGCCGCCCGCGCCATGCAATTCGACCTGCTGCCCCGGCCCGAGCGCCTGGACGAGCGGCTGGCGTCGCTCGGCGTCGAGGTGGAATCCTTTTTCGAGCCGTCGTCGGGCATCGGCGGCGACCTCTGGGGCTGCCTGGATTGCGGCGGCCCGCGCATGAGCTTCTACTGTTTCGACTTCACCGGCCACGGCATCGGCGCGGCCTTGAACGTCTTTCGCCTGCACGCCCTGATCTCGGACCATTGGGACCCCCGGCGGCAACCGGCCGAGACCCTCACCGTGCTCAGCGGCGCGTTGAAATCCCTGCTGGGCCGTGGGCAGTTCGCCACCATGTTCCTGTGCACCATCGACACCGAGGCCGGCGAGATCGAATGGGCGTCGGCCGGCGCCCCCGCCCCGGTGATCATGCGGGGCCAGGACTACCGCTTCCTGGACGCCAAGGGCATTCCCCTGGGCCTGTCCAAGACTCCCGATTATCGCGAGCATCGCGAGCCCTTCCCGCCCGGCGCCGCATTGTTCATGTATTCCGACGCCATCACCGATTCGCCGACCGGAGAGGAGCAGCTGTTCGGCGAGGCCGGACTGGGCGAGGCCGTGCATGGGCTGCTTCGCAACCACGGCGAGTTGCGCGTCGAGCACCTTCTGGACGAGGTCTGCCGCCATGTGCGGATGCCTTTCGAGGATGACCTGACCGCCGTGTGCATCCGGCGCCTGGCGAGGGAGGGCTGAGCATGGCCTCGGTGATGACCCCGCCCTCGCCCGGCTGCCACGCTTCCGAACGACGCCCCTGCCTGGTGGTCGCGACCCCGCCGTCCGAGGATCTGGCCGCCCAATGCCGGGCCCTGGGCATCGACCTGCGCCAAGCCGTCCCCAGCCCCGACCTGCCCGCCGCGCCGATCCTGGGCGGAGCGGGAAACACGGAATCCGTCCGCACCGGTCTTGCCGGCCCCTATTGCGGCTTCATGGAGCTTGGCGAGGAAGGCGTGCTGGGCGTCGGCTTGCGCTGTTTCGAGATGGCGCGCGGCGGCGGCATGACGCTGTCGTTGCAGACCGCCACCGTCTATCGCCTGGAAACCCTGGAACTGGTGGCCCAGGCCATCCGCAGCCGCTTCGGCGAGATGATCGGAAATTGCGCCGACCTCATCGAGATCTCCCTGGCCGAGGCCCTCTCCAATGCGGTCATCCACGGCAATCTCGGCATTCCCAACCACCTGAGGACCACCACCGAAGGCTTCGCCGAGTTCCAGAGGATCATGCACGCCCGCATGGCCGACCCGGCCCTGGCCGCCCGGCGCATCGAGATCAACGTCCAGGCCCGAAGCGCCGATTTCCTCTGCGTCGCGGTATCCGACCAGGGCTCGGGCTTCGACTTGACCGAGAAACTGGCCCATACCGCGAAAACCACGGCCAAGAATGGCCGCGGCCTGTCCCTGATCCGCAAGGTCACCCACACCTTGCACGGAGAAGATGGCGGCCGCACCCTGGTCATGACGTTTTGCCGCTAGGAGAGCGCGTCACATAACGACTTTTTTCGCCTGATCCAGACACTCACCTCTTGCATTCGCCCCGGCGCCGGAGGTAAGGCTTTCACCCTAATACTCGACTTAAGCGACAGGCCGGTGACGCGTTGCGGGGAAGGGCGGCGACGGAGCTTAGCCACAAGTCGAGACGAGGAGGACCGTAGCATGCAGTTTCGTGTCAAGGATGATGGATCCGCTGTCCACGTGTCGCTCGAAGGGCAGCTCAACTTCGCCGCCAACGAGGACTTCCAGTCCCTGCTGACCCAGCTGAACGGGATCAAGAACCGCAAGGTGACGTTCGAGATGTCTGGCCTCAGCCATATCGACTCGGTCGGGCTTGGTCTGCTTTACATCGCCCGCGAAGATCTGGCCGAAAGCGGTTCCTCCATCAGTCTGGTCAATCCGCGCGACAACGTGTTCCGCATGCTGGAACTGACCGAAGCTCACAAGACCTTCGAGATCAAGCGCTGATTCCGACCGCCTAAGGGGAGGCGGAGTTTCATCAGGCGGAAGACGCGAGGGGGAAATTTCGCATGTCCGACGGTGTCTGGCAGAATTTGAGACTGCGCCAGCGTTTCATGATCGTGGTCGGCCTGGGCGTCATCGTCATGGCCGCCGTGATCGTGATCTTCATCGCCCGGTTCGAGGAGCGCGCCATGGAGCGCAAGCTCCACGAGCTCAGCGTCAACGAGATGACCTCGCTGCATGCCCTGATCCTCAACGTCATGGCCACCCGCCCCGAGGATGCCGACAACATCGGCATCAAGGTCTTCAACAAGTGGTTCGACTCCCGCAACATTCATTACGCCGGCAAGGTCTGGAGCGTCTGGGGCCCCAAGGTCGCCGCCCACATGAAGGACGTCGAGCCTGAGCGCGCCCCCAAGCTCCCCCAGGACGACATCGACCGCGAGGCCCTGGACACCGGCAAGGCGGTCGGGCGGATGGTGGGCGATTCCTACCGCTACGCCATGCCCATCGTGCTGGGCGTCACCGACGGCGCCAAGGACGAGGTCTGTCATTCCTGCCACGGCGGCATGGGCATGAACGATGGCGAGGTCATCGCCGTGCTGTCGTCGTCCCTGTCCACCGCCGCCGAGAAGGCCGAACTGCACACCATCCTGATCGGCCTGTTCGCCTTCGGCATCATCGCCACCCTGGTGTCGGTGTTCGGCGTCCGCTGGATTCTGACCAGCGTCATCACGCGGCCCATCGGCCGCATGACCACCCTGATGGGGCGTCTGGCCGATGGCGACACCTCGGTGGAGATCGAGGCCATCGAGCGCAAGGACGAGGTGGGCGACATGGCCCGCACCGTCCAGGTGTTCAAGGAACACATGCTGGAGGCCGAACACCTGCGCGCCACCCAGGAGCAGGAGCGCCTCAGGTCCGCCGAGGAACGGGCCCGGACCATGCGCGACATGGCCGACCATTTCGAGGCTACGGTCAAGGCCAAGGTGGCCGAGGTCGAGATCTCCACCACCGGCATCCAGAAGACCGCCCACGCCATGGCCAACCGCTCGGGCCAAAGCGGCTCGCGCTCGCTCGACGTCTCGGAAGCGGCCAACATCACCACCGAGCGCGCCGCCACGGTGTCCGAGGCGACCCGCCAGCTGGCGCTGTCCATCAACGAGATCGCCCAGCAGGTGGGCGAATCGAGCCGCATCGCCCAGCAGGCGGTGGAAAACGTCAACACCACCGCCAGCCAGATGAACGGCCTGTCCGATTCCGTCCAGGCCATCGGCAACGTGGTGCAGCTGATCAACGACATCGCGGCGCAGACCAACCTTCTGGCCTTGAACGCCACCATCGAGGCGGCGCGGGCCGGCGAGGCGGGCAAGGGCTTCGCCGTGGTCGCCAACGAGGTCAAGAACCTCGCCAACCAGACCGCCAAGGCCACCGAGGAGATTTCCAACCAGGTGGCGGCGGTCCAGACCTCCACCCGCGAGATGACGTCTTCCATCGAAGGCGTGGTGGAAACCATCCGCACCATCGACAACATCTCCACCGCCATCGCCGGCGCCGTGCAGCAGCAGGAAGCCACCACGCGCGACATCGCCAGCAACATCGACGAGGTCGCCACCCAGGCGGGCGAAGTGTCGGGCAGCGTCTCGACCCTGTCGCGCTCCTCGGCCCGGTCCTGCGCCGGCGCCGTGCGGGTGATCTGGAGCGCCAAGACCCTGTCCGAGGCGGTCAGCGACCTCAAGACCGAGGCCGAGGACTTCTTGCGCTCGGTTCGGGGATAGGCTCTAGGCGAGTCGATCTATTACTACTTTGCGCGAGACTCCCACCTAGCCCGAAGGTATGATCCCAGCCTTCGGGATGGGAGGGACCGGCTTATGGACGATTGGCGCAAGAGTTTGAAGCGAGCCTTTGGCGACACCATCGGCCCCTCGTCGGTTGGAATCGAGGACGTGCTGGCCGCCACCCGCCAGATTTCCAAGTTCAACCGCCTGTCCCAGTACATCCAGGGCCTCGACACCATGGCCGCCGCCAAGAAGGGCGTCGGACCGGCCGAACTGGATGCGTTGCGCGGCCTGCGCGTTTCGGAAATTTCGCCGAAGCGCCTCAACGAGCTGTGCGAGACGCTGCTCGACGATAAGTAATACTATGATGCACTGATCGGAACCGATCATCGCATCGCCCTCAATCGCCGGGCGCCGCCTGTGGCGGCTTGGCTCCCGCCGCATAAGCGGCGCGGCCCTTTGGGCCTATCCAAACTGCGATGAGTCGCGCTCATCGCAGTTTGGTATAATCCTCGAATCGCACGGAATGCCGGAAGCCGGGCGAAGCCTCCTTCGCGCGTCTTGCTTTCGTCTGTCCTGTCCGGATTTATCGCCGCCTCGACCCACCCGCCAGAGGCGGTGGATCGAGGGGCGGCCCATCCCTCCCCAGGGATCTCGGAACCGCCCTTATCGTAGACCTACGTATGGGTTTGTAAATCGGGTTCCGACCCTATTTAGGCAGCCGATAGAAGTCGGCGATGCAGTTCCACGCCTCCTCGGCGGTCTCCACGAAGGTGAAGATGTCCTTGTCCTCGGGCGCCACCATGCCCTCGTTGATCATGGCGTCGATATTGATCACCCGCTCCCAGTACTCGCGTCCGAACAGCAGGATGGGAATGGGCTCGATCTTGCCGGTCTGGATCAGGGTCGCCGCCTCGAACAGCTCGTCCAGGGTGCCGAAACCGCCAGGGAACACCACCAGCGCCTTGGACCGGGTCAGGAAGTGCATCTTGCGGATGGCGAAGTAGTGGAAGCGGAAGCACAGGTCCGGAGTGATGTAGGAATTGGGCTCCTGTTCCATGGGCAGGACGATGTTCAGCCCGATGGACTTGCCGCCGATGTCGTCGGCGCCGCGATTGGCCGCCTCCATGATGCCCGGGCCGCCGCCGGTCTTGACCACGAAGTCGCAGACATGCTCGCCGACGCAGGTCCCGGTGACGATGCGGGCGAAGCGCCGCGCCTCCTCGTAATAGCGGCTGTTGGCCACCATGCGCCGCGCCACCGCCAGCCGCCGGGCGGCCTCCCTGTCCTTGGGGTGGTTGCGGGCCTCTTCCTCGGCCTGGCCCAGCACCGACTGGGCGCGCTCGGGCGAGGGGATGCGGGCGGAGCCGAACACCGCCACCGTCGATTTGATGCCGTGCTGCTGCTGCAGAAGTTCCGGCTTCAGCAGCTCCAGCTGCAGCCGCACCGGCCGCAGATCCTGGCGCAGCAGGAAGTCGACGTCCTCGAAGGCCAGGCGATAGGCGGGCGACGCGGTCTGCGCCGACGAGGCGCCGGGGCCGTCGGTTTCGGAAACCTCACGCCGGGCTGAGACGAACGGTCCGCGCTTGCGGGGCGGCTTTCGCATGAAACGGCAACTCCTCAACCCATCCTATGACCAAGGTTCAGTGTCCGCCATGCACCGTTACCATGGCGTAAAGGCGAAAGCATTGCTTGGAAAGCGCGCCAGCCTTCGCTATAGGGGAGGGAATCTACCGCGGATGAGAATAGACAGTCATGACCCATCAGCAGTTCGGCGATTTCGGCGACTTTTCCCTGTCGGTCCTGGTGACCAGCCCGCCCTGGTACGAGAACTGCTATCTGGTGGTGCATAAGCCCACCAACACCCTAGCGATCATCGATCCCGGCGGCGACGGCGAGCGCATCTTGGAGGCGGTGGCCGCCACCGGCGCCAAGGCCGAGGTCATCTGGCTGACCCACGGCCATCCCGACCATCTGGGCGCCGCCCATCAGCTGGAGACGGCGCTGGGCATTTCCACCCGCGCCCACGTGGACGAGGCCCAGGTCATCTCCACTTCCAGCGACCTCAACCGCACCTTCACCGGCCAGCCGCAGAAGGGACCGGGCAGCCTGGAGACCTTCGCCGGCGAGCCGACCGAAAGCCTGGGCGGCGCACCGGTCCGCGTCATCCACACCCCCGGCCATACCCCGGGCGGCATCTGCCTGGATTTCGGCGGCTTCGTGCTGACCGGCGACACCCTGTTCCGCAACGGCGTCGGGCGCACCGACCTGCCGGGCGGCAGCGAGCAGCAATTGTGGGCCTCCATCAACCGCCTGCTCGGCCTGCTCGACGACGACGTCATGCTGTTCTCGGGCCATGGCCCGGAATGGGCGGTGCGCGAGGCGCGGCGCTGGTGGCGGATGGTGGGCTAGGAGCCCCCTCCCCTACCCCCAGATCTGAATCGGCACCAGCCGCATGCCGGGCGGCACCACCGCCCGGCGGATGTCCATGTCGTTGGGCGTGACGGGAATGCGCACCGCGCCCGAGCCCAACGGCAATTCCACCACCCGCCCGCCCAGGGCCTCGTCGGTATAGGTCACCAGCCTGGTGGCCGACAGGGTGGCCCGCAGCATGCCAGCCCGGATGGGATCGTCGACCACCAGCACCATCCGCTTTAAGACCCGGCCGGGCGCGGCGTAGGTGAACACCGCCACGCCGCCCTTGGAGGCGTATTCCTCGTCCGCCTGCGACAGGGCGGCCATGCGCCGGGTCTCAGCCTCGAAGGTGAAGGTGGCCAGCGGCAGATCGGCATCGAACAGCCAGTCGCCGTTGGCCAGGGAATAAGCGGTGCGCCGCCCGCCCTTCTCGGTCCAGAACAGGAAATCGTCGCCCAGGCTGGCGGCGTGGGCGACCACGCTTAAGTGGAACAGCGGCGGCTTGCGCAATTCCGACGGCGCCCCCACCAGCCAGGCGGACAGGCTGGCCCGGCCTTCGCCGTCGTCGCCCAGCGTGACGCGCTGGCGCAGCAAGGTGCGGCGCGGCCGGGGCTCGCCGGTGATGGGAACCGAGACGACGCTGTAGGTGGTGTTGACCAGCCTGGAGGTGATGCGCCCGCGCTCGTCGCGCATGGAAAAGGCCGAGCCCCCGGACAGGGTGGCTTCGTTACGGCCGAACGAGCCCGCGGCCATCATGATGAGACCGGTGCCGACCAGGATAGGCAGGGTGAAAAGCGTCACCAGACCGGCAACGATCGCTCCCGCGATGAACGGCCAAGTACTGCGCATTCCTCCTCCCCATTGGAGCGGCCGGCTCCCCGAACACCCGCCACCTTACGACGGCCTCGCCTTTGCCGCAACCCAGGGGCTGTCCCCTCGGCGCCGCCCGTCGCGATTCCTTTGCCGATTAGAGGAAAGGAAGCGTTGACGCCCGCATTCGCTTTGGTTAGAAACGTCGCTCCGGCCAATGCGGTAAGCAACCGCCTCTGCGGAGGGGTGGGTGAGTGGCTGAAACCAACGGTTTGCTAAATCGTCCAGGGACCTAAATCCCTGCGCGGGTTCGAATCCCGCCCCCTCCGCCACCGGCTTTAAATTCAAGCACTTAGCTGCACCAGCGATCACGGGATAACACCCGCGATCACGCATGCACCCATTTTCCCGTGGGACAATAGTGGGACAAAGGGACAGGCCTTGTCCCACGGCGACGTGCGGCGCGCCGCTTTGCGGTAAAAGTATAGAAGTATTAAATCATGATTATGAAATAATGAAATCATGACTTCATATCAACAAGCAAACTACGTAATCCACGTAGCCGCACTAGGCAAAACTTTTCCAGAAAGATCAGCAAACCGTTTAAACGCACTCACCTACATTTTTTCACACTTTCTGCAACTTTTGTTGACTCATGATTTTCAAAGTGCCAGCCTGTGACTAATACACACACCATTCCAGCGGAGAATGTTGATGGCTGGGGATCACGCGCTTGCCGCCATGCCCGACTTGCTGACCATCTCGGACTTGGCCGCCCTGCTGAGGGGAAGCGAGGGCACCATCCGCAATGACCTGAGCCGAAATCCCGCCGCAGTGCCTCCTTCGGTAACCCCTCCGGGGACTCGGTGCAGGCGCTGGAGGCGTGCCGATGTGCTGGCTTGGCTGGAAGGCCTGCCCAACGACCCCAAGCCGGGCGCAATGGCCCCGCGTCGGGGCCGCCCCCGGAAGTCGGCCTAATCCAGATGGCGGCGAGCAGCCGAGGTCCGCCGCAACCCGACGACCATTGAGGCTGAAACGAAACGGGCCGGTGAGTTCGCACCTCACCGGCCCATCACGGAAAACGCTTCGGTCGCCATCCCGCTAGGTTTGACAGCCTCGATTCGTTTCCTTCTGCACTCCCGAATCTAGGCGTCCGGCAAACGGAGAACAAGGGCAAAGCCCTTTCTCCGAACGCCTGAACCTTGCCGGTGGCGATCCTCACCAGGAGGGTCCCGCCATGCCCATTCCCATCCCCGCTTCCCCCGATGACGCCCGGTCAAGGGCCGCGCGGAGCCACGCACAGCCCCAAGGGGGCGAGCATGGCGAGCACGGGGGCCGGTCGGCCCGTACCCTTGACGGGGCGGCAACTCCCAAGCTTCCCGCCCCAGAGGGGCAGGGACGGAACGCCCCTGCCCCTCTGCCATGCGGCGAGCGGGGGAGCGCGAGGGGGAACACCTCGCCCCGCGCCGCCCGGCGGGCGGCGGCACACAACTCTTCTTCCGCATCATCCAAGCCCCGATCCCCCCACCCACTAAGAGGGGGGATCGGGGATACAGGAACAGCCCGCGACTTTCCCGCAATCACCATCCCTGATCCCTCTTTATGGCAGCCAAAGGCAAGCCTGCTCGCCTCCGGCCTCGACACGGTGGTGGAGGCGTTCGACATCGCCATTCCCGAAGCCATGTGCGACCGGCTGACGGTCAGCCCGACACCCGACAACGGCCTGCGCAAGGTGTCCCAGATCATGGTGGACAAGACCATGACGGTGAATCGGGACAAACTGGGAGAGGTGTTCGGGCGGATCGACGATGGAACCATGGTTGCGGTCAACAGGGCGTTGGCGCTGTTTCTGGGATTTGCATGATCCTGGTCACAGCCACAAAGGGGAAGCCCCTTAAGGCCAGCCCCAAGGAGGTGTTGCCGTGAGCAGCCTGAAAGACCTGAAGGAGCGCCTGCTTGCCGACCCGGCGACCAGGGCCGAATACGAGGCCCAGCCCCCCGAATTCGAGATCGCCGAGGAACTGATCCGCGCCCGCCAGCGGGCCGGGCTGTCCCAGGCCGAGGTGGCGCGCCGCATGGGCACCACCCAATCGGTGGTGGCCCGCCTGGAAAGCGGCCGCTCCATGCCCTCCGCCGCCTCCCTGTCCCGCTACGCCGCTGCCACCGGCAGCAGGCTGCATGTGGAACTGGTTCCTGCGGAATAGCCCAGACTCCAGAGAGAGCAATTATCACAGAAGAAGAAAAGTAAGAATTTTTCTGAGAGTAGCATCAATATATGATGCATCAAGTTTTTTGCTTGCCTCTACTCCAAATTTAACCTTGATATTATCTGGAACACCACGCGTCCAATACCAAACAGGAGTTCCTGGGATAGCTTCACGCATCTGCTGAGATGCCGATTGCTTTAGATTTCTATGATATGAGTCATGTATTTCCGCACGAGACTCGTCAACCTGCTTGGCCGTCATCATTGATAAACATAGTTTTGCAGCGTCCTCAGCACCAAACAAAAACTCTGATACAAAGAATACCTGGTCTGGATTGAGACATCTATCCGTCATGAACTGATTGAATTCATCTGATATCGGCAGAGCCCACGCAAATACATTACCAGAAATACATGAAGGGCTATCACCAAGTGCTTTATTACCAGATAAACTACGAAATGCCTGCCTTCCGGCCACGTCATTGTCGAATAAAAACATTAATGGAGCACTAGAAATATACCCGCCAGAAGCCATAATCTTAGAAAGCAGTTCACCAGAACTCTTTGGCGTACCATCGAGAATCCGAATAGAAACATCTGCGCTACTTACCCCGATCCTCGACAGAGAAGCCTCAAACATAGCCTTATCCGTCTTACCCTCAACAAATATTGTTGGGGCAACAAGATCATCAAGCCGAGCCCTGATCGCAGACACTTGTCGCTCACGCTCGGCAACTCTGTCCCTAAGCTCCCCCAGTTTCCTAATAACAAAAGGGAGCTCCAGAAGACTGGCCCCCACCATCAATGTCTCCGCATCATCTAAGCTATCAATTTTACTGACAGCGTTAGCAGGCGAGACGGCACCACCATCAGAAGACTGTTTTGTCACAAAGAATCTACGAACCAGACACTTCTTAACTTGCTCAGCAAGGTAGAAAGCTGGAGAATGACTAGTAATAAATACCTGCGTATCACTTCTAGAAGATATCTCAGAAAAATTCCGCGCCTCTGCTTCAGCAGCTCCAAGATCAAGAGAATTTTCCGGCTCCTCAAAGCCCCATATAAAAAAGTTCTTACTACTTTCATTCTGGTTTATATAGCGGAGTAATTCAGGCAGATGTCGAGCCTTAATACCATCACCCTTCTGGCGTAACAACGAATGCCCCTCATTGCCGTGAGAAAAATCAAGCGACCGAAACAGGACACCCATTTCTGTTGGAGCAGATAAACGCGTCTCAGAACCAAACATAACCCCAAGACGATCCGAGAGAACACTTGTTTGCGATCGAATTGCATCAACAAAACTTCCCGTTGCAGACCGCAATCCACTTGCCTGAGCAGCAGCGTTGTACATTCTCTGTATAAGATCTCCAAATACATTTGTGTCTTTAATAGCCGGAATATATGTAAAATCTATTTGATTTATGAACTTTGTTAATTGCATCTTCTTTCCAGCAGCCCATCCTCGCGGCATAAACTCCGTCATATCTCCATCTATATTCCACTACCGCTTCAACGATACCGTATCGCCAAGAGACCTCCTATAGTTGCTCGGCACATTGAAATCAACTCTTACAGATATAAATTGCTTTCCCTTTACAGCCTTAACCTCCTTTCGGCGAATATCTGAAAAATCGAGTGCAAAATCCAGATCCCTACCAGGCTCCGTTACTCCATTAAAGAAAAGGCTTAATCCCCTTAGAACGTTAGACTTTCCAGAATCATTTCTCCCAAAAAGAAGATTCAGGTCACCCGGGGAGTCAATTACAGCCTTATGCAATGAACGCAGGTAGCTTATTTCAATTTTTTTAATCAACTGCATAGCCGCCCCCCACCACCGTAAACCCAAATTAGATCGACGCAGACGCACCACATCTATTTATAGACAGAAATCAGGCTTGGGCAACCACTCAACCCAGCTTCTTCGCCACCTCAGACACCCGCGCATTCACGTAGGTGAGCAGCACCTGTGCCGTCCGGTGCCCTGACTGTTCGCGCAGTTCGCCCAGGTTCAGCCCCTTCTCCGCCATGCGGCTGAGGCCCTCGTGGCGGAGATCGTGGAAGCGCAGGCCCTTGACCCCGGCGCGGTTGCGGGCGAGGCGCCAGCGGTAGTCCACCTGCACCGCATCCAGGCGGAACAGCTTGTGACCCTCCTGGGCGTTGGCGGGGAGCTTGGCGATCAGCTCGTCCAGGGTCTCGGCGGCGCGGGTGGTCAGCACCACCCGGCGGGGATGGCCGTTCTTGCTGTCAGGGCGCTCGATGTAGCGCCCGCTCCGGGTGTTGCGCACCTGCCCCAGGCGGATATCCAGCAGCTCGGATTGCCGCATGCCGGTATCGAGCGCCAGGATGCACACCGGCACCATCACCTCGCCGTCCGGCCCGTCCTTGAGGGCGGCGAGCAGGCGGGCCTCCTCCCCCTTCGAATGGTCATCCTCGGCATCCTCCAGGCGACGCTTACGGGGCGGGGGCATTTCCGGCAGGGCCACATGCAGGACGGGATTATCCAGCCCCTTGAGGTCCCAGCCGCCCTTGGTGGGGCGGTCGCGGGCCAGCTCGTAGAGGCCCGAGATCAGGAACAGCTCGTTGCGGACGGTGTTGTTGGCCCGCCCCTCAGCCAGGCGCCGCCCCACATGGGCCTGGAAGTCCTCCGGGGTGATGGCGTCGAGGCGCTTCTGGGCGACGGCCTGGCGGCGCCACCAGCGGATGCGGACGCCCTCCTGCACCCATCCCTTCTTATTCACGGTCACCGTCTCGGCGTAGTATTCCAGGGCGCGGGCGAGGCTCCAGCCCCCATGGGGCTTGCTGTCGTCCACCTGGGCCGGGCCTTCCTCGGCCAGCCCCCACTTGTCCCACAGGTGCGGGGGGATCAGGTCCTTGCGCGGCCACTGGCGGGAGTCGATGGCGACCTCCACCGCCTTGCCCCAACGGGCGGCCTCGGTGCGGCTGTGAAAGGTCTGCCCGATGGCGACATCCTTGTATCGCACCTCGCAGGTATAGCGGCCTGCACGCTCCTTGATCCGGGCCATGGATGCCTCATGGGACAATGAAGGGACGAATTATGATAATCCCTGTAAAATCCCTGTAAAGCAGCCATTTTTGGACGGTTTGCTAAATCGTCCAGGGACCTAAATCCCTGCGCGGGTTCGAATCCCGCCCCCTCCGCCACTTCCCCTCGCACAATATTGTTTCCCACAGCCCCGACGGGGTCCCGTTGGGCAAGAAAGATGGCCGCCGATGGGGCGTGCGTCAGGAATTGACGCGGCCAGGCCCGGCTGCGGGCGCACCGCCGGGGATACGGCGGCGGCAGACATGACTTACGCCATATCGATGTCCTGACAGCGTCTTTCGCGCTTGCGGCAATGGCGCCACCGCTATATCAAGAAAACTATCATATTAATTTTGATACAGCGCTGCCTGGGCCTTTCGCCCGACCCGCGTCAGGTTCGCCACCCGTTATGTAAATAAAAAACATAACGGGTGGCGGTAAGGCCGGAGCCGGCAGCCCCATGGAGGATGAAGTGAAGAAGACGTTCGCCGCCCTGGCCGCCTGCACCGCCCTGGTTCCCGTCTCCCTGTCGGCCGCCGAGCCGTCGAAGGTCTTCACCCTGGGCCAAGTCAACGCCTCGGCCCCCGCCCAGGGGACCACCGACATGGGCGGCTCGACCATCACCCAGGACGACATCCAGCAATTCAACCGCGAAAGCCTGGACCGCGCCATCGACCTGGTGCCGGGCGCCAGCGTCAGCCTGGGCGGCGCCCGCAACGAGCGCAATATCTGGATCCGCGGCTTCGACCGCTGGCGCGTGCCGCTCTACTTCGACGGCATCCGCGCCTACATGCCGGCCGACAACCGCATCGATTTCGGGCTGTTCACCACCAACGACATCGCCGAGATCCAGGTGTCGAAGGGCTACACCTCGATGATCGACGGCCCCGGCGCCATGGGCGGCGCCATCAATCTGGTCAGCCGCAAGGTCACCCGGCCGCGCGAGGCCGACCTGCGCCTCGGCGCCAGCTTCAGCGACAACGGCGCCTTCAACGGCTTCGTCGCCGACGCCTTCGGCGGCGCCCGCCTGGAAGACTGGTACGTGCAGGGCTCGGTGACCAAGACCACCCGCCAGCGCTACAGCCTGTCGGACGATTACCAGGCGACGCAGATCGAGACGGGCGGCTTCCGCGACCACTCGTTCAAGGACAACATGAAGGCCAACGTCAAGGTCGGCTACGAGCCCTCGCCCTTCGACGAATACAGCCTGAACGTCGTCACCCAGTTCGGCGCCAAGGACATTCCCTTCAACGAGGTCAGCAATTCGCGCTACTGGATCTGGCCGGCCTGGGACAAGCAGAGCCTGTACTGGATCTCCAAGACCGGGCTGGACGAGAAGGGCTCCTACGTCAAGGTGCGCGCCTATGTGGACCGTTTCTTCAACCAGCTGAACTTCTACGACGACAGCGAGCTGCTGGCCCAGACCACGACCGGCGCCGCGCGCAGCTACTACGAGGACTATGCCTTCGGCGGCACCACCGAGGGCGCCTGGGCCATGTGGAACGGCCGCAACACCTTGAAGGCGGCGCTGCACTACCGCCACGACATCCACGACGAGTGGAACGAGAAGTACAAGATCGGCACCGTCGCCACCAACTATACCGAGCCGCACCAGCGCACCCGCGAGGAAACCTGGTCGCTGGCGGTGGAGAACACCTTCCACCCCATTCCCGAGGTGGATGTCATTCCCGGAATCAGCTACGACTACCGCCACCTGATCAAGGCGGACAAGTTCTCCTACAGCAACAACAACAACGCCAATGGCCGCATGATCGCCTATCCGCGCAACGACGACCATGCGCTTAACCCGCAACTGGCCGTGGCGTGGCGCTACGATCCCAGCGGCTCGGTCCATGCCAGCGCATCGCGCCGCACCCGCTTCCCCACCCTGTTCGAGCGCTTCAGTAACCGCTTCGGCACCTTCACCGGCAACGCCGACCTCAAGGCGGAAAGGTCCAACAACCTGGAAGCCGGCGTCACCCAGACCATCGGCCACACCAAGCTGGGCGCCAACGTGTTCCAGAGCTGGCTCGAGGACGCCATCGTCTCGGTGGCGCTGGGCGGCAACACCACCCAGAACCAGAACATCGGCAAGGCCATCCACAAGGGTTTCGAACTCGAGCTGACCCACGCCTTCTCTCCCGAGTTGGAGGTGGGGGCCAATTACGCCAACCTGCTGCGCACCGTGCCCGACAAGTCGACCCAATTGACCGACACACCCCGCCACAAGGCCTTCGTCTACGCCAACTGGAAGCCGCTGGACGGCCTGAGCGTGGTGCCCAGCGTCGAGATCGGCGGCAATCGCTACCTGACCCGGGCATTGCCGACCACCGCCACGTTCGAGGGTGGCGAATACGTGGTTGCCAATCTCAAGGCGGGCTACCAATTCACCGAGCAGGTCTACGCCGAAGCGGGCGCCAACAACCTGCTGGACAGCAATTACAAGATCTCGGACGGCTATCATGAGGAGGGGCGGAACATCTTCGCCAATCTGCGCGTCAAGTTCTAGGCACGCCCATGGCGACGGCGGCCTGGACCGGCGGCGGATGGGAAAGGCGGGAGGGCTGGCCGGCGCTGCTGTCCCTGGCCCTGCACGGCGGCATCGCCGCCATCGCCCTGGCCTTGGCCCGTCCCCTGCCGCCTTCGGCCGAACCGCCGCCGGTCCTGGCGGTGCAGATCGTCGCCGCCCCCGGCCAGCCGGGCGGCGATGCGGCCGCCCGGCCGACGCCCACTCCGTCGCAGGCGACGAGGCCGGCCCGGACCGAGCCCGCCCCGCCCCGTCCGGCGCGTCCCCGCTCCCCATCGCCCCAGCGGACCCAGAACATCCCGACGCCCTCCTCCGCCGCCGCCTTGGCCGCCGAGATCGATACCGGCGGCAACCATCCGGCGGCGGAGGGCGGCCAGCAAGGCCCGCCGGGCGCCGGAACGGGACAGCCGGGAGCCCCCCATGGCCCGGCCGGTCCCGGCCGGGGCGGCGGCGAGGAGATGGAGGCCTATCTGGACCGATTGCGCCGCGCTATCCAGCAGGCCCTGGTCTATCCCCCCGCCGCCCGGCGCTTGAACCTGGCCGGGGAGGTCAGGGTCCGCTTCCAATTGCTGGCCGACGGGCGCATCGACCTGGGCTCGCTGGCCCAGACCGGCGGCACCGACGACGAGATTCTGCGGCGCGGCGCGCTGGACACCATCCGCCGGCTGGCCGCTGTGCCGCCGCCGCCCCAGGGGGCGATGGCGGTCGAGGTGCCGGTCAGCTTCACCCTGGCCAGACCCTGATTCATCACCCGGAGAGCCCCCCATGAAAGCCATCCTGCGCAATGCCCTCGCCCTTCTCTGTCTGGGGGCCGCCCCCTGGTCACCAGCCGGGGCCGCCGACAGCGTGCGGGTCTTCACCTCCTATCCCCAGGAGATGATGGACCGCTACGAGCAGGCCTTCGCCAAGCGCCACCCGGACATCAAGCTCGACTTCCAGTGGGGCCACGGCAATGACGCCGCCGCCACCCTGCGTCAGCCCGACCAGGGCGGCGTCGACGTGTTGTGGTCGCCGGCGCTCAAGACCTTTCCCGCCCTGTCGCGGGAAGGCGCCTTCCGCCCCATCGGCAAGGCCGGGGCCGGAGTGGCGGACAAGGTGGGCGGCATGGCACTCACCGACGGCAAGGGAACCTATGCCGCCTTCGAGCTGGCCGGCTACGGCTTTGCCGTCCGCCCCGACTACCTGAAGCGGCACGACCTTCCCACGCCCCGCGACTGGGCCGACCTGGCCCGCCCCGCCTTCGCCGGCCACGTCATCATGCCGGTGCCGTCGTCCACCGGCTTCGCGCCCCCCATGATGGAGGTGGTGCTGCAGCACCAGGGCTGGGAAAAGGGCTGGGCGTTGCTGGCCGAGATCGCCGCCAACGCCGAACTGCAGGATTCGGGCGGCGGCGTCGCCATGGTCAACGAACTGGCCGAGGGTGCCAAGGGCATCGGCATGATCATCGACTTCTTCGTCCGTTCGGCCCGGGCCGACGGCAAGCCGGTGACCTTCGTCTATCCCGAGGTCACCGCCTATGTGCCGGCCCATGTGGCGATCACCGCCAAGGCCCCCCACCCCAAGGCGGCCGAGGATTTCGTCCGCTTCGTGCTGTCCGACGAGGGCCAGGCCCTGCTGATGACGCCCGAGGTGATGCGCCTGCCGGTGCGGCCCTCCACCTATGCCAAGGCCCCGGCCGACTTCCCCCGGCCGTTCGAGGGCAAGGCGGCGGCCTTCGCCTTCGACCCGGCCAAGGGGACGGCGCGCCAATACGCCTTCAACGCCCTGTTCGACGCCTTCATCACCAGCCGTCACGCCGAGCTGCGCGAAGTCTTCGCCGCCATCCGCAAGGCCGAGGCGGCGGGCGACGCCGCGCGGGCGGCCGAGGCAAGGCGCCTGCTGACCGCCATGCCGGTGAGCGAGGCCGAGGCCGGCGATCCCAAGGCCAGCGCCACCCTGGAGGATCTGGAGAGTGACGGCGCCAAGGCGCTCAAGGGCCGCTGGACCCAGGCGGCGGCCGCCGCCACGGCCCGGGCCCGGGCGGTTCTGGCCCGATGAGGCGCCTTCTGCTGGCGGCCGGATTGTCCCTGGCCGCCCCCGCCACGGCCGACGAGGCCCTGTCGGGCGGGGCCTTCACCGTGTTCGAGAGCGGTCGGGCGGCCTTTTCGACCATGGCCCCCGCCTTGCCCGAGGCGCTTCACCGCGACTTCGCCCACGGCCGCACGGTGTTCAACCGCCCCTGGCTGGCCGCCCCGTCGCTCGACGAGCGCTTCACCGGGCTGGGGCCGCTGTTCAACCGGCTGTCCTGCGTCGCCTGCCATCCGCGCAATAGCGGCGGCTTCGCCCCCGAGGGGCCGGACGAGCCCATGCGCACCATGCTGGTCCGCCTGTCGGTACCGGGAGCCGACCCGCACGGCGGGCCCAAGCCCCATCCCGCCTATGGCGACCAGCTGAACGAGGAAGGCGTCCCCGGCGTGCCCGGCGAGGGGCGCGCCATGATCCGCTGGCGCGAACGGCGCGAGACGCTGCCGGGCGGCGAAGTGGTCCGCCTGCGCCGCCCGGAGCTGCGCTTCGTGAGACTGGCCTATGGCCCGCTGGGAGCCGACGCCCTCACCTCCCCGCGCATCGCCCCGCCTGTCCACGGGCTGGGGCTGCTGGCCGCAATCCCCGAGACCGACATCCTGGCCATCGCCGCCGAAAACGGCGGCCGCCCCAACCGGGTGTGGGACGCCGGGCACGGCAAGACCGTGCTGGGCCGTTTCGGCTGGAAGGCCAACCAGCCCAGCGTCCACCAGCAACTGGCCGGAGCCATGCTGGGCGACATCGGCATCACCTCGCCACTGTTTTCCGGACAGAACTGCGCCCCGGCCCAGGAGGCGTGCCGCCGGGCCGCCGCCCCGCCGCAGCCGGAGCTGACCGCCGGCCAGCTGCTGGCGCTGGAAACCTATCACCTGGGCCTGGGCGTGCCGGCGCGGCGCGGAATCGACGACCCCAGCGTGCGCCGGGGCGAGGCAATCTTCGCCGCCGCCGGCTGCGCCGCCTGCCACCGCCCTGTCCTGACCACCGGCCCCCATCCCTGGCTGGCGGAGCTGGGCGGACAGACGATCCATCCCTATACCGACCTGCTGCTCCACGACATGGGCGAGGGTCTGGCCGACGGCCGCCCCGACTTCCTGGCCAGCGGGCGGGAATGGCGCACGCCCCCGCTGTGGGGACTGGGGCTTCGCCCGGTGGTGGCCGAACGGGTCGGCCTGCTGCATGACGGCCGGGCGCGCAATGCGCTGGAAGCCATCCTCTGGCACGGCGGCCAGGCCAAAGCGGCCGCCGACGCGGTCCGCCGCCTGACTCCCGACGACCGGCGGGCGCTGCTGCGCTTTCTCGACAGCCTGTGATGCGCTATAAATGACAGCAATATAGCGAAAAATCAGCAGGTTGACGCTGAACCGGCAAACGGGTACGCCAGTCGCTGTCCAGCGACGGGAGAGGATCAATGGCCGGCAAACCCGATCTGCGCGTGCAGGTGCGCATCGTCCCCCTGCTCGGCCCCGGCAAGATGCAGATGCTCGAAGCCATCGACCGCCACGGCTCCATCTCGGCGGCGGCGCGGGTGCTGGGCATCGCCTATCCCAACGCCTGGAAGCTGGTGGACAACCTCAACCGCCATTTCCGCGAGCCGCTGGTGGAACGCGTCATGGGCGGCCGCCGGGGCGGCGGCGCCTCGCTGACCGCGACGGGCCACGCCGTGCTGGGCATCTACCGCTCGGTGGAGACCAAGGCCAGGATCATGTTCGCCGGCGACATCGACGCGCTGGAAGCGCTGCTGTCTCCCGATTCCGGCTGGACCGCCGAATGCGGCGGACAAGGCGACGGCAGCGGCCCGGCCGGCTGCCGGGACGGCGATTGATCAAGGTCACCCCGCCGCCGCCGCTTCCGTATTAATATCCGCCGCAATATAGCGGGAGGGGAGCGATGGCGGCCATCTGCCAGAGCGGGATCAAGTGGGGCGACGACTGGCTGGTGCGGTACAGCGCCCGGCCCAACGATCCCGACATCCGCGCCCTGGCCCGCGTGCTGACCCACCGCTGCGCCTGCCCGGATGCGCCCTACCGCCACGCCCTGGGGCTCGAGCCCGAGGAGATCGAGGCCGTCACCACCCGGTTCTTCCCGGCGGCCGAGGACGCCGGCTGGCCCATCAGCGGCTGCTGGCGCCGCCACAGCGCCGAGACCAGCCGGAGCGGCGTCGCCTGCCACGACCAGCGCCCCGATCCGGGCTATGGCCGCTTCAGCCGCTCGCTGCTGGAGCAGGAGGAGCAGGACCTTTGCCGCCTGTTCCTCAACCACGCCTCGGGCGGCGGAATATGGCCGGTGATCTTCGCCCGGCTGATCGCCCGGGCCTGCATGGAACCCGAGCATCTGTGGATGAGCCTGGGGCTGGAGGGCCGCGACCAGTTGAGCGGCATCCTGGAGCGTCACTTCGCCCCCCTGGCGGCCCGGAACGACCGGGACATGCGCTGGAAGAAGTTCTTCTACAAGCTTCTGTGCGACGAGGAGAAGGTCTGGACCTGCACCGCCAGTTCCTGCGAGATCTGCCCCCACCACCCGGAATGCTACGGTCCCGAACTCTGAAGGGGCACGCCTAATCCTCGTTCCCATAGCAATGGGCGAAATCGGGGCAGACGTCGCAGACCGGCGACTTGCAGACATAGACGCCCTCGGCCTGGCACATCTCGCGGTAAAAGAACTTCTTCCAGCGCATGTGCCGGACATTGCGCCCCGCCACGCCGGGGAAATGGCGGTGCAGCATGTCCGACAGCTCCTGGCGGTGGCGCAGGCCCAGGCTGATCCACAGATGCTCGGGCCGCAGCGAACGGCGGGCCACGATACGGGCCAGCCATTCCTCGATCTCGACGCCCGAGGCCCGGCCGGCCAGCAGCAGGGCGCGATAGTCGGGCTCCTCGATGGCGTCGTCGCCGGCGCCGGCATCAGCGGCCGCCAGTTCGCCGGGCGCGAAGGCCCCGGGAAAGGCCGCGTCCAGCAGGCGGGCCAGGACGGCGCCGTCCAGGCCCAAGGCCTCGGGCAAGGGGGAGCCGCCTTCCGCCAGGGACAGCGAAATCACCGAGGCCAGCACATGGCGGTCCGGTTCATGAAGATCGCTTCGGGCCACCATCAGCCGGCCGTAAATACCGCGTGTCCTGGTCATCGTTCCTGCGGCAATCAGCCGTTGATGCTTTCGCGGCGATATTTCTGCTCCGCCTGGCGCAGCCAGAGCGGCGCATGGCCACGCATTCCATCACGTAGTGCCTCCAAAGCCAGTGCGACAGGCTCTCCGGCAAATTTCCGGATGGGGATCACCTGAAGCCGCGCCAGTTGGAACTCCCCATCGGCGTCGACGTCGGCGGCGAACACCAGCCGGCACCCTGCCATGGCCCGGAGGCGGAGCGAGGGATCGCCGTCCGCCAGGGTCTCCAGGCCGAGATAGCGGTATCCCTCCTCGTCGACCTCGTAGAGCATCAGGTGCCTTACCCAGCCGAGATGGGCGTCGACGCGGGCCAGGTCCTGGGTGGCGATGGCGACCTTCATGGCGGCGTCTCCTCACCGGTGGCCGGCCCGCCCGGCTCAGTTGACCTTGAAACCGTATTTGGCGAACACGCCCTTGGCCTCGTTGGTGCGCAAGGTGTCGAGATAGGCCCGGGCGGCGGTGCTCTCCTTGCCGGCCACCAGGGCGAAGGGATAGACGATGGGATCGTGCATGGTGTCGGGGAACACGCCGACCACCTTGACCTTCTTGCTGACCGCCGCATCGGTGGCGTAGACCACCCCCAGCGGCACCTCGCCCCGCTCGACGAAGGCCAGCGCGGCGCGCACCGAATCCGTGGCGGCGATCCTGGCGCTGACCTTGCCCCACTGCCCGGCCCGCTCCATGGCCTGGCGGAAATAGAGGCCGACCGGCACGGCGTCCGGGTTGCCGGTGGCGATGCGCCCCTCGCCGGCCAGGGCGACGATGTCGGTCTTGGGCGTCAGTTCGACCTTGCCCTGCTTGGACTCGGCCGGCGCGATCAGCACCAGGGTGTTGCCCAGCAGGTTGAAGCGGGTGTCGGGGCTGATCAGCTTCTTGCCCGCCAGATAGTCCATCCAGTTCAAGTCGGCGGAGGCGAAGACCTGACCGGGGCCACCCTGCTCCACCTGCTTGGCCAGCGCCGAGGAGGCGGCGTAGGACGGCACCACCTTGTTGCCGGTCCTGGCGGTGAAGCTCTCGTTGATCTCGTTCAGGGCGTTGGTCAGCGAGGCGGCGGCGAACACCACCACATCCTCGGCGCGGGCCCCCGCCGTCACGGCCAGGCAGAGGGCGAAGCCGGCGGCGGCTCCCAGCAGGCGCTTCATCAGCATGACGCAACTCCATCGTCGGATCGAAATATAGTCGATGTATATATCGAAACCCCAGCCCGGGCAATCCCGATCGGCCGGCGAATCGGAAGCAGGGCCGGGACGAACCTCCGCCGGGCCTGGAAGGGACACCGGGCGGAGGCCGTGAGTGGGGACAGGAAGATCGCCCACCACGAAACGGATCGTCTCGACAAAAAGCGTTATATCAAAAATATAATTTAATGCAATGGCGATATGAAGCTGCACACCATATCGCCTCCCCGTCCATGGCACCAAACCGCAGAAGGCCGGGCAAACAGGGTACAGAGAGCCACCCCACCACAGACAAAACATCGTAAAATATGTATAAAGCGAATGCGCTATCAAGCCAAACAATATAGCGAATATACACGACATTTCAGGCCACATCACCCGATATTAACTTAACCAACATAACGAAATGCAAACATAATTCTTATTTTTAATTGACCTCGCAAGATGATCACCCATATTTTCCTGATCGGGCACGCTTCATGGGCGCCCCATCACGGTTCTTCTGGAGAATTCCCAATGAAACTCAGCGCTCGCAACGCCCTGAAGGGCAAGGTCGTGGACATTTCCAAGGGCCAGGTGGTGGCCAAGGTCAAGGTGGACGTGGGCGGGCAGTTCATCACCTCCCTGATCTCCATCGAGGCCATCGAGGATCTGGCCCTCAAGGTCGGCGACGACGTTTCCGCCATCATCAAGGCGTCGGAAGTAATCATCGGCAAGTAGGCTTGCCCGCCCCCTCCCGCCGCCATTTTCAAGCTGACGTCCGGGGTCCATCGTAATATATTCTGATTATATTACGGAGGACCCCGCGTGAGCGAAGACCAGATCGAAGCCATCCTGGCCCTTAAGGGAAGCAATCGCTCGCCGGTGGGGCGGGACCGCATCGCCCTGCTGGAGGCGGTGGCCGCCCACGGCAGCATCACCAAGGCGGCCCAGGCGGTGGGCCTCAGCTACAAGGCGGCCTGGGACGCCCTGGCCGCGGTCAACAACCTGCTGCCCCGCCCGGCGGTTTCCGCCCAGGCCGGGGGCAAGCACGGCGGCGGCGCCATGGTCACCGAGGACGGCCAGGCCCTGATCACCGCCTTCAGGATGCTGGAGGAACGCTTCGCCCGCGCCGCCGCCCTGTTCGCCGCCAGCGCCTCCCCCCTTGATCCCCTGACCCTGATCCGGAGCCTCGGCATGAAGACCAGCGCCCGCAACGCCTTCCGCTGCACCGTCGAGGACATCCGCCCCGGCGCGGTGAATTCCGAGGTCATCTTGCGCCTCACCGATCAGCTTACCCTGGCCGCCGTGGTCACCGCCGAAAGCATGGAGGACCTGGGCATCGCCAAGGGCCAGGCGGTGACGGCGCTGGTCAAGGCCTCGTTCGTCATGCTGGCCGCCGGCAGCGAATGCCCGCCGGTCTCCGCCCGCAACCGCATTCCCGGCATCGTCGCCCGGCGCGACGACGGCCCGGTCAGCGCCGAGGTGATCCTCGACATCGGCGGCGGAAAGACCGTCGCGGCGGTGGTCACCCGCGACGGCGCCGACGAGCTGGAACTGATCCCCGGCGAAGCGGCCTGGGCCCTGTTCAAGGCCTCCCACGTCATCCTGGCGGTGGAATAGACCATACCCGTCCCATTCCGCCCCCGCGTTCCGGCCTGAGAAAAGTCCGGGATCCGGGTTGCCATGGCCTCGACGCCTCCCCCATCATGGGGGCGAGAGGACATCGGCCTTTCGGCCGAACCGCGTGAACTCGGAGAAGGACATGATTCACCTGGTCAAGCTGGCAGTGGGCTGCGACGGCATCGACGCCCTGAAGGCGTTCCAGGCGGCGCGGCTGGCTGCCTTCGGCCACATCTTCCACCTGACCCGCTCCGTTCCCAAGCGCGCCGACGAACTGACCGGGGACGGCTCGATCTATTGGGTCATCAAGGGCTTCATCGCGGCGCGCCAGCGGGTGCTGGAGGTGCAGAAAGACTGGGACGAGGAAGGACGGCCGCGCTGCCGCCTGATCCTGGACGCAAAGGTGGTCAACGTGGAATCGCGCGCCATGAAGCCGTTCCAGGGCTGGCGCTACCTGCCCCCCGAATCCGCCCCGCGGGACCGCCGCCCCGGCGAGCAGGAACCGCCCCCCGAAATGGCCGCCGAATTGCGGGCGCTGGGGCTGATCTGATTGCCCGGCGGACACCGCGCCCCGGCCGCCCAATCCCGTATCCAGAATCGAAAACGCCGCCACCCCAAAAGGTTGGCGGCGTTTTGTTTTGGTTGCCGGCGCCCGGCCTAGCCATGGGATCAGCCGGGGCGGCGGCTCGGATCGTTTCGCCCGCATGGGGAAAAGCCCCTTATGCCGCTGGATGCCTCAAGCCATTTGAGCCACGCAAGGCTTGCCACCAATTATGGCATTTCACGCAAAGATACCTTTGGGATATATAATGTGGCCTGCCCATGTCTTTTGGAGGCGATGTGGTCGTGCTGAACAGAACCGTTTTGGTGGCGGATGACAATCCTCTGGTTACCCAGCTTCTTGCGCACCGCCTCGGATCGAGGGGCTTCAACGTCGTGGCGGTGGAAGATGGCGTGAAGGCGGTCGAGGCCGCCCATCGATTGATGCCCGACATCCTTGTGCTCGATGGCATGATGCCCGGCCTTGACGGCTTTGCCGTCATCAAGACCTTGAAGGCCAACGATGCGACCGCGTCGATTCCCATCCTGATGCTCAGTTCCCTCAAGGGGGAAAAGGACATCGTGGGTGCGCTCTCGGCCGGCGCTTCCGACTATCTGGTCAAGCCCTTCATCCCCGAGGAGCTGGTTTTGCGGGTCAAGCGTCTGCTGGAGGCGCCCAGGCAATGATCCGCACTCTGCGTGTTGCCGCCGTGGTCTGCCTGGCCATGGTCGGACTGTCGTCCGCGCTGGCCGCACAGGCCTCGCGGGACGCCCTGATGGCCGAGGCGACCCGCCTTGGCCACGACAATCAGGCGGAAGCCGGTCTGGCCGTGGTGCGCCGGATCCTGGCGGAAAACCCCAATGACGTCGAAGCCCGCATCCTGGAGGCCCGGCTGCTGGCCTGGTCGGGACGCAATGACGACGCCGGCCAGGCCGTATCGGTCCTGCGAAAGCAGCATCCGGCCAATGCCGAGATCCTGATCCTGGCGGGCGACATCGCCTGGTATGGCGGCGATGTGGCGGCGGCCCACCGGCGCTACCAGCGGGCCCTGACGCTCAGCCCCGATCACGGCGACGCGCTGCAGGGCCTCGCCCGGGTCGAGGCCGCCCGCAAGCGGCGCTGGCGGGTCGACACCGGCCTGGACGTCAGCCGGTTCGGGCCGCAGGGGTTGAAGGAATGGCAGGACAGCAGCCTGCGGGTCGGCTACGCCCTGTCCGACGATACCGAAATTCACGCCATCGGCTGGCAGTCCCACCGTTTCAGCCTGATCGACCGCTACGTGGAAGTGGGGGCGGACCACCGCTTCCTTCCCTGGCTGCGGGGCTCGGCGGCGGTGGGCATGACCCCCGACGCCGACTTCCTGCCCAAGCGCCGGATCAATCTCGGCGGCGCGGTCAGGGTCCGCGACGACAAGGGGCTGCTGGACGCCACCTGGCTGTCCCTGGACTGGCAGCGCTCCGCCTATCGCAGCGGAACGGTCAGCGTCGTGGCTCCGGGCCTGCAGCAATATCTGTTCGACGGGCGGGTCTGGCTCACCGGGCGGGTCCTGCGCGTCACCGACGAGAACGGCAAGCCCCATCCGGGCTATGAAACCCGGGCGGATTGGCAGGCGCTGGAATGGTTCCGCATTTTCGGAGGCTATTCCAACGCCCCGGAAACCAACGCCAACGTCACCGCCTATACCAGCAGCCGGTTCGGCGGCGTGGTGGTCGGGCTGACCCCCGATGTGGACGTCACCCTCTCGGCCAGTCGCGGCGATCCCTGGCGCAAGACCGTCGGGGCCGCCCTGTCCGTGCGGTTCTAGCCATGAGCCCGCTGGAGGTCATCTGGACCGTCAGCTTGGCCTTGGCCGCGATTTCGCTGCTGTTCATGGCTGTCCTGATCGG
The DNA here is from genome assembly GCF_001511835.1 of Magnetospirillum sp. XM-1. Classification (NCBI taxonomy): domain Bacteria; kingdom Pseudomonadati; phylum Pseudomonadota; class Alphaproteobacteria; order Rhodospirillales; family Rhodospirillaceae; genus Magnetospirillum; species Magnetospirillum sp. XM-1. Next base: position 4,578,616 of record NZ_LN997848.1, read on the forward strand.
ACGGCGCGTGTTCATCGACCGCGCCGACGCACGCCACGCGGCAAGGCGTGCCCAGTTGCAGGCCCACCTCATCGCCGCCATCGATGCCGACGACCGTTCGGCCCTGCCGCCGGTCACCGGCCAGAGCGATCGCCGCATCCTGGCCGAGATCGGGCGCGAACTGGTGGACCTGGTCCGGGGCGAGGATCGCGCCCGTCTGCTGGCGGCGATGGAGGAGAACGGCGTCGTCGAGGCGGTGCTGGCCGACATGACGGCCCGTTCGGCCCGGCGCCGGGAGAGGGCCGTCTCCTGCCTGGCTCCGTTCGACCGCGACGATGTCCGTTCCGCCCTGATGGATGTCCTGTGCCGCGACCCGGTTTCCGCCGTCCGCATGAGCGCCGCCTTCGCCCTGGCGGAATGGGGCAGCCCGCCCCCGCTGCCGGTCATCGCCGAGGCGCTGGGCGGGCTGGAACATGCCGGATCTCTGCGGCTGCGCGCCCTGCTGGTCCTGATCGCCGCCTCGTCGCCGCTGGAACTGGTGGACCTGATGCGCGCCGATCCCCGGCCGCCGGTTCTGGCCGCGGCCCTGCATGCGCTCGGGCAGAGCGGGACCCTGGGGGCCATCGACCTCATGATCGAGGCGGCGTCCCATGCCGATGTGACGGTACGGACCGAAGCCTTCCGCGCCCTGGCCCAGCTCGGTCATCCCGATGCGGAACGGGCCATCCCCGGCGGGCTGGCCGATGCGGCCTGGCAGGTTCGGGGGCAGGCGGCGCGATGCGCGGGCCAGATCGGCCTGTCTTCCGCCGTCCCGGCCCTGGAGGCCGCGCTGTCCGATCCGCAATGGTGGGTGCGTTTCCGGGTCTCGGAAGCCCTGACCAAACTGGGAATGCAGGGGATGGAGGCGCTGGAGCGCACGGCGAAGGGAACCGGCCCCGCCGCCCAGACGGCGCAACTGGTCCTGGCCGAATCCGGAGCGGTCCCATCATGACGGAATTGACCTTCTTCAGTCTGGTCATGCTGCTGGCCGAGCCGGTTTCATGGGCAGTCATCGCCGGTGGGCTGGCCCAGAACGCCGTCTATACCGTCCAGTTGCTGCTGGCCTACCGCCATCTGGCCCGGCGCACCCATTTCGACGCGGCCGACAATCTTTGGCGTCAATATGCCGAGGTGGCGCCGCCCATCTCGCTGCTGGTGCCCGCCTACAACGAGCAGACCACCATCGTCGAAAGCGTCCGCTCGCTGCTGGCCCTGCGCTATCCGCAATTCGAGGTGGTCGTCATCAACGACGGCTCGGCCGACGGCACGCTGGACGCCCTGATCGCCGGGTTCGATCTGCGGCCGGTGTCGCGGTCCTGGGATCATGCCGTTCCGCATCGGACAATTCACGGCCTTTACGGCAATCCCGCCTTCCCGTCGCTGCTGGTGGTCGACAAGGACAACGGGGGCAAAGCCGATGCCCTGAACGCCGGGATCAACATTTCTCGCATGCCGCTGTTCTGCGCCGTGGATGCGGATTCGGTGCTGGAATCCGACGCCTTGCTGCGCTGTGTCGAACCCTTCGTCGACGCGCCCGAGGAAACCATCGCGGTGGGCGGCACCGTCCGTCTGGCCAATGGCTGCACCGTCGAGAACGGCCAGGTGGTCCGGGTGGGCCTGCCCACCGCCATCCTGCCCCTGTTCCAGACCATGGAATACCTGCGGGCCTTCCTGATGGGGCGGCTGGCCTGGAGCGAGATGCGGGCGGTCACCCTGATTTCCGGCGCCTTCGGCATTTTCCGCCGCGACGCCGCCATCCAGGTGAACGGCTATCGCCACGATACGGTGGGCGAGGATTTCGAGCTGATCGTCAAGCTGCACCGCGCCATGATCGCGGCGCGACGCCCCTACGCCATCCGCTTCGTGCCCGAGCCGGTGTGCTGGACGGAAGCGCCGTCGTCGGCAGCCGTCTTGCGGCGTCAGCGCATCCGCTGGCAGCGCGGCGCGCTGGAAACCTTTTCCCGTCACCGCGACATGGCCCTCAATCCCCGCTACGGCCGCATCGGGCTGATCGGCTTCGGCCACGTGCTGATCGTCGACGTGCTGGGGCCGCCGCTCGAGGCCCTGGGCTATGCGCTGCTGCCGCTGCTCTGGCTGATCGGCATGCTCGACGCGGAGTATCCGCTGGCCTTCTTCGCCCTGACCTGCGTCTTCGGCGTCTTCATCAGCGTGTCGTCGCTGATCCTGGAAGAGCTGGAACTCAGGCGGTTTCCCCGCGCCCGCGACCTGGCGATCCTGTTCCTGATCGCCGTTCTCGAGAATTTCGGCTACCGCCAGATCAACACCCTGTGGCGGGTCGAGGGATGGTGGCGCTTCCTGCGGGGCACGCGCGGCCAATGGGGAACCATGACGCGCCAGGGCTTCGGCCGCCAACCGACCAACCGTCAGGACTGAACCAGAGGGGAGGGAACCGCAATGGATTTCGGCAATCTGGTTTTCGGCACCTATCGCTTCGAGCCGGGCGACGAATACCGCCGCTTCCAGCACCGCTTCGCCTGCATCTTGCTGCTGTTCAGCGCCACCGTCACCGGCATCTTCGTGATCGCCGCCCTAGGCGGCGCCGCCCATCTGCATCCCTATTACCTGTGGGGCGGCGAGCTTTACTGCGCCGTCTTCCTGGGCTGCTACGTGGCCATACGCTCCCGCCCCGCCCACCTGTCGCGGATCATGGTGCCGGGCATGCTGGTGTCGTTTCTGCTGGAAGCCATCGCCTTCCTGTACAACACCGCCGACGAATTGCGGGTTCTGTGGTTCCCGCTCAGCATCCCCGCCGCCTATCTGCTGATCGGGGCCTGGGCCGGCAATCTGATGACCGTCATCTCCATCGCCTTCGTGGTTGTCGCCAATTCCTATCTGCAGCATCCCTATTCCCCGACGGCGATCACCACCGTCGTCACGGCGATCTTGTACATCGCCGCCGTCTTCCGCGCCTTCTCCGGCCGTTCCGTCTCGTTCCACCTCGCCATGGTGGAAGCGCGCGAGACGGCGGTGGTCGCCCACCGGCAGGCGGAGCAGGCGCTGCGGGAAGTGGCCATGCTGCTGGACAATTCCGGCCAGGGCTTCCTGTTCTTCGGGCCCGACCTGGTGGTACACGGGCGCTACAGCCGCGCCTGCGTTTCGGCCTTGGGGCGTGAACCGGAAGGACATCCGGTCGACATGCTCCTGTTCAGCAACGACCCCGACGCCAGGGCCCTGATGCGTCGCAGCGTGGCGCGGGCCTGCGCCGCCTGGGAGGCGGACACGCCGATCCGGGCCGAAGTCTATCTTTCGCTGCTTCCCCGCAACCTGGCGGTGGGCGAGCACTACCTGTCGGCCCAGTACATCGCGGTCGACGGCGGCGTGATGCTGGTCCTGTCGGACGTGACCGAGCGCAAGCGCCTGAACGACGCCGTCGACCGCGAGCGCCACCGCATGGAGATGGTGCTGGCGGCGGTGACCGACCAGGACGACTTCTTCGCGGCGCTCGACGGCTTCCGGGAATTCGTCGCCGCCGGCTCCTCGTCCTGGAGCGAGCGGGCGCCGGTCGAGCTTTACCGCGCCATTCACACCTTCAAGGGCACCTTCAACCAGTTCGGCTTCCAGCGCCTGCCGGCCCAGTTGCACGATGTGGAGACGCAACTGCGCGAGCTGGACCAGGAGCCCTCCTCCGCCCAGGTCGCCGGGATGGTGTTCTCCATCGACTGGCTGAACCTGATGGAGACGGACCTTTCCGTCATCACCCAGGCGCTGGGCAAGGATTTCATCGAGCGAAGAAACGTCGTCACCATCGATCCGGTCCAGGCCGTCACCTTCGAACGCTTCGCCAACCGCCATCTGCAGGCGGGCGACCTGCCGGGCGAGGAACTGCCGGTGCTGATCGAACTGTCCCGAATCCGCATGGCGTCGCTGCGGCATGCCTTGCTCGATTACGAACGCATGGCGCGGCGCATGGCCGAACGGCTGGGCAAGGAGCTCGACCGCTTCGAGGTGTCGGGCGCCGACATCAGGATCGACCCCGATCGCTTCGGCCCCTTCCTGCGCAGCCTGGGACACGTGTTCCGCAACGCCATCGATCACGGGATCGAAACGGCCGACGCCCGCGACGCGGCGGGAAAGCCCCGGGGCGGCAGCATAACGTGTCGCATCGGCAGGACGGAGGACGGCATCATGGTGGAAATCTCCGACGACGGCGCCGGAATCGACGTGGCGGCCTTGCGCCGTCGCGCCGCCGATCCGGCCCTGAAGGACGCATCCCTGGCCGACCTGGTGTTCTGCGACGGCCTGTCCAGCCGGGACGAAGCCAATCCGTGGTCGGGCCGGGGCGTCGGCATGGCCGCCGTGCATGTGGCCGCCCGCGGGCTTGGCGGAGACATCGCCATCGTCACCAATCAGGGCCAGGGGACCACCTTCGTGTTCCGCCTGCCCGCCGAATCCTGCCAAGTGGCAGCGTGAAAGGAACGGCCTCGCCATGTCCCCCTCCGCTGTTTCCGTCCTTGTCGTCGATGATTCCGGCGTCGCCCGCAAGCGCCTGGCGTCGCTGTTGGAAGAATTCGGGTATGGGGTCGTCGGCTTCGCCGCCGACGGCGCCGAAGCGGTTGCCATGTTCCAGTCCCTGCGGCCCGATCTGGTGACCATGGACATCACCATGCCGGGAATGGACGGCATCGCCGCAACCAGCCAGATCATGGAAGCCCACCCTTCCGCGGTGATCGTGGTGGTGTCGTCCCATGGCCAGGAATCCATGGTGCTGGACGCCCTGGATGCCGGGGCGAAGGACTACATCGTCAAGACCGTCGAAAAAGAAGCGCTGAGAACCGCCTTGCGCAAGGTCGTCGCCCGCCATATCCCCAACCCACGGGGTTCGGCTTGATCAAGGGGAAGCCGGCGGCGCTGGCGGCCGCCCTGCTGCTGCTTGCCGGACCGTCCATGGCCGGAACGGACGGCTGGGTCGGCTGGTGCGCCGGGCCCGAGGCGGCGGGGACGCATGGCCGCTCCCGCCCTGTTTTTCAGCCGCCCGGCGAGCGGCGCTGGCTTACCCTGGGAGACGGCATTCCCGCCGAGGGATGTCGGGCAACACCCATCCCGGTCGCCGCCGGGCAGGTGGTGTGGTTCGGCCCCCTTCCCGACGGACCGGGGCGGTTCGAGCGCGGCGTCAGCCTGCAAGGCCCGGCCGGTTCCGGGGGATTCGAGGTTTCCGAGATCCACTTCGCCGATGAAGCGCCCGCCGCCCCGTCCCCGCCCGAACCGATGCCGTTGGGGGCCGATATCCTGCCCATGCTCGACATCAGGCCCTTCGGCACCGAGGAGCGGGCCGGCCTGGAGCGGCGCGCCGATCAGGCCATTCTCTCCTGCCGTCCGGGAGAGCAGCCGGCGGGTTTCGTGCTGGCCCAGCCACAGCGGACCATGCCGCCCCTGTCGGGATTGTCCGTTCGGCTCAAGGTCGAGGGCGATGGCGGCGCATGGTGGTTCGGCCTGTCCGACGCGCCACGGCAGCAGCAACAGAATCCGCTGCTGCTTGGACGCCTCGATGGAGGCGCGCCCCAACTTCCCATCCCCGATCTCTCCTGGGGCGAGGCCGGCTTTTCGGCCATGGTGGAATGCCCACGCGCCGGCGGAACGCTGAAGCTTTCCAGCATGGAGCTGACCGCAGCCGCGTCGGTCCAGACGCCCCTCCGATCCGCCTGGATGTGGCGGCCCGCCCATTGGCGCGAAACGGCCTCGTCCCTGATCGAGCATCTGGTCCGCCATGACGCCCGGATGGTCTACGTCACGGTTCCCGTCGGTGACGGCGGGGTGGAGGAAGCCGACCGTCTGGGCGCCTTCATCGCCGAGGCAGGGCGGCGAGGCATCGCCGTCTGGGCGGTGATCGGCGATCCGCATGCCGTCCTGCCGTCCGAGCGCCCCCGCTTCGAGCAATGGGCAGGGGCCTACGCCGCCTACAACACTGCCAATCCCCCGGACCGGCGGCTGGCCGGTCTTCAACTGGACATCGAGCCCTATCTCCTGCCCGGCTATGCCCAGGATCCCGCCGCCTGGGACGCGGCCTACGTGGAAACGGCCAACGCCGTCGCGCAGGCTGGGGCGGGATTGCCGGTGGAGGCGGCGGTTCCCGTCTGGTTCGGCTCCGCCAGCCGCCGCGAGCGCATTCTCGACCGCCTGGGGCCCGAGATACAAAGTCTGGCGGTGATGGATTACCGTACCGATCCGCGCCGGATCGTCGACGGTGCCCAGCCGTTCCTGGCCTGGGCCATGGCCAGGAAGAAGGGGATTCGAATCGCGGTGGAGTTCGGGCCGCTCGCCGACGAGGAAATCCGGATGTACCGCGCCTCCCCCACCCGGCGCGGCGAATTGTGGCGGATCGCCCTCGACGGCGGCGACGCCCTGGTCCTGATGGACCAACAGGCCGAAGATCCGGCGGGAACGCCCCTTGCCCTGGCCGGCAAATCCGTGGCGCCGGGAAGCGCCCTGACCTTTCACGGCGCGGACGCTCGGATCGACGACATCCTGCGCGCCCTGGAAAGGCAGCTGGCCCCATGGCCGTCATTTCTGGGGATGGCGATCCATGGCGTGGATTAGAAACGCCGTCCTGGCCGGCCTTTTCATCGCGACGGTCGCGGCCACCACGGCCGCTTCGGCGGAAAGCTCGCTGTGGGACGGCATCCGGGGATTCTTCCGCGGCGCGCTCTACCGGTTCCCGGATGTGGCGGGACCGGACGGAACCACCACGGTTTCCCCGGCGGCGCCCGCCGACTGGCGGCGCTTCGGCGAGGGGGGAAACAGCCGCCTCGCCATCCTGCTGACCGACCCGGCCTCCGACTGGCTGGCCCTGGCCCATGGGTTGCGGACCATCGGCGTGCCCTTCGTCATCACCGACGATTACCGCAAGGCCCTGGCGCACCGCGTCGTGTTCGTCTATCCGCGCGTCAGCGGCCAGGTGCTGCCGCCCCAGGCGTTGAAGGCCCTGGCCGAGTTTCCGGCAAAGGGCGGCACGCTGATCGCCCAGCATGTGCTGGGCGGCGGCTTGGATAAGCTGTTCGGCTTCGACGAGGCGGGCCCCAGGACGGCGACCGAATTGCGTTTCCAGGGACGCTCGGTGCTGACACGGGGGCTGGACGACACCGCCGAGACCTCGATCCGCATCGGCGGCCGGCAGGTGGCTCCCACCGGCAGCTACGCCTATTCGAACCCAAAGCGTCCGCCCCTGGCGACCTACCAGGATGGAAGCGCGGCGATCCTGGGCGACGAGACCGGCCGCGCCTACGCCATCGGCCCCGATCTCGGCTACCTTCTGGCGCGCGGCTACGACAACCGGCAGCAGGATATCGCCCGCCAATACGTCAACGGGTTCGAGCCGACGCTCGACGTCCTGTTGCGGGCCGTCCGCAACATCTACCGGGCCGGTGAACCCGATGCGGTGACGCTGTCCACGGTTCCCCAGGGCAAGCCGCTCTCGGTCATCGTGTCCCACGACATCGATTATACCCGCTCGCTGGAAAACGCCCTGGCCTATGCCGCGTTCGAGCGGAGCCGGGGGATCACCGCCACCTATTTCATGCAGGTCAAATACGTCCGCGACTGGAACGACGACGTGTTCTTCACCGACAAGGGCGTCAGGATGCTGCGGGACTTGCGGGCCACGGGCATGGAAATCGCCAGCCACTCCGTTTCCCACGCCCGCCCCTTCAAAGACTTTCCCCTGGGCGACGGAACCGAGCGCTACCCCGACTACGCCCCCTTCGTGCGCAACAGGACGGTGGCCGAGAACGGCACGATCCTGGGCGAGTTGCGGGTCAGCCGTTTCCTCCTCGAACATTTCCTGCCGGGCGACGTCGTCTCGTCGTTTCGGCCGGGCCACCTGGCCAATCCCTTCGCCTTACCCCAGGCGCTGGCCGCTGCGGGCTACCGCTTCAGTTCATCGGTGACGGCCAACGATTCCCTGACCCACCTGCCGTTCCAACTGACCCATGGCCGGGAGAACGTGGCGGAGACGCCCATCTTCGAATTTCCCGTGACCGTCGAGGACGAGCTTGACGGCCCCATGCTCGACCGGCTGCCGCAGGCTCTTGCGCTGGCCGAGCGCCTGAAACGCTACGGCGGACTGTTCGTCGTCCTGATCCACCCCGACATCCTGGGGCAGAAGCTGGACTTCGAGAAAAAATTCGTCGAGGCGCAAGGCGACGGCGTCTGGTACGGCTCCGTCAGCCAATTCGGGGAATGGTGGGCGGCCCGCGATCAACTCGGGGTCGATGCCATCGAAAAGAATGGCCGCGTGGTCCTCACTCTCGTTGCGCCGCAGCCACTCGAAGGGCTGACGCTGGAACTTCCCGCAATGTGGTCTCCGGAAGTCTTTCCCGCCGGACTATCGATCCGCCAGCAGGCCAATCGCCTCGTTCTTGGCCGCGTGTCTGGAAAACACGAGCTGATTTTTACGAAAGACGTCTCCGGCCCGTTCTCCGGAAATGGCCCCGGTTTGAGGTAGGTGACGATAAAGTGGGGATAACCGCGCCGATCCTCCAACTGGAGCCGGAGGCGAACAAATAATCCCCAACCATACCAGCAGTGCCTCATCTGCGTGGCGTCACCGCGGAGATAATGAGGAGGCACCGGCGTCACCTTGCAAACCTTTCCGCCGCCTGATCTCCCTTTCTTCGATACCCACGACTTCAACCGCTTTGCGCCCAACCGCAGATCGGCCTTAAAATCGAGCGGCGGGCAGCGCATCTCACGGCAAGGCGTCTTCGTCGCCATTGAGCTTTTGGGAGGGTATCGGTGGCTTTTCTGAAGGCATCTCCATCTATCGTCGACACCTTCCACGCCAAGGCCGTCACCAGCCAAGCGGTGTTCAGGCATGCCGACGAGAAGGCGTTCTGGATCCGGGCACGGAGAAACCATTTGCTGGCTGGGTGGGCGTGCGATCTGACCGACGAGGATTCCCAGAACTATCTGCGGCTTCTCCTCGATGCCGATTTCGCCCGGGTATCCACGTCAGCCACCGAGGGGTATCTGATGATGAAGATCCGCAACGACTTGATGGGGTTTGGGATATTCCTTTCACCGACGCAGATTAAGGAGGTCTGCGAGGCTTTCGAGCGCCAGGCGCTGACGGAAATGGATAGCAAGCCTGTCGCTCACTGACCCCGCCTTGGGGTTGACGGCACCATCATGACGGACGACGCCCCCGGCACGGTCTGCGTTTCATTCTTCCCGATCTCACCGCTTCAGGTCGCCAAGCAGGGCTTCGAACTGATCCGCCGGCATGGGTTTGGCGAATAGGTAACCCTGGCCGAAATCGCAACCGGCGGCGGCCAGCAGGGCGTATTGCTCCTCGGTCTCGATTCCTTCGGCCACCACCTTCATGCCCAGCCGATGGGCCATCACGATGATGGCTTCGGCGATGGCGCGATCGCTGGAATCCATGGTCATGTCGCGGACGAAGGACTGGTCGATCTTGATGTAATCGATGTCGAAGCGCTTCAGATAGGACATGGCGGAATAGCCGGTGCCGAAATCGTCGAGCGCGACCTGCATGCCGGCGGCGCGGAACTTGGTCAGGCGCTCCATCACTTCCGCATGCTGGCCCAGCAGCAATCCCTCGGTGACCTCGATGGAGATGCATTGGGGCGAGATGTTCAGCTCGCGCAGATGCTCGGCCCACTCCAGATGGCTGAAGCCGGAGAAGAACTGGCGGGGTGACTTGTTGACGGCGATCTGGAAACGGCAGGGAGCCGCCGGGCCGGCGTTTTGGTCCTTGCGGCAAATGCCGCCGACCACATGATGGCAGCGGTCGCAAAGCCGCCGCGCCGTGGCGGCGGCCTGGCGGAAGACCCAATTGCCGATATCGCAGATCAGGCCGGTTTCCTCGGCGATGGGAATGAAGATCGCGGGGCTGACGAAACCGCGCTCCGGATGGCGCCAGCGCAGCAAAGCCTCGGCCTTGACGATGGCCCGCGACGGCATGTCGATGATGGGCTGGTAGTAGACCTCGAATTGCCCCTCGGACAGGGCCACCCGGAGATCATTGGCCAACTGCAGTCTGGTCTGCCCGGCTTCCCGCATGGATTCGGTGAAGCAGCACGAGCGGTCGCGCCCCCCGTTCTTGGCCTCACGCACGGCCTGATCGACGTTGCGCAGCAATTCCTCCATATCGCCACCATCGGTGGGATAGGCGGTGATGCCGATGCTGGCGGTCAGGTGGATGGTGTCGGCCCCCGAGCGGAAGGGCTCGGCGATGACCATGCGGATCGCCGCGACGGCCGCCTCCAGACGGGTGGTGCTCAGGTCGTCGATCATGGAGACGATGAACTCGTCGGCTCCCAGATGGCCGATGACGTCCTTTTCCGACAGGCAGGACCCGATCCGGCGCACCACCTCCAGCAGCAACTGGTCGCCGATGGCGTGGCCCAGGGTGTCGTTGACCTCCTTGAAACGGTCGAGATCGACCAGCAGGACGCCTACCACCATGTCCGGAAGACTGTCGGCGCGCGCCAGATCCTTGCGCAGCAGGTCCAGGAAGCGGCGGCGATTGGGCAGACCGGTCAACAGGTCATGGTTGGCCTGGTGCCAGATGATCTCCTCGGCCTTTTTCTGCTCGGTGATGTCCGAGGCGATGGCGACCCGGCGCTGAACCTGGCCCTCGGCATCGTAAATGGTCGAGATGGTCAGGCGTTCGGGATAGATCTCGCCGTTCTTGCGGCGGTTCCAGACCTCGCCCGACCAGTTGCCCGTGGCGGTGATGGACCGCCACATCTCGGCATAGAAGTCGGAATCGTGGCGGCCGGACTTCAGGATGTTGGGATTCTTGCCGACCAGTTCCTCCGGCTCGTAGCCGGTCAGGCGGCAGAAGGGCTTGTTGACGCTGACGATCAGGCCGTCCGCGTTGGTGATGGCGATGGCCTCGCTGGTGCCGTCGAACACCGACGCCGCCAGCGTAAGCTGCTCGGCATTGTCCCGAAGAGACTGCTTCTGGGCCCTGATGCGCTCGTGGAACTTGTTGAAACTGTCCAGCAGCTGGCGGATTTCCGGCCCGCCCTCCACCGGCAGGGGGCTTAAGGGGCGGCTGCCCGTGGCCATGGCGTTGAGCATCTCGGCGGCGTGTTCCAGCGGCCGCAACTGGCGACGGACGAACAGCCACAGCAACATGGCGATGATGACCGAGGCCAGCGCCGCATCCTGGTAGATCTCGAACTCCAGGCGGCGGATGGGGGCGAAGGCGACGGAGGTCGGAATGGTGGCGATGACCGCCCAGCCGGTGCTTTCGATCCGCCTGGAGGAACTGAGGACCTCGAGTCCCTCGGAATTGATGGAAAGCCCCGATCCCTCGTAGCCCTCCACGTAGCGGTCGAGCATGTGGTTGACGCCCGGGGACGGAAGGGGCTGGAGGATGCGGTCCTTGCGGGTGGAGGCGACGTACAGCCGGTCGCGGGGCGAAACGATGTGGAACTCGCCGTCCAGGCGGCTCTGCCGGGGGATGATCTCGGTGAAGAAGTCGCTGTCCGAGACGGAATTGGCCCCCACCAGGACGCCGATCACCTCGTTGGCCGCCCCCCGGACCGGAACGGCCAGCAGAACGACCGGACGATTGCTGAACCGTCCCAGGCGCGGGCGGCCGAAGGCGACCTCGTCGCCGGCCATGATCGCCTGGAAATAGTCTTCGCCCGAAAAATCCGATCCGGCCCGGCCCTTCAGGGCGGGAAAGTCAACGAAGCCGGTTCCTTGGCGGGAAACCACCGACAGCCCCAGATTGAACAGGCGGCCGATATGCTTGAACTCGGCCAGCTTGGCCCCCAGGCGCTCCCGGTCTCCCATCATTTCCGCTGAGATCAGGGACGCCACATCCTTCAGCGTGTTGATGCGGAGCTTGCTCTCCTCCTCGAGACTGTCGGTGATGTGCTCGACCAGGGCGGTCTGCTCGGCGGCGACCACGGCCTTGACGTCGTCTCGCACCTCTTCCGCCACGTCGTGGGCCAGCAGCCAGATGGCGGCGACGAACATGACGACGCAGGCCGCGACGATCTTGGTCTTGAGGTCGAGCTTCCGAAATACTGCCGGCATGGCGCGGACCATCTGTCGCCGTTCAACGTGGCAGTTCATTACCATCTTTTGACAATTGTCATTAGACTAACAGAAGTATGACCAAGCTCAGATGATGCCTACGCCTTTCGGAGGGAGCATCAGGTCAGCCGCTCCATTTCCCAGGCCCAGTCCTGGTAATTCCGGCGATGTTCCGCCCAGCGGGGGACCGCCCGGAGCCCATGGGAGGCCTCGGTCGGTTCAGCCTGGAGTGAATAGGGGAAGGTTCCGTTTGGCATGGATCACGCCGATTTACGTCGGGTCCAGGCCGGAGTGAGCACGTTGTCCCACTGTACGCCGCCGAACCTGAACCCAGCATGAACCGCCGAGTCGCGGGCCGTTCAGGTGAGGCGCGCTAGGATATGGGGAGTGGTGCCGGTGAAAGCGGCAAACCGCCCTGTCACTGACCGTGGAGGCTGCAGCGAATGAGGCGCATCAGAACATTGGTGGCCACCGGGCTGATGCTGGTGATTTCGGCAATGGGCGCGGCGGCCCAGACCCCGCCCCCCGATGCCATGCCGCTGAAGGCCGTTCTGGAAAAGCTGAACGAGCAGCGCTTCGACGTCCGGGGCATCTCCTACCAGGCCCCATGGTGGGTCGTGGTGCTGCGGACCCCGCGGGGCGGAGCGATGACCGCGGGATTCGACGCCGTGACCGGCGAGATGCGTGACGACTTCCCCGTCGAGCGCCTGCCCGCCCCCATCCCGGGCGACGTCAAGACCGCCTTGGAGGTGGTTCAGAAGCTATCCGGCCCCGAAGAGAACCGTATCACCGCCGTCCGTTACCTTAACGGTGACTATCACGTCGATCTCGCAAATGGCGGCAGCGCCAGGACCATCATCCTTGATGCCAGGACCGGCCTGCCTCGCCCCTGATTAGGAGACTCCCATGAAATATGATCCCTTGACCAAGCTTCTTCACGCCAGCATCGCCCTCGGCGTTTCGCTCCAGATGATCACCAGCCTGGTGATGATCTATCCCAAGCCGGGACGCCTGCCCAATCAATGGTACGAGGTCCACGAATGGGTGGGGATCGCGCTGTTGGGAATCGTCTCCATCCACTGGCTGTGGGCGGTGGGCCGGACGCTGACCCGCGGGGACGCGCTGCTGCTGTTCCCGTGGTTCTCCCGGGCGCGGTTGGAACAGCTCGGCCGCGATGTCGCCGAAACCGGGCGCGAAGCGCTGCGCGGGCGCCTGCCCGCCGGTGACGAACCCAGGGCCCTGCCGGCGGCGGTGCAAGGTCTGGGACTGCTGCTGGCACTGGGCATGGCCGCCACCGGAACGGCCCTGGCCATGGGCATGGCCCCGGACGGAGGGCTTTCCCCGTCGTTGCGGGTAGTGAAGGAAGTCCATGAGTCCTTTGCGCCGGTGATGTGGGCCTATCTGATGGTTCATCCGCTGCTCGGCGTCATTCACCAGATCGCGGGCCACAGGAGCCTGAGCCGGATGTTCGGCCCACGCTGATCCGACTGAAACTGCATGGACATGGGGACGCTCGGGGTGATCGCGGTGCAAAGCCCAGATCACCCGACGCCCCTGCCGGATAAATGGGGCATCGATAGTGGCCGCCGCGGCATGGCGCGTCCGCAAGCAAGTCGGCGCAAACCTTCCGCGCTACAGACGCCCCAAAGGCTGGTCGCAGAAACAGCCGGCCTGAACGACCGGCTTGAGAGACACGTTCTATCGGCGATCGTCCCCGGAAAGAACCACCAGGATCTCTGCGTCGCCATTGCCGACCGACAGAAACGCGTGCCCCTGCCCCGCATCGAAATAGATGCTTTCCCCTTGGCCGAGCAGGACCGGTTCGCGGTCGTCGAGATGGACCTCCACCACGCCCGACAGAACGAACAGGAATTCCTCGCCGGCATGACGCAGCAGGGGGCCGAAATCCTTGAGGGAACGCGCCTTCACCCAGGCGGTGGCGGGCACCATGGTCTTGCCCGCTAGGGTGGCGGCCAGATAGCCGTAATCGTAATTGGGCGTCGATACCCGGTGGGCCTGGTCCCGCCGCGTCACCACCGAGCGCCGCGCCACCGTTCCCTCGGGCGGAGGCCCGAACAGTTCGGAGATGTCGATGCCCAGTCCGCGGCTGAGTTGCAGCAGCTTGTCGTAGGTGGGCGACATCTGCCCGCGCTCCACCTTGGAGACGGTGGAAATGGCCAGCCCGCTGGCCTCGGCCACCTGCTTGAGGGTCCAGCCGCGTGCCAGCCTATGGGTTCTCAGACGCGATCCCATTTCGCTTAGCGGCACCAGATCCTCGGATTCGACTTGGCTCATGGCACGATATTTTCCGATACGAAAATTTTCTGATAGGAAAATCTCAGCGATGTGCCTACCTTAACCGAAATGGCGTCCAAGCCAACTTCATTCACGCAGGACAGGAAGGACAACGTCATGGGAAGCAATGGTCCGGTGTCGCGCAATCTGATCACCCTTCTGGCCGTCGGCCTCGGACTGGCGGCGACGCCCGCCCCGGCGGCCGAGCCCATCCGCATCGGTTCGGTGGTTTCCGCCACCGGACCGGCCAGTTTCCTTGGCGATCCCGAGCAGAAGACGCTGGAATTGCTGGTGGAGAAGGTCAACGCCGCCGGCGGCGTCCTCGGCCGCAAGATCGAGCTGATCCCCTATGACGACGCCAGCGATACGGCCAAGGCCAACACCATGGTCCGGCGCCTGATCCAGCAAGACAAGGTCGACGTCATCATCGGCGCCTCCACCACCGGCTCGACCATGGGCATGGTCCCGGTGGCCGAGGCGGCCAAGGTCCCCATGGTCTCGCTGGCGGCGGCCTCGGTGATCGTCGAGCCGGTCAAGCCCTATGTCTTCAAGATGCCCCATTCCGACCGCATGGCGGCGCAGAAGGTCCTGGAGGACATGAAGAAGCGGGGCATCACCAATTTCGCCTTGCTGTCCGACACCGGCGGCTTCGGCAAGTCCGGCCACGACGAGACCCTGAAGATCGCCGCCACCATGGGCATGCCGGTGGTCGAGGACCTGTCCTACGGCGACAAGGACACCGACATGACGCCGCAGCTGACCAAGGCCAAGCTGTCGGGCGCCAAGGCCATCTTCGTGTTCGGCACCGGGCAGGCCCCGGCGGTGATCGCCCGCAACCACGCCCAGCTTGCGCTGGGCATTCCGCTCTACATGTCCCACGGCCAGGCCTCCATGGACTTCGTCAAGCTGACCGGCAAGCCGGCCGAAGGCATCCGCATGCCCTCGCCCGCCCTGCTGATCGCCGAGAACCTGCCCGCCTCCGACCCCCAGCGGGCGGTCAGCGTCGAGTACAAGCGGGAATTCGAGGCGCGCTACAAGACCGACGTCTCCACCTTCGGCGGCTACGCCTTCGACGCGCTGCGCATGGTGATCGACGCCATCAAGAAGACCGGCGGCACCGACAAGGAAAAGGTCCGCGCCGCCCTGGAGCAGACCACCGGCTTCGCCGGAGTGAGCGGCATCTACAACATGAGCGAGACCGACCATATGGGCCTGGGGGCCCAGTCCTTCCGCATGGTCGAAATCCGAAACGGCGGCTTTGCCGAAGCCCAGTGAGGCCGCGCCCATGCTGGTGAACATCGAGGACCACCGCCGCCGGGCCAAGCGCCACCTGCCGCGTTTCGTCTTCGATTACGTGGAGGGCGGCGCCGACGACGAAAGCTGTCTGCGCCGCAACCGCGCCGACATGGAGGGGGTCAGCCTGATCCCCACCTGCCTGCGCGACGTTTCCACCATCGACGTCTCCACCGAGATTCTGGGGCGGCGGTGGCGGGCCCCCATCGCCATCGCCCCCACCGGCTTCAACGGCTTGCTGCGTCCCGACGGCGACATCATGGCCGCGCGGGCGGCGGCCGCGGCGGGCATTCCCTTCTGCCTGTCCACCGCCTCCAACACCCGCATGGAGCGGCTGCCCGACGATGGCGGCGAGCGATGGCTCCAGCTTTACGTCATGACCGACCGCGCCATCGCCGAGCAGATGCTGGACCGCGCCCACCGGGCCGGTTTCACCACCCTGGTCCTGACCGTCGACGTTCCCACCGGCGGCAACCGCGAACGGGACCGGCGCAACGGCTTTCGCCTGCCCTTCCGGCCCTCGGTCTCGACCCTGCTCGACCTGTGCCGGCGCCCGGCCTGGCTCGCTGGTCTGGCCCGCTCGGGACCGCCGCGCTTTTGCAATCTCAGCCGGGATGAGAGCGACGGCCAATCGGTGGAGCTCCAGGCCACCCTGCTCAACCGCGCCCTGGACCGCCGTCTGGCCTGGGACGATCTGGCCTGGCTGCGCCGGCGCTGGGACGGGGCCATCGTGATCAAGGGGCTGCTCAACCCGGAGGACGCGGCCCAGGCCGTCCGCTTCGGCGCCGACGGGATCATCGTCTCCAATCACGGCGGCCGTCAGCTGGACGCGGCGCCCTCGACCATCTCCATCCTGCCCGCCATGGTCGCCGCCGTCGCCGGCCGCATCCCCGTCCTGGTGGACAGCGGCTTCCGGCGGGGCTCGGACGTGGTCAAGGCCCTGGCCCTGGGCGCCGCCGGAATCCTGCTCGGCCGCCCGGTCCTCTACGGTCTGGCGGGAGGCGGCGAAGCGGGAGTCCGGGCGGTCCTGGAAACCATCATCGCCGAGATCGAGACCACCATGACCCTGGTCGGCGCGGCCACCCTCGCCGATATCGGTCCCCAACATCTGGTGCGCCCATCATGATCATCGAAAGCCTCGCCGCGCGGGCGGTCAACGTCCCGCTGGAATACCCGGTGCGCACCAGCGTCGGAACCGTCGCCACCGCGCCCCTGGTGCTGATCGACATCGCCACCGACGCAGGATTCGTCGGCCGCTCCTATGTCTTCACCTACACCCCGCTGGCCCTGGCCGCCATGCGCGAAATGCTGGCTTCCCTGGGCGGAATCCTGGCGGGGCAGCCGGCGGCGCCCGCCGAGATCGACCGCTTGCTGGAGGGGCGCTTCCGCCTGCTGGGGGCGACCGGGCTGGTCCGCATGGCCATGGCCGGAATCGACATGGCGCTGTGGGACGCGGCGGCGCAAAAGCTGGGCGTTCCCCTGGTGGAGATGCTGGGGGGCCGGCGCCGCCCCATCCCCGCCTATGACAGCCACTCCATGGACGGCGAGGCCCTGGCGGTCGAGCGGGCGGCCAAGGCGGCCGGCCAGGGATACACCGCCATCAAGACCAAGGTCGGGTATCCCAGCCTGGCCGAGGACATCGGGGTGGTCCGGGCCATCCGCAAGGCGGTGGGCGACGGCGTCCGGATTCTGGCCGATTACAACCAGTCCTTAAGCGTCCCCGAGGCGATCCGGCGCGGCAAGGCCCTGGAGGACGAGGGCGTCGCCTGGCTCGAGGAGCCCACCAGGCAGGAGGACTATCTCGGCCATGCCCGCATCCGCCAGGCCCTGAACATTCCGGTGCAGATGGGCGAGAACTGGTTCGGCGTCGACGAGATGACCAGGGCGCTGGACGCGGGCGCCACCGCCCTGGCCATGCCCGACGCCATGAAGATCGGCGGGGTGACCGGCTGGCTGCGGGCCGCCGCCCTGGCCCAGAGCCGGGGCATTCCCATGTCCAGCCACATCTTCCAGGAGGTCAGCTGCCACCTGATGGCGGTAACACCCACCGCCCATCTGCTGGAACGCATGGACCTCGCGGCCCCGATCCTCGAGGAGCCCCTGAAATTCGAGGCCGGCTGCGCCATCATCCCCGAACAACCCGGCACCGGAATTCGCTGGAACGAAGAAGCGGTCCGCCGCTACGCCCATTGAAATCAACCTCGGCGTAGCCGGGTCCAAGCGCCATACGGCGCAACCGCGGTCAAAACTCTGCGTCTGGCCGGATAAAGTTCCGGGGCGGGTCGGGGTCTCAGTAAAAATCCCGCGACCGCAGCTTCATCTCGCCGTCGCCCAGGCTGCGCAGCGATGCGGTCAGGTCGGTCAGGCGGTCGGCGATGACGTGGATGACCCGGCCCTCCCGCTGCACTCTGCCGTCCACCTTCAGGCACGAACTGGTCAGCACCATCTGGCGGAAGCGTTCGAACACCTGGGGCCAGACCACCAAATTGGCGATGCCGGTCTCATCTTCCAGGGTCACGAAGATGACGCCCGAGGCGGTGCCGGGGCGCTGGCGCATCAGCACCAGCCCGGCAACCGAGACCCGCCCCTGGACCTGGGCCAGCCTTTCCGTCGGAACGATGCCCATGATCGTCAGTTGCGGGCGCAACAGAGCCATGGGGTGGGCCTTCAGCGACAGCTTCAGGCTGGCATAGTCGCAGACCACCTCTTCCCCGGCGCTGGCCTTGGGCAGGGGGACCGGCGGTTCGGCCGCATCCAGCCCGGCAAGCAAGGGAGGCGGCGCGGCGGTCAGGGCCTTGACCGCCCACAGCGCCTCGCGCCGGGCCAGCCCCAGGGAGCCGAAGGCGTCGGCGCGGGCCAGGGCCTCCAGCGCCTTATGATCCAGCCCGGCCCGCCGCCACAGGGAGTGGGGCGAGGCATAACCGTCGCCGCGCTTATCGGCCAGCCTGCCGCAGTCAGCCTGGGTCAGGCCGCCGATCTGGCGCAGGCCCAGACGGAGCGCCAAACCGCCGCTCGGGGATGGTTCCAGGGTGCAGTCCCATTCGCTGTGGTTCACGTCCGCCGGAAGCACGCGGACACCGTGATCCTGGGCGTCGCGGACGATCTGGGCCGGGGCATAGAAGCCCATGGGCTGGCTGTTCAGCAGGGCGCAGGCGAACACCGCCGGGTAATGGCATTTGATCCAGGCCGAGACATAGACCAACTGCGCGAAGGCGGCGGCGTGGCTTTCCGGGAAGCCGTATTCGGCAAAGCCCTCGATCTGCTTGAACACCCGCTCGGCGAAATCGGCGGCATAGCCCTTCGCCACCATGCCCGACACCAGCTTGTGCTGGAACTCGGCCACCCGCCCGCTGCGGCGGAAGGCCGCCATGGAGCGGCGCAACTGGTCGGCCTCGTCGGGGGTGAAGCCGGCGGCGACGATGGCGATCTGCATCACCTGTTCCTGGAACAGCGGAACGCCCAGGGTGCGCTCGAGCACCTCGCGCAGTTCCGGCGAGGGATAGTCCACCGTCTCCTTGCCCTCGCGGCGGCGTAAGTATGGATGCACCATGTCGCCCTGGATGGGGCCGGGCCGCACGATGGCCACCTCGATGACCAGGTCGTAGAAGGTCTTGGGCCTGAGGCGCGGCAGCATGGTCATCTGGGCGCGGCTTTCCACCTGGAACACGCCGACGGAATCGGCGCGCCCCAGCATCTCATACACGGCCTTGTCCTCGGGTGGCACGGTGGCCAGGGACAGATCCAGGCCGTGATGGTCGCGCAGCAAGGCAAAGGCGCGGCGAATGCAGCTCAGCATGCCCAGCGCCAGCACATCCACCTTCATGATGCCGAGCGCGTCGATGTCGTCCTTGTCCCATTCGATGACCGTGCGGTCGGCCATGGCGGCGTTCTCGATGGGCACCAGATCGTCCAGCCGCCCGTGCGAGATGACGAAGCCGCCCACATGCTGGGACAGGTGGCGGGGAAAGCCGGTCAGCTCCCCCGCCAGCCTCATCGCCAGGGCCAGGGTGGAATCGGTGGGGTCCAGGCCGACCTGGCGCACATGCCCGTCGGCGATGGGCGTGCCGCTCCAGCCCCAGGTGGTGCGGGCCAGGGCGCCCACCACGTCTTCGGATAGACCCAACACCTTGCCCACGTCGCGGATCGCCGAGCGGGCGCGGTAATGGATGACCGTCGCCGTCAGCCCGGCGTGGTCGCGGCCGTAATGAGCGTAGATGTGCTGCATCACCTCTTCCCGGCGCTCGTGCTCGAAATCCACGTCGATGTCGGGCGGCTCGTTGCGGGCCTCGGAGACGAAGCGGGCGAACAGCAACTGGAATCTGGCGGGGTCCACATGGGTGATGAACAGGCAGAAGCACACCGCCGAATTGGCCGCCGAGCCACGCCCCTGGCACAGGATGCCCCGGCTGTCGGCGAAGCGGACGATGTCGTGTACGGTGAGGAAGTAGGGGGCGTAGTCCTTGCGGCCGATCAGCGCCAGCTCGTCGGCGACGGTGTCCCGCACCTTGGGCGGAATGCCGTCGGGATAGCGCCGGGCGGCACCGTCCCAGGTCAGCTTTTCCAGCCGCTGCTGGGCCGTCAGCCCGTCGCCGGCATCCTCGGCCGGATAGGAATAGCGCAACTCGTCCAGCGAAAAGCGGCAACGGGCGGCGATGTCGACGCTCCGCGCCACCGCGTCCGGATAGCCGGCGAACAGGCGGGCCATCTCCTCCGGCCGCTTCAGATGGCGCTCGGCATTGGCCTCCAGCCGCCACCCGGCCTCGGCGAGCGTGCAGCCCTCGCGGATGCAGGTGAGCATGTCCTGAAGCGGGCGGCGTTCCGGGACGTGGTAATGCACGTCGTTGGTGGCAACCAGCGGCGTGCCGGTGTCGCGGGCGAGCTCCGCCAGCATGGCCACCCGGCGCAGGTCGTCGCCGCGGAACCGCCACTGGGCGGCCAGGAACACCCGGCGCGGACACAACTCTCCCCATTCCCGCAGCTGGGCGGCGAACTCAGGCCCGGGCGCGTCGGGCGGCAGCGCGATCAGGGTCTGGCCGTCAGCGTGGGCGGCCACGTCGGCGCGGGTCAGGTGGCATTCCCCCTTGGCCGCGCGGCGCTTGCCCAGGGTCAGCAGGCGGGTGAGGCGGGAATAGGCGGCCAGGTCGGTGGGATAGCACAGCAGGCTGGCGCCGTCGGCCAGGTCCAGCCGTGTCCCCACCACCAGCCGCAAGCCGGTCTGCTTGGCCGTCGCATGGGCGCGCACCACCCCGGCCAGGGAATTGCGGTCGGTGATGGCGATGGCTTTCAGCCCCAGGGCGGCGGCGGCCATGACCATCTCGCCGGGATCGGAGGCGCCGCGCAGGAAGCTGTAATTGCTGGTGACCTGCAGTTCGGCGTATTTCATGTCGCCCTCAGTCGCCGGGGGCCCGCCATCCGGCGGGCTTGGCTTTCGCTCGCATAAGCTTGCGGGGCCTCAATGGCCCAGTCGCTCCCGCTGCTCGCTCGGGTCATGGAAACACCCCGTGCAGGTACCAGCGCGGCGGCGTCCCGGCCCCGTACAATCCTTCACGGAACAGCCAGAAGCGGCGGCCGGTTTCGTCCTCCACCACGTAGTAGTCCCGTTCCGGGGCGACATGGCGCCACCACTCGCCGGCAATGCGCTCGGCGCCGTCGGCCCGCACCACCCGGTGAGCCTGATTGCGCCAGCGGAACAGCACCGGCGGCAAGTCGGGGACCGGCGCCACCGCCTCCACCGGTTCGGGGTGGGCGAACAGCCGCACCGGACGGCGACGAGCGGGCCAGGCGACAGGCGGAATCGCCGCGGCGGCGGAAATGTGCCGGACGGCTCGCTCCGGCACATGACTTTCCTGCGGCACCACCCGCATGACCCGTTCGAAGCCCAGGCGGTTGCCCAGTGAATCCAGCAACCGGGCGAAATCGTCGGCGTGTGACGCGGGGGCGCCAGCCGCCAGCGTCGTCTGCTCGGGCGACAGCGGGGCCACCTCCCGGGCCGACAGGCGCATCAGCTCGATACCGAACCCGGCATCCAGCGCAGGCAGATCCTCGCCCAGCAGGCGGAACAGGTGGCACGGGTCGCGGGACGGGCGGCTGGTGCCGATGGCGATGGCGGTCGAGGAGGCATCCACGCGGAACACCATGACCTCCAGCCGCCGTAATCCCAGCCTGTCCTCCTCCAACTGACGGCACAGGCGCTCCAGCAGGCGACGCACCGCCTCGGCCACGTCCTCGGACCGGGCGATGGGCTCGGCGAAGGCGGCATGGACGCCATGGCACGGCAGCGGGCGCCGGGGCGAGATGGGCTCGGCCTCATGCCCCAGGGCCTGGTCCAGCCGGTGGGCCACCTCGCGCCCGAACCGGGCGGCCAGCCCGGCCCGGGGCAGGCCGTACAGTTCGCCGATGCGGCGCAGGCCCAGGCTGGACAGGGTGGCGACGGCCTCAGGCCCCAGGCGCAACGCCGCCACCGGCAAGGGCGCCAGGGCGTCGCGCTGGCCCTTCTCCGGCAGGCAGGGCCGGTCCCTGGCGCCGAACCGTGCCCAGGCCCAGGCGGCGCCCGGAGTGTCGGCCAGACCGGCGCGGGCGGAAAAGCCCAGTCGGTGCAGCCGCGCCTTCAAATGGTCCAGCAACGGCGCCTCGCCGCCGAACAGATGGGCGCAGCCGGTGATGTCCAGCCACAGGCCGAAGCCCCGCGTCCAGCAATCGGCGGCGACCCAGGGGGTGTAGTGGCTGCACCAATCGGCAAGGCGGCCCACCAGCACCCTGTCAGCCGCCTCGTCGGCAGGGGCCAGGACCAGGGTGGGCACCACCGCCAGGGCGTCGGCCACGCTCATGCCCGGCTTGACGCCCACCCGCCGCGCCGACCCGTTGACCGCCACTACCCGCCGCACATTGCCTGGCACGGCGGTGGCGAAGGGCACGTCATCCGGCGGCGCGACGCGCGAGAGGCGCAGCCGCTCGGTCGCCAGCAGGGGCAACCATACGGAGACCACGCGCTTCGTCATCCCACTCCACCTCCCAGGCCGCAACCATGCCGGCGTCATCGACGCCGCGCCCCCGGCAACGCAACAGCTCCACCCGCCATGTCCAGCCCCCCACGCCCAGGGCGGGAACGGAGCGGCTGGCCACGGCCCCTACCCGCCAGCGGGTCACCGCTACGCCGGTGGCATCACCGTGATTCAACAACAGGGCCGGCACCCCCGAAGCCCGTGCCGCCAGTTGCAGGCGCCGGGCGGCGGTAAGGTCCAGCCGCCACGCCTCGGTCAGCACTCCGGCCAGGGCCCGGCAACGCAACCCTTCCTCCATGGCCCACAGCGCCTGGGCGGCGCGGTAGGGCCGCACCATCACGACGCGCTGCGGCGGCAGGCCCAGGGCGGCAAGGCCGGGGGCGTACACCTCGTCGCCGCCGCCGATCCACAACACCGGCTTGGCCGCCTGCGCCGCCAGCCGCCCCAGCAGGACGGCGGCGAAGGCCGTGGACGCCCCATCGGGCAGGCCATCGCCATGGCGGGGGCCGGCGACCTCGTGCAGACACCCCAGGG
This sequence comes from Magnetospirillum sp. XM-1, assembly GCF_001511835.1. Taxonomy (NCBI): domain Bacteria; kingdom Pseudomonadati; phylum Pseudomonadota; class Alphaproteobacteria; order Rhodospirillales; family Rhodospirillaceae; genus Magnetospirillum; species Magnetospirillum sp. XM-1. Next base: position 4,601,787 of record NZ_LN997848.1, read on the forward strand.
CCAGTCCGCCCCAGGGCAGCACCGTGTCTATCTGGGGCACGTCCAACGGTACCGCCCCGGCCGTGGCCTCACTGCCCACCCCTTCCAGGGCGGCGACGCGGGAGCGCAGACGGGCAAGATCGGCGGCGGCAGGCATAAGGGCACCCTCGAATGTTTACGAAACGTTCGCAGAACACTTAAGGAGAGTCAAGCGCCCGACCGTGCCGGCCGCGATGACGAGCCAATTGAGCGGGAAGAGATTTTACGGCGACAACAGATGGATGAGACGCCCCGACAGCAAGAGGCGATCTCGCAGATGCTGGGATGCCCCGATCCCCCCATTTCAGCAGTTTCGCCTCATTCACCACCTTACAAGGACTTGCCCCCGCTTCCCCCTGCATACCGGCCCTGTGGTGCTAGACCTTGCCCCGGAATCAAAAAGCCCGCTATCTCGTTGAGATAACGGGCTTCATTTGGTTGCGGGGGCGCGCCACCATTTGCCGCGAATATATTTCCCCCAGGCCGCATAAGCCTGAAGATCCTCAGAATAAAACGCAGCTATTTCCCCATCCCCACTCCATCGGCCACCAGATGCAACCGAGCCAGGGCCGAGTCCAGTTCGGCTGCGATCTTGGCTCGCTGATCGGCGGCCTTGGTTTCGCGCAGACGGCGAAGCGCGCTTTCTGCCTCGGTCAACTCCCCGATGGCCCGGCTGTCTTGGCGGGTCGCCAATTGCAGCTTCACCGATTCCAGCTCGGCGGCTTTGGTGGATTCGTAAGCCTTGTCTACGGGGCCGCCCTGGGCCAGAGCCTCGGCGGCCGTGACCAGCATGGACACCGCCATCATGGCCACCAGGGTTTGCTTGATCTTCATGTCGTTCTCCTTCATCGCCGATACGATTATGCCCCCCATTCACGGACAAGGACTACTAGGGCGGCGCGGACGGTACGTCCGATCAGGCTTTGTCCCTGGCCGTTGATCCGCACATGGCCGATCAGCTTCAGGTCGGGGGCCGGGCCGTCGAGACGGATGGTGACGCGGAAGAAGCTGCCCTGGGGCACCAGAATCTGGCCTGCGGAGCGCACCGGGATGTCGCCGCCATGCAGCGAGGCCAGGGCCGGATCGGTCAGCAACTTGACCGGATTGCGGTCGATGGCCAGCACCTTGCCGCTCAGGCCGGCATGATCGAGGCCATGGGGAATGAAGCGGGCGTCATCGCCCACCCCGATCCGCTCCAGATCATCCTCGGCCACATAGGCGGTGGCGATGGTGGTGCCATCGGCGCGGATCAGCCCCAGCTGCTGCTTGGGGGACAGCCAGGCACCAGTTTTCAGATCGGGCAGCGGATCGAGGAACACACCGGCATGGGGCGCGGAGATGGTCAGGCGCTCGGCCTCGGCGTCCAACGCCGCCTTTTCCGAGCCGAGTCGGGACAATTCCTCAGTCAAGGCCGACAAACGTTCGCGCCCGAAGGGATCGAGCCTGACGGCCTCCAGCTCGGCGGATTTTCCAGCCAGTCTTGCCGCGATGATGGCCCGCCGGGCAGCGATGTCAGGGGAGGCGAATACCAGAAGCGGCGTTCCGGCGGCGACGCGCTGGCCGCGCTCCACCAGAGCTCTTTCCAGCCGGGCCGGCGCGGGAAGGAACAGCGGCGCGTTGATCTCGGCGGCGACGCTGGCCGGGGCCTCGACACGGGTGCGCCAGGGGATGATGGCCACCAGCAAGACGAGACCAAGGCCGATCAGTAGTCGTTTCCAACGGTTCCCCTCGAGGATGTTGCCCCGCCGCTTGGCCCATTCCTTGACCTCGTTCCAGATGGGCAGGAACACGAACCAGCCGATCTCGACGGCAAACAGCAGCACGCCCACTGCCTTGATGAAAAAGTGGTAGACCAGAGCGGCAATGCCCAGGAACAGCACCAAGCGATAGATCCACACCGCGAAGGCGAAGGCCACCATGGCCCGACGACGACCGGCATCCATGCCCTCCGGCGCAGGCTCGCCCAGGTCGAACAGCACTTCGCGCAGCCACCATTTGGCCATGGTGAAGGCCCTGGGGTGGAGGTTAGGCAGTTCCAGCGCATCCATAGCGAGGAAATAGCCGTCGAAGCGCATGAAGGGCGAGAGGTTGATGGCCAGCGACGACACCCAGGTGAAGGCGGCCAGCACGAACACCGCCTGGCGCATGCCGCCATCGGGCAGGAAAGCCCACAGCAGCGTGGCCCACGCCGCCACCGCCAATTCAGCCAGGATACCGGCAGAACCGACCAGCAGACGCTGGCGCCGCGACGCCAGGGTCCAGGTCTCGTTGACGTCGGTGTAAAGCACCGGCCACATCACCAGGAAGGCGATTCCCATGGTGGGAACCCGGCAGCCGAACCGCTTGGCGGTCAGGCCGTGGGCAAGTTCGTGGATCACCTTCACAAATGACAAGGCAATGCCGTAGCTGACCATGCCGCCGATGCCGAAAGTGTCGACCAAGGTGGCGGTGAACACCTCCCACTGCCGCACCACCAGTAGCAGGCCGAGCAGCAACGCGCCCAAGGTGGTCCAGCGGAACCAGGCGCCACCCAACCAAGCCACCAACGGCAGCATGGCCCCTAGGAAGCGGTCGGGCCGCACCAGCGGAATGCGGAAGAACAGGTAATGGTGCAGCAGCCAGTTAAAGACGGAATGCTTCTCCGCTGCCGCCTGCTCGGCAAGGCGCAGAGTATCGGCATGGCTGCCCACCTGGGTCAGGTGGTTGCCGTGGAGGAACTTGGCGACATCCATCACCTCGTCGTCACTCATGTCGATGGTGGTCTCGGCGCGAACAACCTCGGCCACCTCGCCAGCGGTGCCGCCCCAGCGCGAAAGCGCCTCGAAGGCGGCCCAGCCGATACGGAAATAGCGGTTGCGCACCGGATCGCGGATAGTCCAGGAGGGCGATCCATCCAGCGCGGCCGGGCCGGGATGCAGCGACAGCTCGTCGCGCAAGGTTGGCAGGGGCATGGCGGCGGCGTCCATGACTACAGCCCCACGAAGTTGCGGACCACCGCCAGCGGGCGCCGTGCCAGCCAGTAGATCAGCGCCACCCGGTGGCCGTCGAGCCGGGCGGTGCCCTTCAACCCCAGCCGAGGTCCTGCCTCGCCCTTGGCCAACTCGGCCCGCACCCGGTGTCCCAGCGTGCCATCGGGTTGGGGGATGGCTTCATAGGTGACGTAAAGCAGCTTGGCCGAAACCGGCGACAGCGGATCGGCGTTGAGGAACAGGCTGACCGGCCCTCCCTTCTCCAGGGTGATGACATCGGCGGGGGCCAGCCAGGCTTCCACCTCCACGTCGTCAGGCGAGGCCACCGCCAGCACCTTCTCGCCCACATTGACCGGACGGCCCTGCCATTCGGCGGGATCGTCCAGCACCGCCACACCGGCGCGCGGCGCCTTGACCTGGGATCGGGCCATCAGGTCTTCGAGTTGCGCCGCCTCGGCGCCGCGTTCCTCGATGCGGGCGCGGATCACCGCCAATGTGCCCTTGGCCTTGGGATCGAAGAATGCCTGCTGGGTGGCCTGATCCAGTTCGGCCTGGGCGGTGGACAGCGCCTTCTTGGCCACTTCCAGCTTGCCGGTCAGGGTGGTGCGGTCCAGTTCGAACAGCAGATCACCCTCGGCCACCTGCTGATTGGGCCGCACATGGACCTTCTCGATAACGCCCTCCATGGGCGCGCGGATCACCGCCGGGTCATGGGCCACCACCTCGGCGGGCGCCAGCACCGACAGCCGCACCGGAAACAGCAGGGCCAAGACAATCCCCGCCGCCAATTTCAGGCGATAGCGGGGAATGGATGTGATCTTTCGCTTCCATTCCGTCACCTGCGAGGGGCGGTGCAACACGCTCCAGGCATGGCCGTAGAAGTCGGAGGCGCGGGCCAGTAAGGCAATATCCTGCTCGCCCCACTCCTCGTCGCGGGCCAGCAACAGCGTGCCGAGCCGCTTGCCGTCGCGGTCCTTCAGCGGCAGCAGCAGGGCATGGGGCGGCAGCCATTCCGACCATTCCTCGGCATCGGCTCCAATCAGATCGGTGGGACCAGCCAAACTGACCTCGTCGGCGGCCAGATGCTTGAACACCCGCCCCAGCCACAGGGTGAAGGGCGCACCGGCCTCGATCCCGGCGACGCCCGATACCGCCTTCAACCCTTCGCCCTCGATGAACAGCGCCGCCTGGCGATAGGCCACCAGCGCACGGCTGTCGTTGACCATGACGAAGCCTAGTTCGGTGGAATTGGTGGCCCGGCGGGCGTGCTCTTCCAACCCCAGCAGATTGACGAGCGGGTTGTCGCTCATGGTGTCGGCATCTGGACCCGGCCAGTCATGCCGACGATCAGTTCGGGATAGTCGCCACGCACCTCGGCCACCACCTTGACCGAGTGGCTGACGGCGTCGACCTTGGCGCTGATGCGGGCGATCTTGGCGGGATAGACCTTTTTCACCTCATCGACCGCCACCTGGACTACCAAGCCAGGCTTGAGGTTCCGGACCCAACCAGACGGCACGATGAATTCCGCGTCTAGGGCTGAGTCGTCCAGGATGTCGAGGATGGGCTGGCCGGCCTGGATGTATTGATGGGCGCGCGCCTTTTGCTCCACTACCCGGCCGGAGAATGGTGCGGCAATGGCGCATTTGGAGGTGACGGCGCGGGCGGAGTTGAGCTTGGCCTGGGCCACGGCGGCGTCGGATACCGATTTCTCGGCCTCCAGGGTGCCCGCCGAATTCAGCTCCAGCAGCCGCTTATGCACCGACTTGGACTTCTCTGCAGCGGCCAATACGGCGTTGGCCTCGTCTTGCTGCGCCCGCTGGATGGTGCAGTCGAACACCACCAGCGGCTGGCCTTCCTTGAAGCGCTCGCCCTCCTTCACCGTGATCCGGTCGATCTTGCCCGGCAGTTCCGCAGACAGGGTGGTGAACTGCACCGCAACCAATTGGACGGGAATCACCGGCTCCTGCGCCTGCGCTCCGAAGGAGAGCAGGCACAGGGCCGGGATCGCCCATCCCCAGCGGGCCAAAGGCCCGCCCTTTCCCGAGAATGGGCGGAACGGAAAAAGGGATGTGGCTATGGCTTTGCGCATCATGCCCACCGCGCCAGACGGGCCATGGCCGCGTGGCGGCCAGCCTGCTTGAGTTGCTGGGTGAAGGCCAGCTTGCCCGTATGATGAAGATCGCCAGTACGGATCGGCTTGCCGTCACGCGCCGGGGCGAGGTCACCACTCCGTTGTCCTTGCGGAGCTGGTGCGGGTTGGTCTTCGCCGTTCTGCTTGGCTGGTGCCGGCCCGCCCTCCTTCACCGCACCACCACCGATCTGGATACGGAAATTGGTGGCGACCTCGTGTCCTCCGTTATCACGGGCGACCACGACCACCGCCAGGGACCCCTTGAAGCCCTCCGGCGCCTCACCGACAAAAATACCGCGCGTTGCATCAAAACTCATCCAGGGTGGCAAGGGGCGACCATCGCTCATCTTGGCTGCAAGCTGGATGCCGGCCTCGGCGCTCGTGTGACCGAATGCGTCCACGGGCACCGCGAAATTGATGACCTTGGAGTCCACGACCACGGCGGGGATGCCCTTGGCGACAAACAACGCGCCATCGCTGACAGCATTGACCGGCGGCGCTGAAACAGCCACCTGGAATCCGCCGCCGCTGGTCACGGAAGCGATCCTGGCGGCAAAGGCATTGCTGCCAATACCGGAGCCTCCCTGGGTGAAAGCGCCACTATCCGACACTGCCGCCCGGATCGAGGTAATCAGCGCCGGTCCCTCTGATGGGGGAGGCGGTGGCGGCTTAGGAGCCTCGACGACCGGCGGTGGCGGCGGTGGCGGCGGTGGCGGCGGTGGCGGAGACGGATTGTCATAGGACAGCGTCATGGTGGTCGAGATGGTGGCACCCGAGGAATCGGTCACGGTCACCGTCACCGGGATGGAACCGCTCTGCCCCTGGGACGGGGTGCCGGTGAAGGTCTGGGTGATCGGATCAAACTTCAGCCAGGACGGCAATGGCGTGTTGTTCGGCCCTTTGGCGGTATAGGTCAGAGGGTCGCCATCGGGATCACTGAAGGTGCCGCCGGGAATCGGTGCCGAGCCGCCCTTGCCCAAGGCCCCGGAGATGGTCGGGGAACTGACGGTGGGCTGGTCGTTGGCGTTGGAGATGTATTCCCGGAAGGTGGTGGATTTGGCGCCGCCATTACCGTCCGAGGCCGTCACCTTCAAGTCGATGTAGGACAAGCTGGAGGGAGGATTGCCGGAAAAGGTTCGGCTCGCCCCGGTGAAACTCAGCCAGGACGGCAGGGCGGTGCCGTCTGCCTGAGTGGCGGTATAGGTCATGGTATCGCCATCAGCGTCATTGAAGACGTTGGCATTGAACTGGAACGTCTTGCTTCCCGATCCGCTCCAACTCTGATCGGCGATGGCGTTGGCCACCGTCGGTGTGTCATTGGCGTTGGTTACGGTCAGGTTGAAGGTGTTGGTCACCGTCGAGTTCTGCGGATCAGTGGCAGTCACCCTGATGGCGAAAGTCTGGCCATTGACCGAGGCCGGCGGATTGCCGGAGAAGGTCCGGGTGGAAGCGTTGAAGCTGAGCCAGGATGGAAGGGCGGCGCCACTGCTCAAAGATGCGCTCAAGGTCACCGGCGTACCATCGGCGTCGAAGAAGGTGTTGGCCGGAACCTGATAGGTCCAGGCGCCAGAGCCATCCTTGGTCTGGGCGCCAATGGCGTTGGCGACCACCGGGGCGTCGTTGGTGGTGTTCTGGTCGATGGAGAGCTGGAATGACGAGGCGGCGCTGCCGCCGTTTCCATCATCGGCAGTAACCTTCAGCGCCACGCTGGGCGCGCCCCAGGGGGGATTGCCGGAGAAGGTGCGGGTATTGGCGTCGAAGGACAGCCAGGATGGCAGGGCCGATCCATCCGACTGGGTGGCGCTATAGCTCAGGGTGTCGTTGTCTGCGTCGGTGAAGGTGTTGGCGGGAACCTGATAGGTCCACGCCCCCGGCCCCGACATGCTCTGCCCCGCCAACCCATTGGCCACCACAGGCGCATCATTGGCATTCGAGACCCGGAGTGTGAAGGTGCTGGATACAGCCGCCGCCGACGGATCGGTGCCGGTCACCTTCAGCAGCAAAGTCGAGACGCTGGACGGCGGATTGCCGGAGAAGGTGCGGGTATTGGCGTCGAAGGACAGCCAGGACGGCAGGGCCGAACCATCGGACTGGGTGGCGCTCCAAGTGATGGTATCGCCGTCCGCGTCGGTGAAAGTGCTGACCGGCGCCTGATAGCTCCAGGCGCCGGAACCGCTCATGCTTTGGTCGGCGATGCCGGTGGCCAGCACCGGCGAATCGTTGGCGCTGGCGATGGTCAGATTGAAGGCACCGGAAATGCTGCCGCCCTCGTTGTCGTTGGCGGTCACCGTGATGGCATAGGTCTGGCCGTCGGCGGTCGCGGGGGGATTGCCGGAAAAGGTCCAGGCCTGGGGATTGAAGCGCAGCCAGGAGGGCAGCGCCCCACCGCCGGTCAAGGTGGCGGACAGGGCCAGGGTGTCGCCGTCGGCATCGGTGAAGGTGTTGGCCGGGATCTGATAGGTCTTGGCCCCCGATCCGGTCCAGGTGGTGCTGGCGATGGCATTGGCGAGGACCGGGGCGTCGTTGCTGGTGTTCTGGTCGATGTTGAGACGGAAGGAGGACGAGGCAGAACCGCCATTGCCGTCGGATACGCTGATCTTCACGTCCACCTGCGGCACCCCATTCGGCGCGTTGCCCGACAGGACACGGGTGGCCGGATTGAAGCTCAGCCAGGCTGGAAGCGCGGAGCCGTCGGTCTTGGTCGCGCTCCAGGTCAGGGTATCGTTGTCGGCGTCGGTGAAGGTGCTGGCCGGAACCGTATAGCTCCATACCCCCGGTCCGCTGATGGTCTGCGGCCCCAGGGGATTGGCCAGAACCGGAGCATCGTTGACGGAGCTAAGCGTCAGGGTGAAGGTGGACGACACCGTGCCGCCATTGCCATCATTGGCGGTGACCGTCAGGTTGACCGATCCCACCCCGGCGGGCGGATTGCCGCTGAAGGTACGGCTGGCGGTATCGAAGCTCAGCCAGGACGGAAGCGCGCCGCCGCCTTGCAATGTGGCCGAATAGCTCAGGACGTCGCCATCCGGGTCCGCCGAGAAGGTGTTGGCGGGAACCTGATAGCTCTTGGCCCCCGATCCGGTCCAGGTCTGGTTGGCAATGGCGTTGGCCACCGTCGCGGTGTCGTTGGCGCTGGAAATGTTGATGGTGAAGTCGTTGGCGGCGCTGCCGCCGCGCCCGTCATCGGCGGTCACCCGGATGGCGACACTGGCCACACCCGAAGGCGGATTGCCGGAAAAGGTCCGGGTGGCGGAGCTGAACGACAGCCAGGACGGCAGGGCCGAACCGTCCTGCTGCTTGGCCGAATAGGTCATGGTATCGGCATCGGCGTCGCTGAACACATTGGACACGAACTGGAACGACTTCGCCCCCGCCCCCGACCAGGACTGGTTGGCGATGGCGTTGGCCACGGTGGGGTTGCGATTGACGGTGATGGCGAAGGTGGTGTTGGCGGTGTCGTTGGCGGCGGTGTCGGTCACCTTAAAGACGAAGCTGTCGCTGCCGCCGCCGCCGCCGCCATGGGTGTAGGTGATGTTGCCCGCACCCAAATCCGACTGCAGGAAGGTGTCGCCGTTGTTGAGCGCCACGCCGCCCTTGTAGAGGATGCCGCCGGTGGGCTTGGTCACCACGGTATAGCTCAGGGTGCTGGCCGCCTGCTCGCCGTCGTAGGAGGCCAGTCTGGCGTTGGTGATGGTCACCGACTGGCCTTGCACCACCACCGCGCCCTCGTTGATGGTGACGCTGGCCGCATCGTTGACGTTGGTGATGGCGATGGTGAAGGCCTTGTCGTAGGTCAGACCACCCTGGTCGGTGGCGCGGACCGTCACGCTCTGGCTGGTGGCGGTCTCGTAATCCAGGTTGGCCCCGGCCTTGACCTGCAACTGGCCGCCGACGATCTGGAACTTCGACGTAGCGCCGCTGACCAGCGAATAGGTAAAGGTGTTGCCGGAATCGGGGTCGGTGCTGGACAGGTTGCCCACCGCCGTTCCCGCCGCGCTGTTCTCCGGGACCGTGGCAGCCGACAGGGCGATATCGGTCGGTGCCTCGTTGACGTTGGTCACCGTGATGGTGAAGACCTTGTCGTAGAAGGCGCCCTGGGCATCGGTGGTGCGCACCGTCACCGAATGGCTGGTGGCGGTCTCGTAATCCAGGTTGGCCCCCGCCTTGACCTGCAACTGGCCGCCGGAAATCTGGAACTTGTCCGTCGCGCCGCCCACCAGGGAATAGGCGGCGCTGTCCCCGCTGTCGGCATCGGTGGTCGATAGAGTGCCGATCACCGTTCCTGCGGCGCTGTTCTCCGCCACGCTGGACGACGACAGGGCAATGTTGGTCGGCGCGTCGTTGATGGAGGTGGAGATCACCGTGGTGGTGTAGTCCGTGACTGCCGAAGCCACGCCATCGCTGACGGAGACGGTCATCGAGGTGGTCTCGGTCAAGCCCGGCGCCACCCGGTTGGCGGTCGGCGTGAACACCAGCCCCCGGATGGCGGTGGTCGCCGCGGCGGCCGTGCCGGAATAGGAGTAGTTCCCTGCGCCCAGATTGGTGAAGCCGTTCAGCGTGGTGAAACTGCCCTGGAGGGAACTGCCCAGCGAGATGCTGACCGTCTGGGTCTGCGCCGTGGAGCCGTCCGAAGTGCCGGTGTCGGCGATGGTCACATTGGTGAACGGCGATACCGTGGCGTTGTCGTTGACCGTCTGCCCGGCGGTCGCTCCGCTGATGGTCGGCGCGTCGTTGACGGTGACCGTAAAGGTCTTGGTCGCCGTCGCCGTGCCGTCGCTGACCTGGATGCTGAATGTGTCCGTGCCGGTATACCCGGCTGTGGGCGTGTAGGTGATGGTGCCGCCCGGCGTGATGTTGGCGCTGCCCGATGTCCCGGTGGCCCCGGCAATGCTCAAGGTGCCGTGGCTGGGGCCGCTGCTCTGGGTCAAGGTTTCCGTCTGGCCGGAATCCGTGTCGTTGATATGGAGATAGGACTTGATATCCACCGCCGAGGCGCCCACCGCCACGGTCAGGGACTGGGAACTGCCGCCCACGAAGGCGGGCACGGCGTTGGGATTGATGGCAAGCGATTGGGATGGATTGAATGACTGGGTATTGGAAAACGCGTCACTGACCATGACGTACCACGTCGACAATGTCCCCGCATAGGTGGGCACGAATGTCTGGCCGTTCGCCGTGTTGTAAAAGGTGACGCCACCGCCGGATGTTTGACCTGTTTCATAATAGGAGCCGTAATTTGTGGCATTGACGCCGATGAATCCCTGCCGGCCTTCAAGGCTGACCGTCTGGCCGCTAAGTGGTCCCGCCGTGTACGTGTAGTTCGCCGTGAAAATCATGTCGTAGTTAAAGTTTGGTCCAGCACCGTAGCGAACGGTCCACGACCCGTTCAAACCCGCGCTGATGGTGCCGTTAGCATCGTAGGACAGCGCCACCGGGTTTCCCGAATAGGTGCGGTTCCAGGCCGACAATTGCTGGAGATCGCCGTCATAGTCGGCGAGCCTGGACGGATCCAATGGCGAATCCCCATCGATAACGCCCGACGCATGTTCAAGAGCCCAATCCCCGTTCGCGCCGGTGACGTTTTCGGACGCCGCCACATCGGCGCCGGTCGCAGCCGCCAGACCATCGATGAATCGCTGTCCGTCCGCCCCCTTGGCCACATCGCAGCCATAGACCAGCAGGTCGCCGCCGACGTTCAGGGCATGGCCGATCTGGGCCAACTCGGCCTGGACGGCGGGATCCGAAAGACTGGCGGCGGCCAATCCGTCCGCGCCGATCCTTAAGGTGGCCTCGCCGCCATGGGACAGGATGGACATGCTGTCGTAGCCGGCATGGGTCTCCGCCCATTTGGCGATCTGGGCCAGACCGCTTTGGTTGGCGTCGATCTCCTCGATCTCAACGCCGGGCTTGATGGCGGCCTCAAGGGTCTTGTAGTCGGCCACCGAGGTGTCGATGAACACCACCTCTTTGCGTCCATTGTTCCGGGTCGGATCGGCGGCCCTCACCTCCACCGGAGCGGGAGCATCGGGGATCAGCGCCTTGGCGGCTGCGTCGGGCGCGGCATGGGCGGCATCCACGGCCGCCGCGCCGTCGAACATCCAGCGCGGCTCCAGGGCGAGCAGGCCGAGTGTGTTGCGGTGACGCTTGCGCTTGATATGGCCCATGTTTCCCACTCCAACAGGGTCGGTCTGCTTATTCGCCGTCCCGACCCGTCATGCGGCTGATCTTGCCGCCCAGCCAAGCCAGACCATCGCCCAGCGGGTCCTTGCGCTCGGGCTCGGCGACCGTGGCCGCCTCGGCCGGCTTGGCGAGACCGTTGGAGATGAAAGTCCCCAGCCAGGCCATTGCCCCCTGATTCTCGGGCTTTGGCGCCGGGGCATCGGGGGTTACCGACTCGATCACGGCGGGTGCGGCCTGCGGCACGGGACCTGCCTTCATCACCGGCGGCATGGCCAGCACGATGGCCCCCGACAGCCCGTCCAGCGAGTGCGACGCCACCCGCTCGGGCACCGGGTCGGCACCGATGGTGGATTGCAGCTTGCCGTAGGCCGACTGCATCTGAGCGTAGGTCTGGAAGCGGCGAAGCTCGGCGGCGATGGCCGAGGTCTCGGTGCTGATGCGTTCGATCTCGTTGGTGGTGCCGCCGCGGCTCTGGTTGCCCGAGGCTTCGGCCAGGCGGGTCTCGATGCCCCACAGCTTGTCGGCCCGCTCGAACTGCTTGGCGGCGCTCATGAACTGATGCGAGATCACATGCACCTGGGCCAGCACCGCCATGCGCAACGCGATCCGTTTGGCATCGGCGACCTTCTCGGCACTGTCGGCATGGGCCAGGCGGTCGGGCGCCGACAGCAGATTGATCAGGTTCCAGGTGACCTTGGTGCCCACGTCGTTCCAGCGGTTGTCCACCAGGAACGAGTTGGAATCGTACTGGCGCGAGAACGACAGGGTGACGCCCGGCAACAGCTTCAGGATTTCCTTATGGGTGTCGTCGATGGCGATACGGCTCTGATAGTCCTGTTCCCGCAGATCCGGGTTGTTGATCAGCGCGGCTTCTTCCATCTGCTCGATAGACATGGACCATTCGGGGATGGTCATGCCGCCCTTTTCCGGCACGTCGAGCTTGAAATCACTGCCCGGCGGCACGTTGATCAGGGCGGCAAGCTCGGCCTTGGCGGTGGTCAGTTCCTGGTCGATGGCTTCAAGCTGGCGGATGCTTTCCAGCAGGGTTTTCTGGATGCGCAGGCTCTCGGTGGGGTTCTTCAACCGCTCGGCCTCGACCCGTTCGGAATCCTTCAACGCCTTTTCCGCATTGGCGATGATGTCCTTGACCTTGCCCTTCAGGGTTTGGGCCGCTGCCGCGCGCCAGAAGGTGAAGCGGACCTCCTGCACCAGATTGGCCACCGTCTTGCGGCGCTTTTCCGCAGCGATCAGGGCGCGGTCGGCATTCTGGTGGGCGGTGAAATAGGAAACACCGAAATCCAGGATGTTCCAGGTCAGGCCCAGGTCGTTGGTGATGGAGAAGCGGTCGGCCGAATAGCTGGGGTTCGAGGTGCTGGTGGTCTGGGTATAGAGATCACGCGACTTGGTGGCGTTGGGTGCCGAGCGCTCGGTATAGCCGGCATTAGCGGTCAGCTTGGGCAGCAGGTCGAAGCGGTCGAGATCCAGCTGCCCCAAGGCCAGGGCCTCGTCCATCATCTTGGACCGCTTGTCCAAATTGTACTTCAACACCCGCGCCACCGCGTCGGCGAGCGTCAGCGGCTTGGCCATCGCCTCCTGGCCCTCGAACATGGCGACCCGGTCGGCTTTGGCCTTCGCAGAGAACTCATCTTGCGTGAACGGCGTCGGCGTCACGCCGCAGGCCGACAGCAGGGCCATGGTGGAAACGGCTGCCAGCAGGCGGCCCATGCGGGACAGATTGGCGGTCATGTGATTATCCCCTGGTCTTAGGAAAAGCGGATGGCGGCAAAGCGCCCGGCCTGCTTGAGTTGTTGGGTGAAGGCGATTTTGCCCACCGGCTTGTCGCGGTGGTGACTGCCCAGCTTGATGACGTTTCCGTCCCGGACGGCGCCGGTCTTTTCCGGCAACCCGTTGATTCGCACGGTGATGGTGGCTTCCTGCCCCTTGTCGTCGCGGGCGACGATGCGGACCACCATGGTGCCCTTGAAGTCGGCGGGCGGCTGCCCCGCCAGGGTGCCGGAACGGGAGTCGAAGTTAAGCCAGGACGGCAAAGGCTGCCCCGTCACACGAGCCGCGCTCAGCGTGACCACGGCATCGGAACGGCTATGGACGAAGGCGTCTACCGGAAGGGCAACCCGGATCGGCCCATCGGTGACCGGCGGCACCTGAACCTCGGGACGAAGGGCCAGCAGACCTTCAACCGGCGGCCCGCCCTGGGTCCCCGTCACCACCGGCACACGGAACCCTCCATCCCCCGCCGTCGGCGTGAACTGGGGCGTCATAACCACCGGGATGACCGGAGGCGCCACCACGACAGGGACAAGCGGGGCCACGGCCTTTGACACCTCGCCCACCGGTGCCTTCGGGGCGTCGGCGACCGGTCCGGCCGGTGCCTTGGGGGCATCGGCGGCCGTTGGCGCCGAGGGAATGGGCGTGGTGGCCGGAACGAATACCGACGGCGGCGCGGTGTCGCGGACGATGGTCTTCGGCAACTCGGAGACAGGCTGGGGCGGCGCCTGCGGCACGACGACCACCACCGGCGGAGCAGGTGGCGCGGTGGGCGGCGGCGGGGGAGGTGGCGGGGCCGGGTCGGCCGGCTTGGCCGCCACGGTGACATTGAAGACGCGCGTCGCCGTCACGGCGCCGTCGCTGACCTGGACGGTGAAGGTGTCGGTGCCGGAATATCCGGCGGTGGGCGTATAGGTGATGGTGCCGCCGGGCGTCACGTCGGTGCTGCCCGACGTGGCGGTGGCGCTGGAGAAGGACAAGGTGCCATGGCTGGGGGCCACCGACTGGCTCCAGGTCTCGGTCTGGCCGGAATCCGAATCGCTGACATGCAGATCGGGCTTCAGGTCCACCGCTGCGCTGTTGTAGCTGAGCGACAGGGCCTTGGCTGTCCCGGTGACGAAGGTGGGCGAGACGTTGGACGCCACCGTGACATTGAAGACGCGGGTGGCGGTGCCCCCGTTGCCGTCGCTGACCTGGACGGTGAAGGTATCACTGCCGGAATAGCCGGTGGTGGGCGTATAGGTGATGGTGCCGCCGGGCGTCACGTCGGTGCTGCCCGAGGTGGCCGTGGCGCTGGAAAACGACAGCGTGCCGTGGCTGGGCGCCACCGACTGGCTCCAGGTTTCGGTCTGGCTGGAATCGGAATCGCTGACATGCAGGTCCGGCTTCAGATCGACGGCCGTGCCGTTGAATGCGACCGACAGGGCCTTGGCCGACGCGGTCACGAAGGTGGGAGCGGTGTTTGGCGAGGCGCTGCGGGCGGAGAAATAGAGTTTGTTATTGTAGACGGTGATGCTGGTGACGTTGCTGCCCGATGAACCGGCGTTGATATCCTTGACCAGCGCCGTCCCACCGGCGGTGCCGTCGCTGGTCCATAATTCGGCGCCGTTGCTGTCGCTCAGCTGGAAGGGCGTGAAATACAGCTTCCCCCCCGTCCTGGCGAAGTAGACCGGCATGCTGCTGCCGCTGCCGGCATTGATGTCCTTGACTAGGCTGAGGGCGGCGCCGTTCCAGGACAGCAGCTCGTTGCCGTTGGTCCCGTCATTTCCGCCGAGATACATGGTCGCGGTCGAGTACTCCGCGCCATACACGGTGGAAACGCCGTTGACCTTGGCCGTTCCGGCGGCGGTGCCGTCGGTCTTGTAGAGGTCGCCCGTTTGGGTCGTGAAGTAGACGTTTCCATCCCCGGCGGTCCATTGGAAGAAGCCGCCGGCCGCGCTGGAATCGCCCGACGACGGATATCCGCTGGTGGTGCCGCCGGCGACGATGTCCTTCAGCAGGACGGTGCCGGCGGTGGTGCCATCCGACACCCAGGGCTCCGCCCCGTAGGTGGTGGTGTAGGGCGAGAAATAGAGCTTGTCGCCGACCGCGCTGAACGAGAACGTCGCGTAGGAGGTGTTGGACCAGACCATGCTGTTGGAGCCGAAATCCTTGACCGCCACGGTGCCGCCGGTGGTGCCGTCGCTCTTCCACAGCTGGTCGTAGTGCCCCAGGGTGGTGTCGTTGGCCGCCAGGAACAGCTTATCGCTGGCGGCGACCACCTTGGAGACCCACACCGTATGGACCCGGGACACCGTGGCGCCGTCATAGGACCACAGCTGGGTTCCGGCGGCGCTGCCATAGCCGACAAAGTAGAGGACGTTGTTCAGCGCCGCGATTGTCTGCCGCGTGCCCGTATCGACGCCGCCGTTGCTGCCGCTCCACAGATCGGTGACCATCTGGGTGTTGGCTTCGGTGCCGTCCGTCCGCCACAGCTCGGCGCCGTTGGTGCCGTTGTTGGCGGCGAAGTAGAGCCAGCCGTTGCAGGCCACCAACTGGTTGTAGCTGTTGTTGAAGGCGCTGCTGCTGCCGGACCGGATGTCCTTGACCAGTTGCGTTCCCGCTTCGGTGCCGTCGGTCACCCAAAGTTCCCGGCCATAGGTGGCATTGGTGGCGGTGAAGTAGAGCTTTCCATTGAAGACGGTGAAATCCAGCGGATTGCTGCTGCCGCCCGGATTGATCTCCTTCAGGATGGCGGTCCCCCCCGAGGTGCCGTCCGAGGCCCAGATATTGGTGGTGACGGCCAAACGATCGCCATAGTCAGGAACATCGATGGCGGTTGCGGTGATGACGCCGGTATCGCTCTCCAAAATCCAATCGCCATTGCGGCCCGTGGCATCGTCCGACGCCGCCACGTCGGCGCCGGTCGTCGCTGCCAATCCGGCGATGAACTGCCGCCCGTCCTCGCCCTTGGCCACATCGCAGCCATAGAGCAGCAGGTCGCCTCCGGCCTTCAGCGCATGGCCGAGTTCGGCCAACTCCGCCCGGGTCACCGCATCGGCCAGGGATGAAGCCGTGATGGCGTCCGTTCCCAGATTCAGCGTCGCCGCCGAACCATGGGATAAGACGGAAATGCTGTCGTATCCCGTATGCGTCTCCGCCCATTTGGCGATCTGGGCCAGGCCGCTTTGGCCGGCGTCGATCTCCTCGATCTCGACGCCCGACCCCACCGCTGCCTCCAAGGTCTTGTAGCCGGCCACCGAGGTGTCGACGAACACCACTTCCTTCCTGCCGTCGTTCCGGGCGGGATCGGCGGCCTTGACCTCCACCGGGGCGGGCGCATCGGGAATCAGCGCCTTGGCAGCGGCGTCAGGGGCCGCATGGGCGGCATCCACGGCGGCTGCGCCGTCAAACATCCATCGCGGCTCAAGGGCAATCAACCCAAGATTGGGACGCCTTGAATTGTTCTTATATAAAGCCATTGCCGCCGCTCCTAAATACCCGCCACAGGTATTTTTCGCAGCCGACTTTATCAGCCTGAGTCTTGCGCCTCATTTGTCATGCAGTACCAAGTCGAGACAACTTGATACCAAATTCGGAAGTGCGGTGCGTCAACGTCTCTTCTCTATGGACAGGAACTGTCCAGCCACGTATTCGTTCGAAAGGCCCTTGCGCTGGGGAGGGGAAATGCGGCCTGCGTACGAGACATTAAAATTCGACTGGCTCTGTGCCCCGACCGCCGAGGACGCGGTGGTCCTGCGCCCTTGGGACGGCGACCTGGCCATCCACTACTATCCCGTTCCCGAGGAAATCGGCCAAGCCAACATCACCCGGCTGGAACTGGCCATGGGGATGACGATTTTCCGAGCTGAACATCGGTTCTCCCAGGAAGGTTTCGGAAAGCTGATCGAAATCGCCGAGGTCGAGGGGACGTTTCCATCCACCTCGTTCATGGTTCAGATCACCCGCGGCAGTCGGGTCATCCATTACGAATCCGTTCCGGCGGCAAACGTCATTTTCAGCCCCGGCCAGGATCTGTTCCGTTTGGCCGACCGCCTGAAGGTGACGCCGGTGATCGACGCGTCGGCGAGCGGATCCATGACGGCCTTGACCATCGGCGTACAGACGCTGGAATACCTAATCGGGCGAGCCAGCGCCCATCGGACCTTCGAGGTCCTCGGACTGCAGCCCGCCCCGCGGGTGCTGATCAAGGCCATTCCGACCGCCATATCGGACATCCTGCACACGGCCATTCCGACCGGGCTGACCGGCGCCCTGCAGCGGCTGACGGCGCAGGCGCGGACGCTGCACTACCTTACGGCGCTGATTTCCCACCTGGGAACGGATCGCGACGAGCCGCCCTCACTCTCCGCCTCGCAGCGGCGCGCCCGGGAATTGCACGGCCTGTTGCAGAATACCGAGGGGAAGATTCCCACACTGAGCGAATTGGGCGAGCGGTTCAACAAGTCCGCCCGGACGCTCAGCAACGATTTCCAGCTGGAATACGGGCAATCCATCGCGGCGTTCATCTCGGACCGCCGCCTGCAGGAAGCCCATGCCGCCATCATCAAAAGCGACATTCCACTAAAAGCCATCGCGGAACGTCTGGGGTATACCCACACCAACCACTTCGTGCGCGCGTTCTCCAAGAGGTTTGGCTATCCGCCGGGAAGCTTAAGGAAGAGATAAGCGCCGGAGCCGTGACGCGGCCATATACACGTTTCACGCCGTTCCGAGCCGCCATACGATCGGCCTCGGACAGAGAGAGGCGGTCAAACTGTCCCTGGTCCCAATTTTGCCGGAGAATGACCGGGCAGCGAGGGAACAGGGTGCATCGGCCATGGCGGCACATTTGGATGGTCAACTTCGTGCCATCGCAAACGAAAGCAGCCCTGACATCGGTCTCGTGGTCGTCGCCATGTCCAATATTCACTGGCTGGAAACCCGAGGGCACCTCCAGCAGGATAATTTCAACGGGATGGCGTTCCAGTACGCGACATTCTGACGCCCGTCTACACGGTGACCGCCGAGGGCGAGGCAGCCTACGAAGCCGGCTTCTGGACCTTCGCCCCCTGCTCGGCGTCCGGACCTTAAGTGCCGTAGTCCGGCGCCTGGCCGAGATTGCCGTCAAGAACCCCGGCGGCAAAAGCCCCTGGGCATCGGTACCGGCCCTCAAGGAGATTGCCCTGCATCTCGACCGCATCGCATCGGCGTTGCAGCGCGGCCTGCTGACCAGCGCCCCGGCGGGAGAGCACCTGAAGGAGGTGAAAATGCTTCTGGCGCGGTTGGAGGATGTGCTGGAAGAACCGCGGCAATGACGGCTAGGACAGCAAATCCCGTACGGCGGCGACGAAGGCGGCGGCTTGGACGACCGACCATTCCGCCTTGTCCGAGGGCACCGGCTCGGCGGCATAGTCGGCCAGCAGACGGATGTCCTGCACCTGGCCGAGCGCCCGGCCGATTTCGCGCGGGACCTGGCCGGTCTTGACGAATTCCAGGGCAAAGGCGCTATGCACCGCCCCATGGGTCTTGGTAGACTCCGGAGCATGTCCACGGCTGGCCAGGGCTGCGCGGGCCGCGTCGAACATGGCGTAATAGGCGCGGCTGCACGCCCCGTCGCTATCGCCCAGGTCCAGCAGCGCCCGCGCCGAGGAAGCGGCCCGCTCGGCCTTGGCCAGCAAGGAGCTCACAACAGCCGCCCTTCGCGCCGGATGTTGGCCAGCAGGCGGGGATTGGAATGGCGCTCCGGGTGATCCCACAGGTCCTGGCGCACCGGCACCGGCTGGATCAGCACCCCGGTGTCCAGCAGGACGTCATAGGCGATCTCGCTGAGTTCCATGACGGCGTCGAGGTCATCCCCCGGCCGGCCGTCGAGCACCACCGCCACATCCACGTCGCTGTCACGGCCGGCATCCCCGCGCGCGTGACTGCCGAACAAGATGGCCGAACGGAACCATTCACCCTCGCGGCGAGCCACGGCGGTGGTGAAGGCCTCCAGAGCCTGGGGCAGCATCGATGGATCGGCCATGCCAAGTCCCTCTTGTTCCTGTCATGAGGATAGGCGTTCGACCAGGGGAGAACAACAACCGGGTTAGCGTTCGGCTCCACCCCGCCCGGGCCGCCGCGTTGACGGTGGTTTGATCGGCCTTGCCGAAGGTGTTGGGGAAATCACGGGATCGGGACGAGGGGCCGGGGACGGATGTGCCCCGCCGTCTCCGCAATCCCCGACCGGACGGAGAGGAGCGGGAGAAAGCACGCCGCCCCGTGTGTGGAGCGGCATGGGACCGATGGGAGTCTCCGCCGCGCCAAGGACACGCCGCACCACTCGTCGCGCCAAATCCTCTCCCAGGCGCGACCGGGCAATTCCGGCCAGCCGGAGCAGGCTGCCGATGACCCGGCGGCGATCGCGGACCACCCGCCGCCGCCAGCGAATCCGGACAAGCTCCGCCACCAGTGCCGGATTCGGCGACGGCATCATGGGTGCGGCTTCGACGGAGGGTAGAACGACCTTGCGCAGTTGAAGAGCCAAGTCCCCGTTAGGTCGCACACCGGGAAGCAACTCGCCGAACACCTCCGGCCTGTGGCGGACATACCATTCCGCCAGACGGCGGGTAGGCGCGGCAGTTCCGCCCTCGGCGGCCAGATGCCGCCAGGACGCCATGGGGATTGAGGTAGACCTTCTGGAACAACGGATAAGCCACGGCCAACGCCGCAGGCACCGGGGACGGCGCATCCGGCCGGACCGCCAGTTTCCGCCACAACCGACCGATCACGGATTCGTGGGATGAGGTCTGGTCGCCCCGCTTCAAACGCTCGACGTAATCCTCACCGAACAGGGCGAACCATCCGGGCGCCCGCCACACCAGATCCCCCCGCGTGGCCCGCCGCCGCCAAGGCCGCAGAGGAACCTCCCCTTTCATCACCTGGGCACGGAGATCGGAGCGGTCTTCCCGCCGGGCTGCCTGGAAAGGCAATCCTGCGGCGGACAGGTTGGTGGCAAACTCGCTGCGCATGGTGTCGAACAGGTCGCCATGGATATCGCAGCGCAGGCGGGCACCAGTCTCCGACACCGCCTTGACCACCGCATGGACATGGGGGCGCTCCGGGTGGTCGCGGTGCAGGGCCCAGATCACCCGATACCCCTGCCGGGTGAACAGCGCATCGATCGTGGTCGCCGCTGCACGGGCCAGCGGTTCCGTCACATCGCGATCCGGCTCGGTTGTGATGGAGAGGACGAAATGCCAGGCCTGCACAGTGCGAAGGCGCCGGCGTTCGGGAAGGCTGCCCTCCCCTCCCCGCCGCGCCTGTGCCGACAGGTTGTCGCCATCAGGCTCCAGATCCCAGGACTCCAACACCTTGAAGACCCGGTCTCCAGCCAGTTCCCGCCCGAATTCGTCGAACAGCGGAACCTGATCACGATCACCATCCCGCAGGCGGGCGACATAGCGGACGCAAGCCCGCCCCCCCGCCCGGCTCTTACGTGATCCCGCCGCCTTGACCACCGCCTGAGGTCCCCGATTGAGACGCCAAGCCCCATCAACATGGCGCGTCCGCCAAGCCAGCGCCCGGGAACTCAGGCCATCGCTCCGAGACCGACCCAAGCGGAACAGCCGTGCATATAGCCTCTCCTCCACATCGGAGAAACGGCCCATCTTGAGACGCCAGAGATCATCGTCGTCCAGGTTCATGGACGTCATTCTAGGGGCGCGCGAACCACCCGTCTGTCCGACAAAATGTCGGCTAACGCATAAGCCGCAAATGACGGCTAGGCCGGATCGTATTTGTCCCTGATCCCCACCACCACCTCCAGGTGATGGACAGGAAATAGGGCAGATTGGCATAATAGGACGAATTGGCCTATTTGCGGATTGGGGGAGTGGTTGAGCATGGATGCCCGCTGGAGGCCTCTGGTCGTGGCGATAATCGCCCTGGGTTCTGTCTGCGCCGGCACTCCGGCCCTGAACGCCAGCCATGCCGCGGGCCAAGGAGGCGCCGGCCCCATCCCGCCGCGCTTCTATGTCCAGGCAGTAGGGCCCAGGAAGATCGTGTTCTATTGCGACCTGACCGCCAACACCCTCGCCCTCTGCCGGTCCGATTCCGACTGGCGGACCATGGAAAACCAGCAGATCGTCCTGGGACGCCATCCCGGCGATCCGACACGCATCAAGATCGGTGTGTTCGGCACCTGGGAAACCGGGCTGACCTGGCGGGAACTGAGCCGGGGCGTCACCATCAGGGGCTACACCATCCAGGGCCACGAGTGGGACCACGCCAAGGAGCGGCGATAATCGGCGGACACGCCGCTTTGTCCGACAAATTGCTATACCTGCTGAACTTGCTTCTTGGTGATTGCGTCAGAAATACAAGGGCCGTGCATCGTCCCGGCCTGACTTTCTGGAGTTTTTCCGCCCCCTTGCTCTGGCAAACGCCAAAATGGCACTGACACGCCGCGAGAACTATCTGGCACGCGGCGGAAAGGGACTGGCAAGGCGAGAAAATGCCCTGGGGGGTGTTTAGCGCTTTTTGGTCCAGTCGAGGATGATGACCTCCGCCATGGGCCGGGACTGATCCGCTTCGACCAGAGCCGTGAAGACCGTCTCCAACCGTGAACCCGGCGCATTCAGTTCCGCCGTCCGGGCATGAGCCATCTCCAGACGCTCGGCCCACCGGAGCCATTCCGGGCGCGGCATCAGATGAGCCCGCACCCAGGCGATATGGCGGCGCTCCATCTCCGTCCACGCGGCACCTCGCCTCGCCACAACCTCGTCCGGCATTCCCAGCAACGACGTTCCACACCGGTACGGCAGGCGCGGCGGCTCGTTGACCGGTTCCTCAAGAACCTTGCCGAAAGACTTGGCGGTAAGATCACCCCTGACCCCGAAGCTGACGATGGAGCCGGCCCCCTTGGGCAGCAGGCGTCTGGCCAGAGGGTGGTCGGGATGGTCGGGCCGGGTGGGATGGGTAACCCAGGCCACCGACGGGCTGGCCGTCAGGAAATCGATCACCTTGGCGGTATTCTCCACATGGCGGGCCATGCGCAGGCCCAGGGTCTCCACGCCTTGCAGCAGATTGAAGGCGTTGGTGGGCGACAGGCAGGCGCCGAAATCGCGCAGGCCCTCGGTCCGCGCCCGCGTGACGAAGGCGGCGGGGCCGAACTGCTCGTCGAATACCAGTCCGTGATAGCCGGCATAGGGCTCGGTCAGGGTGGGGAACTTGCCCGAGGCGCGCCAGTCGAAGCGGCCGCCGTCCACGATGATGCCGCCGATAGAGGTGCCGTGGCCGCCGATCCACTTGGTGAGCGAATGCATGACCAGATCGGCCCCCAGATCCAGCGGCCGGCACAGAGCGGGCGTGGCGAAGGTATTGTCGATCATCAGCGGCAATCCGGCCCCATGGGCGATCTCCGCCAGGGCGGGAATGTCGAGAACCTCGAGGCCGGGATTGCCGATGGTCTCGCCCAGGACCAGGCGCGTCTCGGGCCGGATGGCGGCCTTGAACCCCTCGAGGTCGCGGGGCTTGACCAGGGTGGTGGTGATGCCGAAACGCGGCAGGGTATGGAGCAGCATGTTGACGGTGCCGCCATAGAGCGAGGCCGAGGCGACGATGTGGCCGCCCTGGCCCATCAGGGTGGCGATGGCCAGATGCAGCGCCGCCTGTCCCGAGGCGGTGGCCACCGCGCCCACGCCTCCCTCCAGCGCCGCGATGCGCTCCTCCAGCACCGCCGTAGTGGGGTTGGAGATGCGGGTATAAAGATGGCCCGGCTGTTCCAGGTCGAACAGCGCCGCCGCATGGTCGGCATCGGCGAAGACGTAGGAGGTGGTCTGGTAGATGGGCACCGCGCGGGCGCGGTGAACCGGATCGGGATGCTGGCCCGCATGCAGGCCCAGCGTATCGAACCCGAAGGTTCGGGGAAGACGGAAACGGCTGTCGCTCATGGCTCAGGCCCCGGGATGCAGGAGATGCTTCTGGATCTTGCCGCTGGTGGTCTTGGGCAGATCCGGGACCAGATGATAGCGGCGCGGCCGTTTGTAATGGGCCAGCCGATCCCCTTCCACCAGGAAGTGGTCCAGGATCTCCGGCGACAGGCTTGCCGATAGCTTGGCCACCACATGGGCCGCCACCACTTGGCCCCAGACGGGATCGGCCTCCCCCACCACCGCCACCTCGACCACGTCGGGATGGGCGATCAGGGCGTCCTCCACCTCGCGCGGATAGACGTTCTCGGCTCCCGAATTGATCATGTGGTCGATGCGGTCCCTGATCCACAGGACGCCGTTGCCGTCCAGTTCGCCCAGGTCGCCGGTGTGGTACCAACCGAAGGCCAGGGCGCGCTGGTTGGCCTCGGGGCGGTTGAGATAGCCGCCCATCATGCAGGGACCGCGCACCAGGATTTCGCCGACCTCTCCCGGTGCGGCGGGATTGGCGGGATCGGTGGGCGAGCCGTCATCGGTGAGGCGCGCCACCACCAGATCGTGGCCCACGGCCGGACGCCCGGCCGAACCGGCGAGGCTCAGTTGCTCGGCAGGCCCCAGCACCGACATGCAGGGCCCCATCTCGGTGGTGCCGTAGACCTGGACCAGGCCGGCACCCACCTTGGCATCCCATTCGCGGATCAGGTGGGGGGCCATGGAGGCGCCGCCATATTCCACCAGACGGATCGACGACAGGTCGCGCCGTCCCAGATCGGGGTGATACAGTAGCATGTTGATCATGGTGGGCGCGGCGAAGAAATGGCTTACCTTCTCCGCCTCGATCAGGCGGAGCGCCTCGGCGGCGTCGAAGCGCCGCAACAGAACCTGGGTGGCCCCCAGTTGCAGACGCGGCAGGAAACTGGTGTGCAGTTCCGCCGTATGATTCAAAGGCGCCAGCGCCAGGCCCACATCGTGATGGACCAGCCCCATGGCCTGATGCATCAGGGCGTTGTGGGCCAGCTTGGCTCGATGGGTGTGCAGCACCCCCTTGGGCCGGCCGGTGGTACCGCTGGTGTACATCAGGATGCAGGGATCGTTCTCGTCCACCGCTACGTCAGGCGGCAATTCCCCTTCGAAATCCAGCAACGCCGCCAGGGAATGGCTGCCGTCCGGCACGTCGCCGGGATCGGCATAGATCCACTGCCGGTTGGCCGGATCCAAGGCGCGCGCCTTGGCCACCACGTCGCCGCCCTCATGCTCGAACAGCACCACCTTGGCGCCGCCATCCTCCAGGATGAACGCCAGTTCCTGCGCCGCCAGACGGTAGTTGATGGGATTGAAGATGGCGCCGATCCGCGCCGCCGCCAGCAGGACGAAGACGAAGCTGGGCGTGTTGTAGAGGAAGGCGGCAACCACGTCGCCCCGCGAGACGCCCAGATCCAGCAGGACACGGGCATGGCGGTTCACCTCGCGGTCAAGCTCGCCATAGCTCCACACCCGGCGCTCGCCGCCCTCCCAGGCGATTAGGGCCGCCTTGCCGGGATAATAGCGGGCGACCCAGCCCAGCGTATCGCCAAGGGTCGGCCCGCCGCTGGACCGGTGTTCGAAGCCCGTGCGAGAAGACATTCCGCCACAATCCTTCCGCAGAAAACCAAACCGTCCCGCCGACCCTAGCAAAGGCATCAGAGGCGTCAACAGTTTTTTCTATTATCTACTAGATTGGTGTTATATGCCCGCCACACAGCTTCTTTTTCGGGAAATTCTTCTGGAATCTAAAAGCGCCTCGGGCATGATGACTCCCGCAATTGCTGAATGAGCCCCGCATTGTTCGACATCGACGCCACCCACATCGCCGCCCTGGATGATACGCAGCTGCGGGAGCTGATCCGGCGCCTGTGCGCGGCCGAACTGCGCCGCCATGGGTTGCCGCTATCGGCGCTCACCTTTGGCGGCGACCAGGATACCCCCGATGGCGGCATCGACGGGCGGGTCACCCTGGCGGACGGCGCACCCGCCCTCGACTTCATTCCAAGGCCCAAGACCGGCTTCCAGGCCAAGCGGACCAACATCACCGCCGGCAAGGTCGCCAATGCCATGCACCTCAAGGGCAAGCTCTATCCATCCGTCCAGGCCTTGGGCGAAGCCGAAGGCGCCTATGTCATCGTCAGCGGCAAGGCCTCCGCCACGGACAGCGACCTTGGCGAACGCATCGACGCCATGAAGGCCGCCATGGGCGACGTCAAGGCGCCGGTTCTCGATTTCTACGACGGGCCCCGCGTGGCCGGATGGGTGAACGATCATCCCGGCGTTGCCCTATGGGTCCGCCAAGTGCTCGGCCAGCCCCTGAGCTGCTGGAAGCCCTGGGGCAACTGGTCCCATCCGGCTGCCGGGAAGACCGAAGTCTTTCTGAAGGACGACAAGGCACTCATCACCGATAGCCGCCGCTCGGACCATCCCCTTGACGCGGAGACCGGTATCGCCCGGCTGCGGAGCATTCTACGCCGGCCCAAAGGGGTCGTACGACTGATCGGCCTGTCGGGTACGGGCAAGACGCGGCTGGCCGAAGCCCTGTTCGACCGGAGCATCGGGGACGATCCACTGGCCGAGGATCTCGCTGTTTACACCGATCTCGGCGACTCGCCCAATCCCGCCCCGCAAGAGATCATTCCCCGCCTTGCAGCCCAGGACCGGCCGATAGTGCTGGTGATCGACAATTGCCCTCCCACCACCCACAAATCCCTCGCGGACCAAGTGCGCGGTGCCGGTGGCCACATCAGCCTGCTGACCGTCGAATACGACATTAGCGACGGAGATTCCGAGGGAACGGAGGTCTTCCGTCTGGACACCGCCTCGCCCGAGGTGATCGAGCGCCTGCTGGCAGCCCGTTACCCCCTGCTGTCGCAATTGGATCGTCGCCGCATCACCGAGTTGGCCGGAAATAATTCCCGTCTGGCCCTGGCCATGGCTGACGCTGCCCCTGGGGACTCGCTATCGACCTTGAAGGATAGCGAGTTATTCAAGCGCCTGTTCTGGCAACGCGATCAAGCGGACCAGAACGCCCCCATGCAGAGGGCTGCGGAAATCTGCTCCCTGGTCTATTCCTTCGACGTGGAAAAGCGGGACGAGGCGGATGCCGAATTGCCGATCCTGGCCGGCCTGGCGCGCATGGATGTGGAGGATCTTTACCGCTACGTCGCCACGCTGCTGCGCCGCCGGCTGGTGCAGAAGCGTGGTGATTGGCGCGCCGTGCTGCCTCACGTCCTGGCCAACCGCCTGGCAGTGTGGGCCCTGGAGAACACCAGCCTTAAGCAGGTCGTCCCGACCCTGATCAACCATCCGCGCCTGCGGACCTCCTTCGTCCGCCGTCTGAGCTTCCTGCACAAGAGCGACGAGGCCAAGAGCATCGTCGCCGGATGGTTGGCGCCCGGTGGTTGGCTGGGGGATGCCCTGGCCATGGATGGGGAAGATTGGAAGCTGGTTCGCCTGCTCGCCCCAGTGGCGGCCGATCAGGTTCTGACCATGATCCAGCGCGCCCTGGCCTCGCCGGAGGCGGGTCGTCTGCTGCAGGCGGACAACTGGCAACGGGACGATGCCATTCGAGTGCTGTCGGCGCTCGCCTATGAGCCGCACATGTTCGAACAGGCAGCCCTTGCCCTGGCCCGCTTCCTGTCCGTCAAACCCGACGATAAGAATGCCGCCCTCCGCGCATTGAAACTGCTGTTCCAGGTCAACTACTCCGGCACCATGGCCGATTTGGATCAGCGGCTTCGGGTCCTTGACCAGTTGCTGGCCGATCCCTCCCAGGAAGCCTCTGCGAGGCAGGCCTTGGATGCCATGCTGAAAGCGGGAAATTTCGACATTCCGTATCATCTGGAATTCGGCGGCCACTCGCGCTGTTGGGGGTGGCGCCCTCCGAACGATGACGCCATTCGCGGCTGGTACGCGGAAGCCTTCGCACGCCTGGAAGCCGTAGCCGCCGGCGGGCAGGCCGATTGGTGCCGTTCTGCGCTGGCCAGGCATTTCCGAGGCCTGTGGCGGTTGAAATGGGGAATCCCGGACTTGCTGGAGCCCCTATGCCGCCGACTGTCGGCACAGGAATTCTGGGCCGAAGGCTGGCTCGCCACCCAGAAGGTATTGCGGTATCAGGAGGAAAAGGGTGGCGACATGTCCCGCCTCCAGCAGTTGGCTGATGATCTGGCCCCGCACACGCTGGAAGAACGGGTTCTCGCCTATGGGCTTTCCTCCACCTGGACCATCATCGACGCGGAGGAACGGGAAGGCGACCAACGCCCCTGGGACCGTCTTTGGCTGCTAATCGAACAATTGGGCGCAGAGTTGGCGGGGGACGGCAAAGCTTTTAAACACGTGCTGCCCCACCTCCTCGCCGCCAAGGAAGGCAACCCATTTCATCTGGGACGGGGATTGGCGCGAGCCACCAAAGCTGCCGAGCCCGCTTGGCACGACATGGTTTCGGCCCTTGCCGCCTTGCCGCCCGATCAACGGAATTTCGGCCTTCTGGGTGGTTACCTTGCCGGCCTGGCGGAGAACCGCCCCGAACTGACCGACCAGTTCATGGATCAGATGGCCGCCACCCCGGAACTGTCCATCGGCCTTCCCTATCTTCAGAACATTGTCGGCTTTGCCCCGGCAGGACTGCGCCGGGTGATCGCGACGGTGAAGAGCGGCGCTATTCCCGCCTGGCGATTCCGTAACCTTGTCCTGAAATCCGATGGCAGGGACGAAACCAACCATCTGCTCATCCAACTGATCGAGGCAATCTCTGCCCTACCGGATGGTGGTCCGGAGGCCGCCGCCGATCAATTGTTGTTCCTCGTTGATGACTCCCAATCTCCCCCCTCGGAAGCCCTGAAGGCCTTCGGGCGCAAATTCATTCTCGAATGGCGGATCGAGAAGAACCGCGACCGGGATTGTGATCATGCCCTGTCTCGTATCGTCAGCGGATGCCTTGCCGGCTCCAATGGGACGGACAGCGCGGCGGCCCTGGCCCGGACCATCGCCCAAGCTGCGGCCGAATTCAAGATCGGCCGCTTCGATTATCCCCACCTGATCGGCGCCCTTCTCGAGACCCAGCCCCATGTCGTTCTCGATACTCTGTTGCTGAGCCAGAATCGCTATGGAGAGCGTCTGCTCTGGGATTACGATGCGGACGAGGATACCCCACTGAACCGGGTTCCCGACAAAACCCTCCTGTCTTGGGCGAATATCGACCCCACGGAACGATATCCTCTGGTCGCCGGTCTTGTGCGGCTTTTTGACAAGGACCATGCCCCAGCCCCTGTCATGCTGCACCTGATCGACGGCATGTCGGAGCGCGGGCCGGTGCTGGCCGCCATGGCCGACAATCTCGGTCCTTCGACCGGAATGCTGAATGAACTCGTAGCGACCCATGATGCCCGCGCCAAGGGGATTGAAGCACTAGAGCAATTCGCGATCACACTGGTTCATATCCGGCAGCCTTGAAGAAATTTCGGCACTCTTGAGGTTCGTAGAGATCGCAGATTCGGCCGATGGCGTCCCATAGGTCCTGAATGGTCCTGGCAGCCGTTTTTCTGAGGTGTGCCTTGAGCTTCGAGAAGGCCATTTCGATGGGATTGAGGTCGGGGGAATACGGCGGCAAGAACAGCATGAAGGCACCACGATCTTGGATGATCCGTTCTGCCCGAGGACTTTTGTGAGCTGAGAGATTGTCGAGGATCACGACGTCGCCCGGCTCCAGGGTTGGGGCCAGTTGGGTCTCGATATAGGCCTCGAACATCTTCCGGTTCATCGGGCAATTGATGACAAAGGGCGCCACCAAGCCATCATGACGCAGCCCGGCGATGAATGTTTCCGTCTTCCAATGTCCGAAGGGCACAGCGGCTTTCAACCGCGCCCCTTTGGGTGAGCGGCCCCGCAGACGGGTCATTTTGGTATTGGTTCCGGTCTCGTCGAGGAACACCAGGCGATGGGCCTGACGCCGCATCAGCGGTTGGCGGCCTTTAATCCACTCCTCGCGCAGCAACCGGACGTCCGGCCTCATCTGCTCGGACGCGACCAAAGTTTTTTTTATAGGTCAGCCCCTGTGCCCGGAGAAACCGGGCAAGGTTGGAAAGATGGATTTGAACGCCCCGCTCGGCCAGTTCTTTGGTTAAATCGGCCAGCGAGATATCCGGAACCTGCTTAACACGCAGCAGCACATAGGCCCGATGGTCGCCCAATTTACTGCGCCGATCACCGCCTTGCCGCTTTGGCGCCACCGTCCCACTCGACAGATATTGCGCCACATAGCGTACCGCCGAGCTCACCGAGATATTGAAGACACTGGCCGCCTGTCGGCGCGAATGGCCAGCCAGAACATATCGCGCAACACGGTCGCGCAGATCTACGGATAAAGGTCGAGTCATCGTGGGCCACCTCCACAGGAAGTGAATCACGATTAGCCGCGCCTGTGAATCCCCTGCGATTCCGTTAGATCGCGAACCGCTCTATTCACCCATCCCTCCCCTGAGGTGGCCGATTGGGCCCGCAGAATGGCGATCGGGCTTCGGGCAACCGCCGAGAGCTGGCGGCGCGATCTTGAGGATCGCAACGAGCGTTTTGAATAGTCCAAGCGTGTGGGAGCTTGCACCGTTGCGCTTACCCCATGCTTACCCGCTCCTGGCGGACGGTCTGTGGCCAGAAAAGCGAAACGCCGCCAGATGTGTGATCTGGCGGCGTTTTGTATTTGGTTGCGGGGGCAGGATTTGAACCTGCGACCTTCAGGTTATGAGCCTGACGAGCTACCGGGCTGCTCCACCCCGCGGCAAGGTGTTGGCCGATGGACTGGCCGTAAAACGTTTACACCGGCCTTTATGGGGCCGGTGTATTCATCGTGTTAGGTTTTGTTCGTTTCCTTGGAAGACCAGGCAGCGTCCTACTCTCCCGTGCCTTAAGACACAGTACCATCGGCGCAGAGGGGTTTC
Organism: Magnetospirillum sp. XM-1; assembly: GCF_001511835.1. Classification (NCBI taxonomy): domain Bacteria; kingdom Pseudomonadati; phylum Pseudomonadota; class Alphaproteobacteria; order Rhodospirillales; family Rhodospirillaceae; genus Magnetospirillum; species Magnetospirillum sp. XM-1. The sequence continues at coordinate 4,631,725 of NZ_LN997848.1, forward strand.
ACGTCCGAGTTCGGGATGGGATCGGGTGGAGGGCCCTCGCTATGACCACCTGGTCGTCGAAGGAAACGAAGATCTGATCTGGGATTAGTACCTGTGCACGTTTCAAGTGTTTCTTGTGTCGGGCTTGCCGCTACGCATGGGCGATCAAGCCGATCGAGCGATTAGTACAGCTTAGCTTCACGTGTTACCACGCTTCCACATGCTGCCTATCAACGTGGTGGTCTTCCACGGCTCTGATAGGGAAACCTAGTTTTGAGGGGAGCTTCCCGCTTAGATGCATTCAGCGGTTATCTCGTCCGCACATGGCTACCCGGCGATGCCGCTGGCGCGACAACCGGTACACTAGAGGTGCGTCCATCCCGGTCCTCTCGTACTAGGGACAGGTCCTCTCAAGTTTCCAACACCCATGGTAGATAGGGACCGAACTGTCTCACGACGTTCTAAACCCAGCTCACGTACCACTTTAATCGGCGAACAGCCGAACCCTTGGGACCTGCTCCAGCCCCAGGATGTGATGAGCCGACATCGAGGTGCCAAACCTCCCCGTCGATGTGGACTCTTGGGGGAGATCAGCCTGTTATCCCCGGCGTACCTTTTATCCGTTGAGCGATGGCCCTTCCACGCGGGACCACCGGATCACTATGACCGACTTTCGTCTCTGCTCGACTTGTTTGTCTCGCAGTCAGGCGGGCTTATGCCATTGCACTCGACAGCTGATTTCCGACCAGCCTGAGCCCACCATCGCGCGCCTCCGTTACTCTTTGGGAGGCGACCGCCCCAGTCAAACTACCCGCCATGCAGGGTCCCGGCCCCGGGTTCACGGGGCGCGGTTAGATACCAGGAAGCAGAAGGGTGGTATTTCAAGGTTGCCTCCACACCGGCTGGCGCCAGTGCTTCATAGGCTCCCACCTATCCTACACATCCACATCCTAGTACCACTGCAAAGCTGTAGTAAAGGTGCACGGGGTCTTTCCGTCTAGCCACGGGTACTCCGCATCTTCACGGAGAATTCAATTTCGCTGAGTCGATGTTGGAGACAGCGGGGAAGTCGTTACGCCATTCGTGCAGGTCGGAACTTACCCGACAAGGAATTTCGCTACCTTAGGACCGTTATAGTTACGGCCGCCGTTTACCGGGGCTTCAATTCAGAGCTTGCACCCCTCCTTTTAACCTTCCGGCACCGGGCAGGCGTCAGACCCTATACGTCGTCTTTCGACTTCGCAGAGCCCTGTGTTTTTAGTAAACAGTCGCCACCCCCTGGTCTGTGCCACCCCCCTCTGCTTGCGCAAAGAGAGGTACCCCTTATCCCGAAGTTACGGGGTCAATTTGCCTAGTTCCTTCAACATCGTTCTCTCAAGCGCCTTGGTATACTCTACCAGTCCACCTGTGTCGGTTTAGGGTACGGTCTATACGCTGGAGTTATTTCCTGGACCCCCTTCACCGCACCCTCAATCCGATAAGAGGATACGATACACGGAGGCCGTCACTTCCAGCAGGCCCACGAATATTAACGTGGTTCCCATCGACTACGGCTTTCGCCCTCGCCTTAGGGGCCGGCTTACCCTGCGCGGATTAGCCTTGCGCAGGAACCCTTGGACTTTCGGCGACAGTGTTTCTCACACTGTTTGTCGCTACTCATGTCAGCATTCTCACTTCCGATACCTCCAGCGCCTCTCACGATGACGCCTTCGCAGGCTTACGGAACGCTCCGCTACCGCGTGCATTGCTGCACACCCGCAGCTTCGGTGCATGGCTTGAGCCCCGGTACATTTTCGGCGCGAGACAGCTATTAGACCAGTGAGCTATTACGCTTTCTTTAAAGGATGGCTGCTTCTAAGCCAACCTCCTGGTTGTTTTGGCCGTCTTACATCCTTTCCCACTTAGCCATGACTTGGGGACCTTAGCTGGCGGTCTGGGCTGTTTCCCTTTTGACGATGGACCTTAGCACCCACCGTCTGTCTCCCGGATAGTACTCTACGGTATTCGGAGTTTGGTTAGGTTTGGTAGGTCTTTGGGACCCCCTAGCCCATCCAGTGCTCTACCCCCGTAGGTATTCGTCCGAGGCGCTACCTAAATAGCTTTCGCGGAGAACCAGCTATTTCCGAGTTTGATTGGCCTTTCACCCCTAACCACAGGTCATCTCCGTCTTTTTCAACAGACGTGAGTTCGGTCCTCCAGTGGGTGTTACCCCACCTTCAACCTGCCCATGGCTAGATCACCCGGTTTCGGGTCTAATGCATGCAACTCGTCGCCCTATTCAGACTCGCTTTCGCTGCGCCTACGCCTACCGGCTTAAGCTTGCTGCATACACTAACTCGCTGACCCATTATACAAAAGGTACGCCGTCACCCCTCAAGGGGGCTCCGACTGCTTGTAGGCATTCCGTTTCAGGTACTATTTCACTCCCCTTGTCGGGGTGCTTTTCACCTTTCCCTCACGGTACTAGTTCGCTATCGGTCACTGAGGAGTACTTAGCCTTGGAGGGTGGTCCCCCCATGTTCAGACAGGATTTCACGTGTCCCGCCTTACTCGAGGATGCTGTGCGGTTTACTCTTAAGCGGCTATCACGCTCTATGGCCCGACTTTCCAGACGGTTCAGATTATGTACACAACATCACTGGGCTGGTCCGCGTTCGCTCGCCACTACTAGCGGAGTCTCGGTTGATGTCCTTTCCTCGGGCTACTTAGATGTTTCAGTTCGCCCGGTTCGCCTCCCACACCTATGTATTCAGTGTGGGATCACCTTACGGTGGGGTTTCCCCATTCGGATATCCACGGATCAAAGCCTGCTCTCGGCTCCCCGTGGCTTTTCGCAGAGTGCCACGTCCTTCATCGCCTCTCAGTGCCAAGGCATCCACGAAATGCCCTTTTGACGCTTGATCGCTCCATACGCAGGGACAAGCCCGACGCATGAAACACTTGATGTTCAGCGAAGATACTAATTCAGTGTGCGCTTTCACGCTGCCTTGACTAGCAGCATCCGGCGCACGCCAGATCAGAAAAACCTATTCACGATGAGATAGAGCAGGCGAAACCCGTAAAGGGTTCGGCCAGGCCAGAAGATCGGCTTCCGGCGTATCTGAGACAACCTCGAATGAATTCCCTAAGCTCGACACCAAGGTAATGGTGGAGCCAGACGGGATCGAACCGACGACCTCATGCTTGCAAAGCACGCGCTCTCCCAACTGAGCTATGGCCCCTTTTGGGATTTGGCTCGGAAGGCGCATCAGACGGATCGGATGGTGGGCCCGGTAAGATTTGAACTTACGACCCCAC